>MHLG01000013.1:8745-17048 GCA_001821375.1 Candidatus Liptonbacteria bacterium RIFOXYD1_FULL_36_11 | reverse complement strand
CGGCCAACCGAATAAAATTCCAAGCGCCACCGCCATTTTTACATCTCCTATTCCCATCCCTCTTCCTCGGCTTAAAATCACTATCAAAATAAAAAATGCTAAAGCTAACACCGCCGCTAAAATATGATTAGTAAAAACACTATCCCTGAATCCAAACATAGAACCATACCTGCCTAAAAAACTTCCTTCCGCCACTCCAAATTTCTGATAATACCACTGCCAATAAACCGCCACCACTCCAAAAACTGTTAAAAGCGCGTTTAACTCATTTGGAATAACTCTTAACCGAAAATCAATCGCCGCCGCTGTTATTAAAACGTAAAAAACTAAAATCCAAATCGCGCAAATACTAACAAACCAAAACATCGGCTCGCCCGCCAAAAAAAGCTGTTTAATAAAAAATATCTCCGAGAAAACATAAGGCACTCCAAAAGTCGTAAGCCCCACCAAAATCTCCACTAGCGGATACTGCCAAGAAATCCTCTGCTTGCACCCTTTACACTTTCCTCCCTGGAAAAAAAAACTTAAAACCGGTACTAACTCAAAAAAAGAAAGTGTCTTTCCACACGACCGACACTTTGACCGGCCGCTTATTTTCTTTACATTAAAAACATTCTTATCAAGCTCATACCGAAAAATAAGCACATTCAAAAAACTGCCTACTATTAGACCAAAAACAAACAAAACAATAAAAACTCCTTGCATAATTTAATCCGAACTTACGCAATAATCTGTTTCACATTTAACAATTCCGGCTTCGCCAGTAGTGACAGACCCCTTCTGATCTCCTTCTGTATTAACACCTATTGTATAGCTACTTCCACCACCCGTATACCCATAACGCTCTTGTTCAGTTTTTTCTGTGCCAACAACCTTGTTATATCCTAGTAAAGTAGCTTCACTTAACGAATCAGGATACTTTGAATTCTTTAAATAATAAACCTCTAACAAATTTCTCAACTGATTTACATTTGAAATCCTCTTTACATCTCTTGAAGCCGTTCTTGACGGACCAAGCCCCACTAAAACCAAAGACGCTAAAACGCCTATGATTCCTACCACTACCAGCATTTCAATTAAAGTAAAACCCTCTCTTCCACTTTTAATTTCTTTAAAAAAATTCATTAATAAAAACTTTATAAATTTTTAAACTTACAACTTTTTTAAAACGCCTGTGCTAAATTATAAATCGGCATCAAAATAGAAGCAAATAATACTCCCACAAACAATCCTATTACTACCATCATAGCAGGTTGTATTAATTCTACTAAATTACTCACCTTGTCATCAATCTGCCTTGTATAAAAATCAGCCACCTTAGAAAGAAGCTGATCTAATTTTCCTGTTGATTCTCCTATCGCTGTCAAGTTTGCCACTAGTAGCGGAAAATAAGTTGAACTTTCCAACGCTCGCGATAAAAGTTGTCCTTCTTTTACCATATCCGCGATTTTTAAAAGTTCATCTTCATAAACCACATTACCAATAGTTCTTGCCGTAATGCGTATTGCTTGCACCACCGATACTCCTCCTTTTATTAAAACACTTGCTGATTGAGTAAATCTTGTCACATATATTTTATTAAAAAGATCTCCCACCACTGGAATTTTAAGCTCTAAATCGTTTATTAATATTTTTCCTTCTTCTGTTCCAAGGTAATCAATAATCACCACTAGAAAAATTATTACCATCGCTAAAATTGCCCACCACCAAGTTAGTATAAAATCTCCTGACCCAAGTATAATTCTTGTATAAATCGGCAAAACTACTCCCGTTTCCTCAAAAATTGGTTTTATCTGTGGAAAAACATAAACTACCATAATCCCTACCACTAAAACAAAAAGTCCGATTACAAAAGCTGGATAAATTAAAGCATTTTTTATTTTTCCGGTTAATACATCTTCTTTTTCAAGATAATCCGCCAAATAAGACATCGCCTCATCTACTCTTCCCGTCATTTCCGCCGCCCGCACCATATTCACAAAAAAATCAGAAAAAACACTTGTATGTCTTTCTAGCGCCTGCGAAAAAGAAATTCCCGCCGCCACATCAGCATTAATATCAAAAACAACTTCTTTTAAAATTTTATTACTTGTCTGACGATATAAATTTTTTAAACTGTCCGCCAACGGCACTTTCGCCTCAAGTAGCGTTGCTAGCTGACGCGAAAATACCACCATATCCCTTGACTTCACTCTGTTAAAAAACCCACTCAACCTATCCACAAAACTGCTTTTTTCCGCACTTTCTAAAGAAAGAATAAAAATATTATGGCCGTTCAAAATAGACGCCGCCGCATCGCGACTCGCCGCCTCCACCACTCCCACTTGCATCTCTCCTTCCTGATTTCTTGCACTATACTTAAACTTCATTTTTTATCCTTTTACCTGTTAAAAAAAATTCTATCTCTTTTCTTTTTTCTTTATAACTTTTTTAATTTCTTTCTAAAAGTATTCTTAACTCTGAAGGATTAAGAGAATAGGACTCCGCGTTTTCAAGAGATATTTCTTTTTTCATCACCAGCTCCGAGAGCGACCTATTCAAAGTCATCATCCCTTCCTGCAAACTTGTTTCAATCACTAAGTCTATTTGATAAATCTTTTTCTCCCTAATTAAATTTTTTATTGCCGAATTGGTTATCATAATTTCCGTCGCCGGCACTCTTCCCCCGTCAATTCTCGGTACTAATCTTTGTGAAACTATGGCTAAAAGTGTTGACGATAATTGCGAAGTTATCTGCGCCTGCTGATCAGCCGGAAAAGTGTCAATTATTCTATCCACCGTCTGTGCCGCTGAATTTGTATGTAGCGTTGAAAAAACTAAGTGTCCAGTTTCTGCCGCCGTCATCGCCATTGCCATTGATTCCCGGTCTCTCATTTCTCCAATCATAATTACGTCCGGGTCCTGCCTTAAAAGCGACTTTAAAGCTCCGTGAAAAGAAGAAGCGTCAAACCCCACTTCTCTTTGCGATATTATACTCTTATCCTGTATAAACAAATATTCTATCGGATCTTCTACTGTTACTATATGCTCCGTTCTTTTATGATTTATCTCATCAAGTAAAGAAGCTAAGGTTGTTGATTTTCCCTGCCCTGCCGGTCCTACTACTAAAATAAATCCTTGAGCCGATTTAGTAAAATCGTGCAATACCGTCGGCAACCGCAACTCTTCTATCGTTTTTATTTCAGCCATTATTAATCTAAAAGCCGCTGACAAAAAACCACGCTGAAAAAACACATTTACCCTAAAACGCGCTTTGTCTTCAAAAGTAAAAGAAAAATCAAGTTGTCTGTCTTTTAAAAAAATTTCCTTCTGAACATCTGTCAACATTGACATTGACATTCCTTCCGTCATCTCCGGTGTTAATATTGGCTCCTTTTCTAAAGGAATAAGATAACCGTCTATGCGAAGCGTTGGTTTTCTTCCGACTGCAATATGTAAGTCTGAAGCTCCTTGCCTCGCTGTCACTAAAAGCAAATCTCCTAATTTTTGTTTGTAGTCCATAACTATATTATATAATTTTCTCTTATTAATTTCTATCTTTTAAAAAATTATCGATTTGTTTCTCTTAAAACATCTTCCATAGAAACAAGCCCTTCTAAAGCTTTTAACACCCCATCTTGCCTTAAAGTAATCATCTCCTGCCTTTTTGCCTCCTCACCAACTTTTATATCAGAAAAATCTCCCGCCGATAAAATTCCTTCTAATTCTTTAGACATCTCAAAAACTTCAAAAAGAGCCACTCTGCCCAGTGTTCCTTTCCTTTTACATTTATCACACCCTTCCGCTCTAAAAATTTTATATGGAGACTTTATTTTTTTTGTAAGTTCTGCTGGTAAAGTCTCAAGCGCTTTAGTTATTTCGGAAGAAATCTCCTCCGACACCTTTTCTTCTTTTTTACAATTCTGGCAAAGTTTTCCTATTAACCTCTGCGAAGCCATCAAATTTATCGCTGTTGGTAAAAGAAATTTTTTTACTCCCATATCTAAAAGCCTTGGAACGACAGAAACAGCATTATTAGTATGAAGTGTAGAAAGAACAATATGTCCAGTCAAAGCCGCATGCACTGCCAGTTCCGCCGTTTCTTCATCTCTAATTTCACCAACCATTATAATATCCGGATCTTGCCTTAAAATCTGCCTTAATCCGGAAGCAAAATTGTATCCGATCTCCGGCCTAATCTGTGACTGATTTAAACCTTCCATAAAATATTCCACCGGATCTTCTAAGCTGACAATATTTACTCCTACATTATTTAAAATTTGCATTAAAGCATAAAGAGTCGTCGTTTTTCCAGAACCGGTCGGTCCTGATATTAAAACCATTCCGAAAGGTTTTTTTATTCCTTTTTCCAAAATTTCTTTATTCTTTCCTACTAGCCCAAGCTCGTCCAACCCCTTTAAGCCAATACTTGAATCAAGAATTCTAAGCTCTACTTTTTCCCCCATCGGCGTCGGGAAAGTCGCTACTCTGAAATCTATATCTCTGCCAGATATTATTGTGCGAAAACGCCCGTCCTGCGGAATTCGCGCCTCGTCAATCTTTAAGTCAGAAAGAATTTTTATTCTGGAAATAATCGGCTGATGCAAAGATAAAGGAAAAGAAGTTGCTTCTTCCAGCTCTCCGTCTATTCTAAACCTTATTCTTACTCTGGAACGTTGTGGTTCTACATGAATATCCGAAGCTTTTAAATCAACTGCTTCCTGTAAAGTTGAAGAAACGATTCTTATTATCGGCGCCTCCTCCGACACCGCCGCCCCTTCGTCAAGCTGTACCAATCTCTGCATACCGTAACGTCCGCCCTTAGTACTTTCATATTTTGTCGCCAGTGATTTTACTGCCTCCTCCACCCTATTTTTATAAGGAGAATACTTTTTTGACACTGCCTCAAAATCACCTACTGAAATCACATACACTCCCAAACTAACTTGTAACTTTTTTGCTATGAATCGCAAAGCATCCTGTGCCCGCACATCATCCGGGTAAACCATTCCCACCGTCAACATCTCTCCGTTTTTTTGCAGCGGCACAACTTTATAGTTTATTGCCGTCTCCTCCGGAATAACGCTTAAAATTTCCTCCGTCACCTCCGTTAAATTGATTTTTTTAAAAGGAATATTTAAAAGCTCGGCTTTAACCCGAGCTACCTCATCCGAAGAAGCCATTCTCCTTTCCTCTATTATCTCGTCTATTGGCCTTCTTGAAAAAGAAACCTCCGCTTCAAGCTTCTCCGCCGTCATCTGATCTAAAATCTTTTTCTCAACTAATTTTTGTAAAAGAAAAGAATTATCCATACCGTTTTTTATAACCCTCCTACACATAACTTCCGTTTTCAGAAAAAACAGCCAAAATCTTCTTCAGCCAGAGATTACCGAACCTTCCGCAAAACTTAATTTTAAAAACTAAAATTTTAAATTCCTAAAAAGGGATTTTCCCTCCCAAGCTCTCCTGTTCCAACATCCGGCAACTTTAAACCGGAAGATTTAAAGATCGGATTACTAATCACAGCATCCTGCGCCTCCTTAATTCCCAAAGATTGCAATTCCGTCACTGAACGCTCTAAATCAGACTGCTTAAAAATAACTTGCTCCACTAAAGAAGAAGAGGAAAAGAAAAGATAGTAAACCGCTACTCCAAAAAAAGCCACTATAAAAACTCCTTCCAGTATCGGCACCCACTCTATTTTCTTTTTTTCTTGTTCTACTATAAAAGCCATATTTTAAAAAATTAGTAATTATTTTCTTCTTAATTCTTGCTTTTTTCTTCTATATTTATTAATTATTAGAAATTAGTAATTAGTTATTCTTATAATTATTTCTACTCCTGATAATAAGCATTTAATTTTAATCCGAAAACTAAATCTCCTCCGGTAGCTGTTGAAATATCAATACTTTTTACATCCGTCAGTTTTACGTTTGTCTCTAAAGCTTTCAAAAAATTTTTAAAGCTTTCATACTTTCCGGAAAGCTTTACATCCATTTCTATCTTTTCCACCTTCTTTATTAAAGAAACTCCAGCCTTTTCCCCTCCACTCGCAACATTAGCCAGCTCAACCGAAAAAGACCTCAATTTCAATCCGCTTGCATAAGAAAGCGACTGCACTTGAAAAACCGATTGCGGTACATCTTTTCCTCCTGGTAAAGCAGTTTCAAGTAAGCTCTTAATACTCGCCGCATTTTTATTATAATCGGCATAAAAACTATCCATCGCCGTACTTGCGTTCTTCTGGGCATTTAAACGATCACGTTCAGTTTTTAGTTGTTCTCTTAAATCTCTTACTTCTAAAAAAGCCGGTTTAACAAAACTGCTAAAAATAAAAAGAGAAACTAAAAAAAGCACAAAAGCCGCAAGTAAACTAAGCATTCTTTTATTAGATTCTTTCATAACTTCTTTAATTATTTTCTTAAAAGTTGTGCCTTTTTTAAATTAAATTTTAGAGAAAACACCACCTTCCCATCTTCTCCGGCTTGTGCTGAATCCAAAACAACAGAAGAAACTCCTTCCGTTGTTTTAAACGCCTCCATCTGCTCTGCTAGATTGCCAAAACTTCTCGCCGTGCCAGTCAGCTTTACCTCTCCATCATCAATTAAAACTGTTGCCTTATTAAAAGAAACATTTTTATTTATCCTTGATTCTAATAATGAAATAAACTCCGAAGAATAAATATGATTTTTAAGCAAACCTCGCAAATTTGAAAGCCGAGAATAAAAATCTATCATTGCTACCCTTTTAGCATCCGACACTCCTCCTGCTAAACTTTCTGTCTCCGTCTCTGTTTTGCTTATTTGACTGATTAAAATATTTTTATAGCCGAAATTCAAAGCTATATAACTTATCACCATCACTAAAAAAATCATTAAAGAAAAAACTAAAAGCCGCCACATTACTCCCGCTGACCCAGAACGTGTTTTCCCAAGCGCTAGTTTTTCTAATTCGGTTTGATTAAAAGCCATATAAGAAAGATTAAGATGGTTATAAAACTATTTTGAGTCGTAATAGAATTACGGTAAAAATCCTTTACTCCGTGCATTGACCGAAAAAGCAAATTACAGCCGGAATAGTTTTGCAATCATCTCATTTTATAACGTCCGCATAGCGAGCCCTAAAGCAACTGAAAGAGAACATCCTAAACTTTGCACCGCTGGCTGAAGAGCTGAATTGTATGAAAAATTCAAAAACGGATCTCCTTTCAAAACTGTCATCTTTGTCTGTTTTTCGGCATACTGCGTTAAACCCAAAAGGTTTGCGCCTCCTCCAGTTAAAATCATTCTTTCCACTTTCACTCCATAATTCTTTTCGTAAACTTCTTTTACCCTCACCACCTCATTTATTATAACATCAACAAAAGGAAACATTATTGTGGACAACTCAAATTCTCCTCCAGTTCCAAGTAATCCCCTCTGCTTTTTTAATTCTTCCGCCCTTCTTAAATTTATATTTAATCCTTTAGAAAGAGCGTGCGTTAAATGACTACCAGCATAATCTATCTGCGCCGAAGATTTTAAAAATCCATCTTGAGCAATAATTATGCCAGTAGAATGCGACCCTATATCTGCTATCACCGTCGGTGTTGGATCGCCTCCTATTAAAGACCTAACATTACTCAAGCTCTCCACTTCTAAGGCGACTAAATTTAATCCTGCTTCTTTAAATATCTCCTTAAACTTCCTTATCTGTTCCGTCGACACAGAAACAATTAATATCTGTTTAAGTCTTCTCTCTCTATCATTCCGAAATCCAACCGGCAACCAATCCAGCGTTACTTCTTCAAGCGGCAACGGTATATATTGTTTTGCTTTAAAAGAAATAGTTTTCGCCACCTCTTTATCAGAAATATCCGGCATTTCAATAAGTGCGGTAAAAGAAGAAAAAACAGGCAGTGATACCGCCACATTTCTAATCTTAGTTTTCATTTCCTTATAAAGCAGTTTTACCAATTCCGCCGCATCCTTCTCAAAAATTTTCATCGTGCTTGTCTGTATCACATCGTTTAATCTGTCAAAATGCCCGTAATTTTCCAAAATCCCGTAGTTTTTCACTTCCATTTTTCCCTCACTGCCGGACACCTCCACCATCTTAATTGAAGCCGTCCCCACATCCACTCCAATCACCCCCCCTCCTGTAAAAAAATTACTTAAAAAACTAAAGTTCATTTTTTATTTAATGGAATTATTACCAAACACGCTCTCGTGACGAGAATTTAAAAATTCAAGCGAAAAATTATTAAAAGCGATGATGTTTATATGCTAATATAAGCGGAAGAGCTTTTAAAATTTTGCAGCTAAATTTTTAAGTTCGCAGTAGAG
>MHLG01000013.1:8304-8733 GCA_001821375.1 Candidatus Liptonbacteria bacterium RIFOXYD1_FULL_36_11 | reverse complement strand
TCAATTTCCATAAACAACGCTCTTGCCTGTCCTACCTGTTTTGCCCGCCTGCCCGACAATAAAAAAATCTGCCACTTTGAAAATAATTTTCTTTTTGGCGCCGCCTCAAGTTACGAAAATTCCGCCATTCGCGAACTGATTCACGCTCTCAAATTTAAAAGAATAGAAAAAGCATCAGTTATCCTCTCCTCTTTTCTTATAAAATACGCTCGCTTGGCTAATCTTAATCTGGAAAATTTTTTTGTCGTTCCTATGCCAATTTCTAAACAACGCTTTAGAGAAAGAGGTTTTAACCAATCCGAACTCATCGCTAAAAAATTTGCCGCCGCTTTTTCCTTACCGCTTAAAAACTGCCTTTTCAGAATAAAAAATTCCCAGCCCCAATCTGAAATAAAAAGCAAAGAATTAAGAATGAAAAATGTTTCTGGT
>MHLG01000013.1:0-8229 GCA_001821375.1 Candidatus Liptonbacteria bacterium RIFOXYD1_FULL_36_11 | reverse complement strand
GCTGGAGAAGCTGTTAAAACTCTTCGTGCCGCCGGCGCCTCCAAAATAATCGTCCTCGTCACCGCTAAAGCTTAACTTTCAGTAAACTGTAATCAGCCTAATTTTTACCCCGTGAAATAAGATTTATTCCGCTAAATCTGTTTTTTATTTCCTAGCGGAATAAATCTTAATTTCATCCTGAAATTTATTTCACAGGGTGAACTCTCTTACTCAAACTGTGCCACACCACTAAAAAAGGACTGGCTACAAAAATAGAAGAATAAGTCCCGACAACTGTTCCTATTAAAATCGTCAAAACAAAATATTGTAAATTTATCGGTCCGGCGAAATAAAGCGCTAACAACATAATTGCTAAAGTCAGCGAAGTGTTTATTGATCTCGCCATTGTTTCATTAACACTATCATTTATCACTACCGATAACTGCTCCCTACCGCGCGCCAGACCTAACTTTTCTCTTATGCGGTCAAAAACCACAATCGTATCGTGCACGGAAAATCCCGCTATCACGAGTAGCGCCACCACAAAATTTGTATCTATTTCCACTCCTTTATATTCTCCAAGCCACGCCAAAACTCCCGCCGGTATTACCACATCATGAAAAAGGCAAAGCAACGCCACTACTCCATACTTCCACGACTTTATCGGATAAGAAACTTTTAAAAAAGCTAAGCTCACATAAATAGAAATTGCCAAAAGCACAAAAACCACTCCAAAAACCGCTTTTGTTTTCAACTCCTTACCAACCGACGGACCGATAGATTGGAAAGAAAGCTCTTTAAAACTCCCCTCCTTTTCTTCTAAAACTGAAGAGATTTTCTTATGCTCTTCCTCACTTATACTCTTAAAACGTAAAAGATATGATCCATCGCCGCTTTTATTTATCACCACTCCTTCCACTCCGTTATCTTTCAAAATATTTACTATCTCTTCCTGCGCAATTTCCTTATCAAATTTCACTTGCCACAAAGTCCCTCCGGAAAAATCTATTCCTTCCTTAAAGCCAAAATAAAAAATGGAAATCAAAGCCGCGGCCACCATTACCGCCGCTACTCCTAAAAATATTTTCCTTTTTCCAACTACATTAATCATATTTTTTAAAAAACATTTTCATGATTCTTATTTATAAACTTTTTTACTTTCAACTTTCTACTTTTTTCTTCTTCTGTCATTCCGGCGCAGGCCGGAATCCAGTTATAATTCCTATTATATCCTGAGTTCTTAACGAAGGACTACCTTCTACTTTCTAACTTTATAAACTTTTTAACTTTTGCCCCTATCTACCGGCAGGCAGGCCGTTAAATTATTTTTATTTTTAACAAAAACCATCAACATCGTTCTCGTCACCGTTATTGCCGAAAACATACTGATTAAAACTCCGATTAAAAGCGTTAATGCAAACCCTTTTACAAAACTGGAGGTAAAATAATAAAGAATAACCGCCGTAATTATTGTGCTTACATTTGAATCTCTTATGGAAGTCCACGCTCGTTTAAATCCTTCCTCTATTGCCGCCTTCCGTGTTAATCCTTTTTTTAGCTCCTCCCTTGTTCTCTCAAAAATAAGAATACTGGCGTCTATCGCCATTCCTATAGAAAGCACATATCCCGCTACTCCCGCCAAAGTCATCGTCACCGGTACAATCTTGAAAAAAGCTGCGCTTAAAAGTATATAAATCAATAAAGCCAGTGAAGAAAAAATACCGAAATACCCGTAATACAAAACCATAAACACCATAATAGAAAGCGTTCCTGCGAGACCGGCTAAAATGGCTTTGTTTAAAGAATCCGCCCCTAAAGTCGGA
The DNA here is from genome assembly GCA_001821375.1 of Candidatus Liptonbacteria bacterium RIFOXYD1_FULL_36_11. GTDB lineage: Bacteria > Patescibacteriota > Minisyncoccia > UBA6257 > XYB1-36-10 > XYB1-36-10. Next base: position 6,427 of record MHLG01000013.1, on the reverse strand, counting down.
CTTATTGTCTGCTGATTTATAAGCGTAATCGGCGCTGGTAACGCTCCCGCGTTAAACCTTTCCACTAAAGTTTTTGCCACGTCCATAGTAAACCTTCCTGTTATTTGCGCCTTTCCTCCACTTATTTTTTCTTGCACCGTTGCCACCTCTATCGGCACTCCATCTAAAAACACCGCTAAACTTTTTCCTACATTTCTTCCCGTTATCTCCTCAAAAATTTTTGCTCCTTCACTATTAAACTCTAAAGCTACCAACGGCTCGCTTGTCGTCTGATCAAAATTTAAAGAAGCAGACTTTATATATCTTCCCGTTAAAGAAGTCATCTTATAATCTTCCGCTTTTGTCCCGTCTCCGGTAACTTCTCTGAAATCCAAAGTTGGCGTCAGCCCAATTATCATAATCGCTTGGTTAACATCTTTTACCCCAGCCAGTTCCGCCACCAGTCTGTATGATTCTCCTTCTTTTGCTGAAAAAACATGCGGCTCCGACACGCCTAAATAATTTACTCTTTTTTCAATTACATCTCGCAATCCCGCCATCACAGACTCTCTATCCGCCTCCGCTACCTGACTCATATCAGCTTCATAAATTAAATAACTCCCGCCCACTAAATCAAGCCCAAGTTTCCATGGTCTAAAGTTAGTTGCAAAATTAGCCACCGGCGACACGGGATAAACAAAAAAAAGAGCTGTTATTGAAACCACTATTACTAAAACAAGAATTAAAAAATTTTTTTGCTTCCCCATAAAACGCTTTTTAATATACTATTCTTTCCCAAAAAAATCAAATGCTTTATTTGATTTTTTTTTCAAAAAAGATAAAATTTACTTTTAACCGCCCATAGCTCAGCTGGTAGAGCAGCTGCCTTTTAAGCAGATGGTCGCAGGTTCGATTCCTGCTGGGCGGACAAAAAATATTCTTTTTTTATAAGGAATCGAACAAAAGGTGGGTCGGAGGAAAAGCAACCGGGTTTCCTCCGTGTAGGAAAATATTAAAAACCGTGGGTTTTTAAAACGCATCCGCCTTAAGCGGAGAGTAGTGAGATTCCTGCTGGGCGGACACCTAAAATAAAAAATCGCTTCAGCGATTTTTTATTTATCTATCGTCACCCTCTCTTGATTTATAATTCTTTACCCCCGCCTACTGCAAGCACAATTAGAATCCAGTTCTTCCCCGTCTGTCATTCCGGTGAAAACCGGAATCCAGTTATAATTCCTATTATATCCTGAGTTCTTAACGAAGGACTACCTACTACTTTTTAACTTTAAAACTTTATTTACCCTGTGTAGTATAGTAACTACTACACAGGGTAAACTTTTTAACTTTTAACTGGAATTTCCTCATTAATTAGTCATTTTTTACTCCTCCATCTCCCTTTTTAATTTCTCTAAAAGCTCCTTTGCGTTCCTGCTTATTTTCTTCGGCGTCTCTATTTCAAAGTTAATCACTAAATTTCCTCTTCCAAAACTTCCCAGTCTCGGCATTCCTTCACCAAAAATAGTCAGCGGATTTTTTAAGTTGAACCCCGGCGGGATGTTCGCTTTTGTCTCCTTTCCTTCTATTGTTTTTATTTTTATCTCTTCTCCTAAAATCGCGTCTATCGCGCTTATTTTTTTATTTATCAATAAATCATCTCCTCTTCTCTCAAAAACAGAATGCTTGTTTATTTTTACTCTTATATAAAGATCTCCATCTTCCGTTCCTCTCTCTCCCGCTTCCCCTCCTCCTTTTATTTTTATAACCTGCCCGTCGGCAACTCCTGAAAGTATCTCCACCTCCGCCATCTTCTTTCCACTCATTCTGCCGCTTCCTTTACACTTGGCGCAAGGCGCGTTTGGCATCTCTCCGGTTCCAAAACAATTAGCGCACTGCTTCACCTGCGCAAAACTTCCAAAAAACGTTCTCTTCGTTTCTTTTACTTCTCCTCTGCCACCGCATACTGGACATTTTACAAATCCTTTTTTTTCGTCAAATCCTTTTCCCTTACAAGTTTCACATTTCGTCAAAACTGGAAATTCCACCTTTTTCACTATGCCTAAAAATGCCTCCTCCAAAGTTATGAGAATCTCATACTCTAAATCCGAACCTCTTTTATAAACTCTTCTTTTCTGCCTTCCGGGAAACCCTCCGCCAAAAAACATCTCAAAAATATCTTCTGTATCCGGCATCTCCGAAAAATCAAAACCGAATCCTGAAAACGGTCCCGCCCCGCCCCCCGAAAAAGGCGCTCCTCCGGAAAAATCAAAACCCTCCGCTGTTCCAAAGCGGTCATATTTCGTCCTTTTTTCGCGGTCGGATAAAATCTCATACGCCTCCGAAATTTCTTTAAATTTATTCGCGTTTCCTCCCGCTTTATCAGGGTGATACTCATGCGCGAGCTTCCTATAAGCCTTTTTTATATCCTCCTCGCTCGCCTCCTTCTCCACCCCTAAAATTTTATAATAATCTTTCATAATTCTTATTATATCCCAAACCTATTGAAACCTGCCTGCCCTGCCTACCGGCAGGCAAGCCGTGAAATAAAAATCTTTCTTATTTTCTGAAAGAAAATTATTTAACTGGGGTTTCCTCCGTCTGTCATTCCGGTGAAAACCGGAATCCAGTTATAATTCCTATTATATCCTGAGTTCTTAACGAAGGACTACCTACTACTTTTTAACTTGTCACTTTTAACTTTATCCACCCCACAAAATTGTCTTTTTATTTTACTGGGGTTTACCCCGTGAAATTTATCTTGTATTTCACTGGGGTTACTTCTTCTTCAAAAATCTTTAATAAAACATCAAAATATTCAAAACATTTCGGAATTTTTTCAAAAACCTCCTCCGCTTTTTTCATACTATAAGTATGCGCCGTCTCATTTCTTAAATCTGTTATCGCCAACCAAAACTCATCATATTTTAAAAATCCTTGGCTGTAAGCTTCTCTAAAACAACTCTTCGGCGCCGCGCACCTTATTCCCTGTTTTTCCTCTAAAAAAGCTTTCAACGTCTTCCACGCCAAATCAAAAACAATCTCAAACCTATGAATAGTAGAATCACGGATTATATCGTTCTTCTCCGGTAAAGACAAAACTTCCTTTAAACGGCTTAAGGCTTCCTTATAATCTTTTAAAGAGGACTCAAATTTAGTCATTCTAAAAAACTAATTTAAAAACTCTACCTTTTCTTTTGCCACTATTTTAAACCTATCATCAGCTCCAAAAAAATCAACTGCCTGAATCTTATAAAAAATAGGTAGTTCTTCAAACTCTTCATTTATTTTAGCTAAGGTGGCAAGAGAAACAGATTTGTCTCCTTCTAGTCCGATATCAATATCCGACCCTTCTTCTGCCTTGCCGTTTATTCTTGAACCGAAGAAAAACACCTTACAATCCCTTAAATCCAAATGTTTGCTTATTATCCTTAAAACTTCTTTCTTCAGTTTATCAGCTTGGTAATTTTCTAATTTCACAAGCCTATCTTATCAAAAACCTTATTTTTTTGCAACTCTTTCCACTTTCATAAAATAAAACTATTTATCTATTTACGAAGTCCGACCTCGTAAAATCTATTCTACCGAAATACTCGTTTAAGAATATGATATCAATCTCCAACTTTATCAAGAATCATCTTTTTAGAAATAACTAGGTTCACGAAATCCAACTTTATAAAACTTCATCCTCTTATCTTATATCTCGTACTGCGCGCTTGGCCAATACGTTCAAGTAACTTTAACAACACCAGCCTAGATAAAGCTTGTTTAATAGTAGCTTTAGATATTTTTTCCTTAAGTAATTTATTAATCTCCGCCACTCCAATCTCTTTACCACTCTTAAATAGCTGAAATATTTGTATCTGTTTCCCCGAAAGAAGTTTCTCCGGCTGGTCAGATTCCATTAATCTGCGCGCCTTTTCAGTTTGTTTAATAAGAACACTTAATAAATATTCCACCCACGGAGTTATGTCTTCGTGATTAGTTTTATGATTTTTTTGGGTAGCGCGAAGCGCTAGATAATATTCTGCTTTTGTTTCTTCAATTATTTCATCAAGAGCAACATAAGGCGCATAAGTATAGCCCGACCTAAGAAGTAAAAAATTAGTTAGCGCTCTACTTATTCTGCCATTACCATCTTCAAAAGGATGAATTGCTAAAAATTCAAAAACAAAGTTTGCTATTATAAGAATTGGATGAATTTCATTAACTGCTGACTGTTCGTTCGTCCACGTAATAATATTTTCCATTTCCAGTTTTACTAAATAAGGAGGTGTAGGACTGAAGAGAATCACCTGTTCGCCTTGTTTATTAGTCATAACCACAGTATTGTCTGTAGACTTATATTTCCCTTTATGAATTTTGTCCTTTTCAGAGAATTGAAGGAGTATGCTGTGAAATTGTAAAATCCAATTTTCGGTAAGATTAATCGTTTTATAGTTATCAAAAATCCGCCCAATTAAATCAGCGTAACCGGCAACCTCTTGCTCATCTCTACTTTTAGGCGTTTTAGTTTTGAGTCCACGTAAAAATCGCGCAATTTCTTCGTCAGTCATCTTCGCGCCTTCTATACGAGTACTGGCGCCAGTAGAGGTAATAATGACCCACGCTTTAAGACGCCCTAATATTTGTGGACTAAGTCTTAAACTTCCTTGCCAGAGACCCTTAAATTCATCAATTTTTCCTATTTTAGCAAGAATTTCTTGGGTCAGTTTTATTCTCTTGTTAAATTTATTTTGATTCATAAATCGATTATATTTAAACTATAACCAATTATATACGAATACATCCGATAAATCAATTTATGCTTATTAAGGCTGTCACTAAACACTATTTTACTACAGTCCCATACAATCCTAGCAATCAATCCAAAAACGCCTTCGCTTTCCTTAACTCTTACCGCTGGAGCAGCCATTTTGACTATTGCGGACAAAAAAACTTTCCTTCTCTTACTGATCGTAATTTACTTTTAAAATTTTTTGGCGGAGAAAGGAATTATCAAAAAGATTTCACGGATTGGATAGAAAACATCAATTTAGATTACGTAAAAAGTGTCTCTTTGGAATAATTTACGATAATTTACGAAGTCGGACTTTAATTTACGAAGTCGGACTTCGTAAGATTTCAACTTCCCTTACGAGCACACCGCACATGAAGATAACTAGCTTTATAATAATAAGTAGCCGTTTGATTCCCATCTGTAAACCGCTGATGCCAAACAGCAAAAGTACCAAGTTCAGACGAAGACCAATAATATTGAACTGAATTACTCTTATCAAACCCACCAATCGCCACATTGTTTGTGTATATCACATTCAACTCATCTTTAGCTGGTAAATACCAATCATTATAACCATAAGCTAGCAAACTTCCGCAATATTGCACTGCATGATGCGGAGATTCCGAATCAAGTTTTGAAGCAATTCCTCCCGTATTGCCATCTCCATCTGTAGTACTCGTATAACCTGTAACAACGTAATCTTCAACACCATCATTCCAAGAAAAACTACCACTATCTGCTGGCGTTACGCACATTTTTTCATTTCCATCTGGCGACAAACCTGCATAAACAGTACCGTCAGAACAAACAGTTCCCGGAGATGGAGTAGACGACCCACAACAAGGTCCATTTCCAAAAGTCCCTGTCACTCCAAAAATAATAGTTCCACTCTTAATTTTACTCGCCGCCAAATCCGAATCCACAGTACTCAACGTAGTCGCCGCATAATATCCTTGACTTACTGTTTCTGATGCTGCACTTAACGTTTGAGTTGTCGCCGCGTAATAACTCCCTGTCGCGTAACAGCTTTGTGCGCCGGGAGTTGAGCAGTTACTAACGCTCCCCGAAACATTTTTCACCGTATCCGAACTCAAAACACTGCTCGTCTCCGGAAAATCTAAACTATCATTTATATTTTTTAAAAAATTAAATAACGTTTTTCCATCCACCGCCGTTGCTGTCGTTCCAATTAAATCCACTAGCTTCCCCGCGTCGCTTGCATTTGGCGCTACCGAACTAGGCGTCCCGCCTATATCCGTATAAACATTTCTTAAATAACCAAAAATTGTGCTCGTTGCCGTTGACACGCTTTGCGATGTTCCAAGAAGTATCTCTATCTGTCCGGTAGAATCAGCGCTCGCCGGCTCTGTTACAGACGGCCCGCTTGAAGGTTCTGTAAAAGCTAAAACCGCTCCTGCGCATAATACAAAAGCTATTCCCATTACTCCCCCCGCAACAATTTTTTTATATAAAAACTTAAAAAACTTTTTCATAAACTTTTTAACTTTACCCCGTTAAATAAAAAATTTTAATTTTTTAATTTTCTGAAAGAAAATTATTTAACTGGGGTTTCCCCCGTCTGTCATTCCGGTGAAAACCGGAATCCAGCTCTACTTTTTTCTTCTCCTGTCATTCCGGCGCAGGCCGGAATCCAGTTATAATTCCTATTATATC
>MHLG01000012.1:5736-14940 GCA_001821375.1 Candidatus Liptonbacteria bacterium RIFOXYD1_FULL_36_11 | reverse complement strand
GGTCAATTTTTTCCAGCGAAAAATTGCCGCTTGCGCTCGGGCAAGCTGTTCTAATAAGGAACCAAGCCAGCTTGCCCTCCGCGACATTTTTAAAACAATAAGCCGGTAAAATTCTTGAGTATTTTTAGATAGAGAAGTTGATATTAATGTAGTTGCCTAGCGGCAACTTTGTTTATTTTCCTATTATCAGACGATTGTCGGATAATAGGAAAAATGGATAATTAGAAAAGTAATGAATTCTTTCTGTTTTTTTATGCTTTTTTATAGACGGAGAATTTTCGTAAAATTAGAAATTCAGGAGATTTTCTTTTAGGGAAAAAAGGAGGAAAAAATAGAGAGCGGCGGAGGCAGGAATGATGATGAGGATATTTAAGTTGAGAGAAAACAGAAGGAGAGTGAAGAGAGACATAACTAAAGAAGAAAAAATTATTTTTTTAAGATAAGGGAAAAGAAGAAGACCGGTGGCTTTCTTCATTTTTATTTTGAGAAAAGCGGTGATAATAAGTTGATTTATTAAAGTAGCTAAGGCGCAACCAGCAATACCGAAATAAGGAATGAGAGCAAAATCAAGAATGATATTTCCAAGCATACCAGCTAAGGAGTAAGAAATAAGAGATTTTTCCAGACCGGCGGCAAAGGCGGCGTTGCCTAAAATAATAGAGGGAGAAACAAGAACGAAAGTGGCGGCGAGGAGTTTAAAGCTTAGGGCGGCGGCGGCGTATTCTTGTCCGTAGAGAAGATTAATAATATTGCTTCCGAGAATTATTCCACCGAGTGATATAGGAAGAGAAAAGAGAATAACTAAAGAAGAAGCCTTAGCGGTGATTTCTTTAAATTTTTCTTTTTGAGTTTTTGCTAAGCGGGACATAAGAGGAAAGAAGCTGGCGGCGATGAGTGAGGGAACGAGATAAAGGAGCTGAATTGGTTTTTGCGCGGCGGAATAGATGCCAGTTTCTCTAGCGCTACTAAACCACCAGAGGATGACGATATCGGAGTTAATCATAACGGCGCCCATAACGGCAGTGAGGCAAAAAGGCAGGGAGGCCCGCAGAATGTGTTTTATTTCTTTTAGAGAAATATTTTTAGAAAAGTAAGTAAAGCGTTCCCGGAGGCGGAATATTAAAAAGAGGGCGCCGATAGAATTTCCGAGAGCGTAACCGGAGGCAAGATAAAAACTTGTGGGATTAAGCGCCATAGCAGTGAAGCCAAATATAACTATAAAGACATTACTTAAGATATTAGCAAAAGATTCAAACTCCATTCTTTCGCGAGCTCTGGCTAAAGAGGAGCCGAAGTCGCGGATGGAGTCAAAAGTAAAAATAATAAGAGAAACAAGAATGAGCCATTTTACTTCTTCGGTTTTTGAGATAAAAGGGGAAATGATGGCGGTTAAAAAAATAAAAAAAATCAGGGCGGAAAATTTTATAGTGGAGGCTAGAGGAATAAGTCCTTTAACATTATTTTCAAGGCAGGAAGCTTCTTTAGTGATAAAGGCGTTTATGCCGAGATCGGCAAAAATGGAAAGAAAGGCGGCAATGGAGAGGGCGTAAGAAAAAGCACCCCAGCTTTCGGCCCCGAGGAGGCGGGCGGCGTAAATTAGAAGAAGTGCCCGAAGGAGGCGGCCGATGGTTTGGCCGGAGAAGAGCCAAAAAATATTTTTAATAATCGTTTGACGAGGAGAAGAATTATTGAGTAATATTTTTTTTAGGTCCATTTAGAGAGTGGTAAGTTGAAAAAGAATTAGAGAAGAAAATGTAATTTATTCTGGATTAGCAAAAACAGTTTTAAGGGTTTTTAAAATAATACTTAAATCAAGCGCGAAGGAGCGGTTTTTGATATAAAAAAGTTCATACTGAAGTTTTTCGTAGGCGTCTTCAACGGAAGAGCCATAGCGATAATTAACTTGCGCCCAACCGGTAACTCCGGGTTTTATTAGGTGCCTTGTTTCATAATAAGGAATGAGTTCTTTTAATTCTTTGATAAATTCTAGGCGTTCTGGACGCGGACCGACAAAGGAGAGATTTCCTTTTAAAATATTAAGAAGTTGGGGAAGTTCGTCTAAGTGGGTTTTTCTTAAGATGGCGCCAATTTTTGTGAGGCGCGGGTCTTTTGGCAGTGCCCAGCGTGCTTGGCCGTCGGCTTCGGCGTCAACTTTCATAGAGCGGAATTTATAAAGAATAAATTCTTTTTCATTTTTTCCGATTCTTTTTTGGCTATAGATAGATGGCCCGCGAGAGAAAATTTTAAGGAAAATAATTATGAGCAGATAAAGAGGGAGGAGAAAAATAAGCAGAAGAAGAGCAAGGGAAAAATCATAAAATCTTTTTGTAATTTCAAAGACTGTTCGGCGGCGGGTAAGATTTTCTAAAAACCAAGTTTCTTTTATTTCGGACAGAGGAACTTTTTGGAAAATAATTTCATAGAATTCAGAGACACTTTTTACTTCAAGGTTAAGATTCAGTCTTTTATAAATTGATTTAACAAAAGAGAGATCTTTTTTTATATTTTCTGGAATGATAATAAGATGGATTTTTTGTTCGGAGAGATTTTTTTCTAAATTTTCCAGATGTTTTTTAAGATTGTTATCCTCCAGTCGTATTTTTAAGCGGTAGCCAAATTGGGGATTTTCGCGGATAAATTCTTCTATTTCTTTTGCTGATTGACTTTCGCCGATTAAAATAATATTTTCGGAGGCGTGGCGGTTGATTAAGAGATTGAAAATTTCGCGCCAGATTATTTCTAAAGAGAAAAAGACAGCGATGAAGATAAATAAGTTTGTTTTTGGAGTAATACCAAGAAGAGGAAAGAAATAAAAAATAAAGACGGAGACGAGGGTGCTGATAAGAGCGGTGCCAGCAAGATTGGTTAAAAAGTTAATATTGTTTTTTAGGATTTTGTATTCATAGAGACTGCTTGCGTAAAAAGCAATAAGCCAGATGGGGAGGATAATAGAGAAGGGAATAAAGTGGAGAGAAAAGTTGCGGTTAAAATTTTCAGGAAATCTGAAATAAATCAAAATAGAGAGACTGCCGAAAAAAAGGGCAATATCGCCTAGAAGAAGAATTATTTTTTTAGCTTTTAGAGAGATGCTCATACTGGAAGTTAAAAAGTTTATAAAGTTAATAAGGTAAACAGGGATTTTTTTAGAAAGCACATTAGGAGACGAACCTATAAATAGAATACAATAAAAAGTCGATTATTTTTCAGTATAATGTATAATATCCTAATGAAAAAGGGAAATTTGTTTTGGGTAGGTTTAGCTTTAGGGTTGTGGGTTTTTTTGTCGCCGTGGATTTTAGGGTTTTACGGATTGGATTTGCCGAGGTGGAGCAATGTGTTTGCCGGCGCGGGAGTTTTTTTTATTTTTTTATGGGAGAGATATGGGGAAGAAAAGTAAAAAAGTTTATAAAGTTTTAAAAATATGTTATATGATTTGGCGATAATTGGCGGGGGGCCGGCGGGAACGGCGGCTGGAGTTTACGCCGCCAGAAAAAATTTAAAAACAGTTTTTATTACGGAAAGTTTTGGCGGGCAGTCTGTTGTTTCTGATGAGATTCAAAATTGGGTGGGAGATGTCTCTGTTTCTGGAGTGGAGTTGGCTAAGAGATTTGAAAAGCATTTAAGGGCGCAGGAGGGAATTGAGATTATCTTTTCGGATAAAGCGGTAAAGTTAGAAAAAATGGAGAATGGAGAAGAGGTGAGTTTTAAGATAACAACAGAGAAAGGAAAAAAATTTGAAACGAAAGCAGTATTTTTAGCAATGGGAGCAAAGAGGAGAAAACTAAACGTGCCGGGAGAGGAAGAGTTCTCCGGAAAAGGAGTAGCTTATTGCGCGACTTGCGACGCGCCGCTTTTTCGGGGAAAATCAGTGGCGGTTGTTGGCGGGGGAAACGCAGGTTTGGAGGCGGCTTTTGATTTATTATCTTACGCGGAAAAAATTTATGTTTTAGAGTATACGGATGTTTTAAGAGGAGACGAGGTTACAAAAAAGAAACTTCAAGAAAGCGGGAAGACGGAGTTTTTAATGATGGCGGAGATTTTAAAAATAGAAGGAGAAAAATTGGTGTCAGGGTTGAAATACAAGGATAGGAAAACTGGTGAAGAAAAAGGATTTTCAGCGCAAGGAGTTTTTGTGGAAATTGGTTCAATGCCGAATTCTGATTTGGTTAAAGATTTAGTAAAGCTGAATGAGCGGGGAGAAATAATAGTGGATCATAAAACGCAAGCAGCTTCTTGTTTAGGGATATGGGCGGCGGGGGATGTTTCCGATGTTTTGTATAAGCAAAATAATATTTCAGCGGGGGATGCAGTTAAGGCAGTGCTAAATATTCAAGAGTTTTTAAACAAATAAGAAAAATAATGATTATATCGGCTTATTATTTTAAAAACCGCGGTCAATTTTTTCCAGCGAAAAATTGCCGCTTTCGCTCGGGCAAGCTGTTCTAATAAGGAACCCAGCCAGCTTGCCCTCCGCGACATTTTTAAAACAATAAGCCGGTAAAATTCTTGAATGTTTTTAGGAGAAGTGGTTGATGATAAGGTAGTTGCCTCCGGGCAACTTTGTTTTTTAATTTTTCCTATTATCCGACGATCGTCGGATAATAGGAAAAATGAATTCTTAATGAATTCTTAATGAATTCTTTCCGTTAAGCAACTTTTTTGTAGTGGTTGATTTTTAATCTTAAAGGATTATATTTTTAGTAGAAGTTTTTAAAACAAAAAAAGGGAAGGAAAAGAAAATGAAATACAGAGTGACTTTCGAAAAAAATAATGATTCTCCGTTTGATGCTCACGGTCCTGAAGATTGTTCAAAATTTGACAGGCAGATAATAGTGGAGGCGAGTAATGAAGACGAGGCCGTAGAGAAATCTAGCGGTATCAGAGAGGCGCTGGGAGGGAATTTAAGTGTAGCTTCCGTGGAGTTTTTTAATGAAAGTGAGGGGAGTTTTATGGAGCTGACTCCCAAGCAGATAAAAAGTGAAAATAGTGGAGTTGTTTATCTTGACGATTTTTTTACTAAGGAAACGATGCTTGAATTGTTAAATAGCATACCGGAGGAGGAGCTGAAGTCTACTCCAACGGAAAGAGCACGTTTGCGCTTCGCGTCTAAGTATAAACAACGTTCTCTTGAGTTAGATGGCGATGTTATGTGGGATTAAGTTTTTTAAAAATGTAATTGTTAGTTTGTTATGTTAATCCCTAAGATAATTAGGGATTTTTTGCGTGTAAAATTTTGATTTTGGAGTTTTTAGGTGGCGATATGAGGTGGGTGGTTTTTTAGGAGGGTGATATTATAATGGTGTTATGTGGAATATTTTGCCGGCAGGCGTTTTAATTTTGAGTTTTATCGGAGGGATTTTTTTGGGCGGAGAAAGAGAAAAAGTAGAATTTTTAGCGGGAAATGTTTTGAATAGTTTTAATTATGAAGTTGGGGTGGCAGAAAATAAAATTGGGGAGATAGATGTGGGCGGGGAATCTAAACCGCAAAATTTGAGTGGAGAAGGAAATATAGAGGTTTTTGGGGGTAAAAAGGGGGAAGAGAAAATGCCGGTAAGTGAAGTAGGACAAAAAAATAGTGTTTTAAAAATAACGGAAGGGAGTTTAGGCGAGAAAGATATTTTAAATGAAGAAGAGATGAAAAAGGAGTCAGAAACAGCTAGTTCTACAGTGATAGCGGTAGAGGATAAAAAAGATTATGCTCTGAAAGAGGTGGCGGGGTTTTTGGAAGAAGAAAAAAGGGAGTGCGCTTTTAGCGAGAATGACGATGCTTTGTATCAAGGAGTGATTATAAACGAGGTGGCTTGGATGGGAGGGAAGAGTGGGGCGACTGACGAGTGGATAGAATTAAAAAATACATCTTCAAGAGCAGCGTATGTTTCGGGGTGGAAGATTTTAAACGGAGACGGAAGTTTGAGAGTGGTTTTGTCGGAGGGGGTGATAATTTTATCGGGAGATTTTTATTTACTTGAGAGGACGGATGATAATTCAGTAGAGGGAGAAAAAGCAGATTTTATTTATAAGGGGGTTTTAGCAAATAATAATGAGGCTCTTTTTCTTTTGACAAAAGATTGTGTTTTGGCGGATAAAATTTTAGCAAAAGAATCTTGGCCAGCAGGGGATGTTTCTTTTTATAAGACTATGGAAAGAGATATGAACGGTATTTCGTGGCATACATCTAGTGTAGAAGGAGGGACTCCAAAAAAAGAGAATAGTGAAAAGATTGCGGTTATCGGCGGGAGTGTGGTGGGGGTGGGAGTGAGCACGGTTAGTGGTGGTATAAGTCAAAGTGGTTCAAATTTGCCGGTTTTAGAAAATAATTCCAGTGTGGGAACAGAAGTTTTGAATACAGTTAGCTATGAAGTAAGAATTAGTGAGGTGATGGCGGGAAGTGAGGCGGGAGCGGATGACGAGTTTATAAAAATTTGCAATAAAGGGAGCGGAGAAGCAAATTTGTCCGGATGGACAGTTAAGAAAAAAAGTTCTACGGGGAGCGAAAGCACGCTTATTTCAGCGAGTAGATTTGAAGGGAAAAAAATAGCGGCGGGCGGTTGTGTTTTGGCAGTTAACGAGGAAGGATATAAGGGAGGAGGGGCGCTAAATATAATTTGGCCAAAATCGTATACTTTGGCTTACAAAAACAACGCGGTGATTATTTATGACGGAGAAGGGAAAAAAATAGATGAGGCGAGTTGGGAGAGTTTAGAAAAAGGGGAAGTGAGGGGGTTTTAAATAAGCAGTAGAATATTCTTTTTATAACCGTGGTTTTATTTTATTACTTAGTTTTTTAAGGAAACAAACCAACACTCTCAAAAACCGCGGTCAATTTTTTCCAGCGAAAAATTGCTGCTGCCTCTCGCTCCGATAGCTTTCGCTAAAGCGAAAGACCTAGCCTATCGGAGCTCCGAGAGCTTTTTTTAAGTATTGGTTTGTTTATAATTTTAAAAATTTAGGGGGATTGGGTTGGTAATAAGGTAATTCACTTTGTGGATTTTGATAATTTTTGGATAATATTCATTTAATTTATGGAGAGAGAAATTGTGGTAATTTTGGATAATTTTAGGAGCGTGTTTAACACAGCTTCTTGTTTTAGGACGGCGGATGGAGCGGGGGTGAGAAAAATATATTTGACAGGGACGACACCGGCGCCGCTGGATAGGTTTAAAAAGTTTAGAAAAGATTTTACTAAAGTGGCGCTTGGAGCGGAAAAAACGGTGGAGTGGGAAAAAGCAGAAAATGAGATGGAATTAATTAAGAAGTTGAAAGAAAATGATTTTGTAGTGGTGGCGGTGGAGCAAAATAAAAAATCGGAGGATATTTTTGAGTTTGCAAAAAGTTTTAACAGGGAAGATAGCCGACAAGTTCAGGATGCAAATAAAATCGCTTTAATTTTTGGAAATGAGGTAGAAGGAATTTCGCAAAAAGTTTTAAAAAAGTGTGATAAGATTTTAGAGATTCCGATGAGAGGGAAAAAAGAGTCATTAAATGTGGCGGTGGCGTTTGCTATTGCGGTATACGCAATAGCAATAACCAATAATCAAGAAGCAAATTCAAAATAAATGAGAAAAATGATTTTTATAGTTTTAGCAGTTTTAATTTTGATTTTGGGAGCGGCGGCGGGTTTTTATTTTAGGGAAGAAAGTTATGAGAAAGCGGAGATAGTTTTTAAGACAGAAGACGGAGAGGTAAAGTTTTTAGCGGAAGCGGCGGATACGGCTGGTAAAAGAATGAAAGGACTTTCAGGAAGAGAAAGTTTAGGAGAAAGAGAAGGGATGATTTTTATTTACAGTAAACCGGGGCGGCCGGGGTTTTGGATGAAAGGAATGGAATTTCCGATTGATATTGTTTGGATTAAAGAAGAAAAAGTAGTTGGTATAACGGAAAATATGATGCCGGAAAGTTTTTGGAAAGGGAAAATTTTTTATCCGCCAGAGACGGCGGATATGGTTTTGGAGATTAAAGCGGGCGAGGTGGGAAAAAATAATATAAAGATGGGAGATAAAGTAAAAATAGTGAAGTAAAGAAAAAAAGAAGGGACCGTAGGTCCCCTTAGTAAGGTTATTTTTCAATATCGCTAAAAGCGAAAGCAATAAAAATGAAAGCGAAAATTGCAATGCCGGACGTGAAAATTAAAGATGCTCCCGTGATTTGAAAAAATACGCAAACTAGTAAAAGAACAAAGAAAGGCAACAGCATGATACATATTTGAGAGCTTTTTTTCATTATTTTTCTCCTTGCTATATATTACAGATACTCTTTTGAAAGAATACTTTTTTTGTTTTTTTGTCAATTTTTATAGAAAGGGAAGTTGTGTTTGAAGATTTTTTTGGAATAGTGATATAATGGAGATTATGAGAAAGAGAAGCGTTATTGAGTTACATTTTCTACTTTATTTATATAGTATGATTTTAGGTTTTGTGTTTTTTTTGTTTTTTTTAATGTTATTTGTTTTCTTTTTAGTGCCGTATTTATTTTTTGGCGGCGGTCTTTTTAGGCTTCTAGTTACTGGGCATTTAAGTAATAGCTATGATTTTATTTATGAAGTTTTGCATTTTCTTATATATCCTACTGTTCTTTCTTTTAGTGTATGGCTTTGTGCTAAATTTTTAATGTGTAAAGGTAATGCTTTGTATATGACTATAGCCTCTTTTTCTTTTTACTTTTTTTTCGGTTTTTTAATATTTAATACTTTTTCTTTTCTTTTTTATATTCCCTATATTTTAACTCCTTTATTAGCAGTTGGGTTTTACAAGCCAAGAGAGAACGAAGATTTATAATTTATCAAGTATATTATTTGGAAATATGAAAAAAATTGCGATAAATGGGTTTGGGAGAATAGGCCGGTTGTTTTTCCGGCAGGTTTTTAGTGAGCCGGACGTAGAGGTGGCAGTAATAAATGATTTGGGAGATGCGGCTAATTTGGCGTATTTATTAAAACACGATTCGGTTTACAGAAATTTTTCAGAGGAAGTTAGATTTGAAAATGGAGAACTTGTTGTGGGGCAGAAAAGAATAAAAATGATTCAGGAAAAAGAGGCGGAAAAATTGCCATGGGGGGAGATGGAAATTGATTTAGTGGTGGAGTCAACGGGAGTGTTTGAAAGTTTTGAGAAGGCGAAAGCGCATTTAGACGCGGGAGCAAGAAAAGTGGTAATAACGGCACCAGCAAAAGATGAAGAAGGAACGGCGGGAGGAGGAACTTTTCTT
>MHLG01000012.1:5483-5722 GCA_001821375.1 Candidatus Liptonbacteria bacterium RIFOXYD1_FULL_36_11 | reverse complement strand
TGAGAAAATAGGAAGTTGTAATTTAACTTCAAACGGGTCGTGCACGACGAATGCGGTAGCGCCGGTAGTGGCAGTTCTTTCTCAAAAACTTGGAATAGAAAAAGCGATTTTAAATACTATTCATGCTTATACTGGAACGCAACTAATAGTAGATGGGCCGGTAAAGGGAAAAGATATGTTACGAGGCCGAGCGGCGGCGCAAAATATTATTCCATCAACAACGGGAGCGGCGATCGCGA
>MHLG01000012.1:1765-5474 GCA_001821375.1 Candidatus Liptonbacteria bacterium RIFOXYD1_FULL_36_11 | reverse complement strand
TAGTTCCGGAATTAGTGGGAAAATTTGACGGAGTAGCAATGCGAGTGCCAGTCGCAACAGGATCTTCGGCAGATATAACTTTTTTAGCAAAAAGAAAAACAACGGTGGAGGAGGTGAATAATATTTTAAGAGAGGCGGCAAAAGAAGAGAGATGGCAGGGAATTTTAAAAGTTTCGGAAGAGCCGTTAGTATCCAGTGATATTATTGGCGAGCCGTATGGAGCGATAGTGGATTTATCTTTTACAAAAGTAGTGGACGGAGATTTAGTAAAAGTGTTGTCTTGGTATGATAATGAGTGGGGGTATGTTTCTACTTTAGTAAAACATGTTTTAAAGGCATTAAATAATTAAAAGTTTACCCCATGAAATAAATTTCAGGATGAAATTAAGATTTATTCTATTAAATAATTAAAAAATAAGTTAAATAGAATAAATCTTATTTCACAGGGTAAAAGTTAAAAAGAGGACTGGATTCCTGCTTTTGCAGGAATGACAGAAATAAAGAAGTTAAAAAGCAGATTTTATGTTTATATATATTGGAGCGGATCATAGAGGATGGCAGATGAAAGAATTTTTGAAGAATGTTTTAGTGCAGCAGGGATATCAACCGCAGGATGTCGGAAATAAAATTATTGATGAAAATGATGATTATACTGATTTTGCGGCGCCGGCGGCAAAGATGGTTTCCGCTTCTTTACAGGGAGAAGCAAAAGCGGTTTTGATTTGCGGATCGGGAGCAGGAATGGTAGTCACGGCGAATAAATTTAATGGTGCGAGAGCCGCTTTAGGTTTTTCCACTGACCAGGTTTTTGATGCGAGAAGAGATGATGATATAAATATTCTTGTTTTGGCAGCTAATTTTACATCAATGGAAGAGGCACAAAAGATTGTAAAAGTTTTTATAGAAACTCCGTTTTCAGGAGAGGAAAAATATCGAAGAAGGATAGAAAAAATCGGAGAGATAGAGTTGGCGAATTAGAAAAGAATTAAAAGTGGGACTGGATTCCGGCCTGCGCCGGAATGACAGAAAAAGAAAAAGGACTGGATTCCGGCCTGCGCCGGAATGACAGAAAAAGAAAAAAGCAGAGCTAGATTCCGGTTTACACCGGAATGATAGAAAAAAGAAGTAAAAAGATAAGAAATAAGATTTTTTAAATTAATTATGGAAGTAGTACCAGCAATTAATGAAGTTGACAGGAGGGAGGTGGAAAGAAAAGTGCGTACAGCAGAAAGTTTTGCGGCAGAGCGGGTGCAAATTGATTTTGCCGATAAGCAGAAAGCTTTAGGGACGGGGGTTTTAGCGCAATATGTTTCTTTAGTGCCGGCTGAGATAAATTACGAAATTCATATAATGTCGGAGGAGCCGGAAAAAGAATTTCCTTTTTGGCTTTTTCCGAAAGTGGAGAGGATTATTTTTCATTTAGAAAATTCTGTTAATCCTTTAGATTTTAAAAATAATTGTTTAAAAGAAGGAAAAGCGGCCGGGTTGGGAATTTACGCCAATACTTCCAATGAACTTATTTTTCCCTTATTAAAACATTTTGATTTTTTTCTTGTTTTGGCGGTGTCGGCGGGACAGTCGGGAGATAGTTTTAATGAGATGGCTTTAGAGAAGATAAAATTTTTGCGAGAAAAGACGCCACAAGCTATAATAGAAGTTGATGGAGGAGTTAATTTTGAAACAGCAAAAATGGTAAAAGAAGCCGGAGCAAATATAATTGTTTCCTCTTCTTATATTTTTGATAGTCCGGATCCGGCAGGAGCGTTTCAAGAGTTAAAAAATTTATGAGGTTTACTTTATAAAATAAATTTTGTGAGGCAAGGGTAAACTTCCTGCCGGCAGGCAGGCTTCGTTAAAACTCAGGATATAATAAGAATTATATATGCGATATCATTATGTTTCTTCCGATCCAAAAGGGAGAGTAAGCGAGGGTGAGATGGATGCTAATGGCCCGGCGGAAGTTTTGGAAATGCTTGGGGCGCAGGGTTTGAGGCCTTTGTCTATAAAAATAGCAGGAGGCGTTAGTATTGGCGCTAGGACTCTTTTTGGCGGAAAAGTGAGCGGGTCAGATAAGGTTTTTCTTTCAAAATATCTCGCTTTAATGCTTAAAGTTGGCACCGATCTTTTGAAAGCGGTAAATATTTTAATAGACGATTTTGATAAGCCGGCGGTAAAAAGAATTTTAGTGGAGATGAGGGGGTCTTTAGAAAAAGGTCAGCCTTTTTTTTCCACTTTTGCCGGGTATCCGGAGGTTTTTTCTCCTGTTTTTGTGAGTTTAGTAAAAGCGGGCGAGGCGTCTGGAAATTTAGAGGAGGTTTTTGAAAATTTAAGCAAGTCTTTAGAAAAAGATCAGGCTTTAAAGAATAAGATAGTATCTTCAATGGTTTATCCGATTATTCTTTTAGTGCTTTCTTTCTTTATGGTTTTTTTTCTGGCAGTTTTTGCTTTGCCAAAAATATCAAAAATGTTTTCTTCTAGCGGATTTAACCCACCGCTTTTTTCTAAGATAGTTTTTATAGTTGGAGATTTTATCGGGAATTATGTTTTTATTGTGGCGCCAGTGTTTGTTTTTTCTATTTTTGGAACATGGTTTTTTTTAGCAAAAACAGCGGCGGGAAGAAAGTTTTTTGCGCGGTTTATAAATTTTGTGCCGGTAGTGAGAATGGTAGTAAAGAAGATAGCTTTACAGAGGTTCGCGAGCACGCTTTCTTCTTTAATGAGATCAGGTTTGCCGATTTTAGAAGCTTTAGAGATTACGGCGGATACGGTGGGAAATGAGGAGTTAAAAGGAGCGCTTTTAAGAATTTCACGTGAGGGAGTGTCAAAGGGTTTGACTATCGGAGAGGCTTTTAAGAGAGAGCCGGGATTTCCAAAAGTAGTAACAAATTTAGTGGCGGTTTCGGAGAGGGCGGGGCATGTAGAGGATGTATTAGATACGCTGGCAGATTTTTATGAGTCAGAGATAGATGTTTCACTTAAGACGTTAGTGTCGTTTGTGGAACCGATGATGCTTCTTGGGCTGGGAGTGACCATTGGAGGAATAGCGCTGGCGGTGATAATACCGATTTACCAGCTAATTGGGCAGTTTTAAAGTTAGAAAGTAGAAGGTAGTCCCTGCCTACCGGCAGGCAGGCTTCGTTAAGAACTCAGGATATAATAGGAATTATAACTGGATTCCGGCCTGCGCCGGAATGACAGAAAGTAAAATTAATTTTTTAAAAATGAAAAATAATTTTAAGCAAGGAAGGGTGGGTTTGTCTATGGTTGAACTGATGATAACAATTGGAGTAATGGCAATAGTTGTTTCGGCTGGTTTTGTTAATTTAAGAAATTTTCAGGGAAAAAAGGCTTTAAGTAACGAAGCGGATAGTATAGTGGCGGTTTTAAGGAGAGCACAACAAAACGCGGTGGGGCAGGAGAATGCAAGCGCTTGGGGGGTAAAATTTTTTAATCAGGTTTCGGGAGGGGATTATTACCAGGTTTTTTATGGAGCGAGTTATGCAGCGGGAACGGCAGAGAGTATAAAATATTTGTCATTAGGACTTAAATTTACCAGTCCGACAAGCGGAAACAGCACAGAAATATTATTTGTTAAAGGGACTGGTCTTACTAATGTGGTGACAGTAGTGATAGCAGAAAGTAAAGATCTTAGCAATACAAAAACAGTTTCAGTGAATGCTTTAGGGTTGGCGAAGAGGGATGATTAGGA
>MHLG01000012.1:940-1733 GCA_001821375.1 Candidatus Liptonbacteria bacterium RIFOXYD1_FULL_36_11 | reverse complement strand
AGGTAGTCCCTGCCTACCGGCAGGCAGGCTTCGTTAAGAACTCAGGATATAATAGGAATTATAACTGGATTCCGGCCTGCGCCGGAATGACAAAAAAAGAAAAAAGTAGAGCTGGATTCCGGCCTGCGCCGGAATGACAGAAATAATAATTTTATGAGGTAAACTTCGGTGGAATAAAAAAGTAATTTTACAGGGTAAAAGTTTATAAACAATAAGGAAATGAAAAAGGTGTAAGGGTATAGTATAATTTTAAAGATGGTTTTTAAAAAAAAGTTTTTTTTAGGTTTTTTTTTAACAGCGACGGCGGTTTGTTTTTTAGCGGGAATAGGTTTTTTAGTAAAAAATGTTTATGCGGCATATAGCGGTAATTGTTCTGGATATTCTTGGAGCACAAAAGCGGGGTGGGTAAGTTTTGAAACGACGGCAAGTTACGGTGTGGAGGTGACGGATACGTATCTTGACGGATATGCTTGGGGGGAAAAGATGGGATATATTTCTTTAAATCGTGATTCGGGAACGCCGGATTATGGAGTATCAGTGACAGTATCCGGAAGTACAGGAAATCTTTCCGGTTATGCTTGGAGTGAAAAGGGTGGATATATAAAGTTTGCGGCGGCAGGGTCAACTTACGCCAATACTTCAGCAAGTGATTATGGAGTGACTGTAAATGGATCAACGGGAGTTTTTTCCGGTTATGCTTGGAGTGAAAAGTTGGGATGGATAAAGTTTGCGGGAAGCTGTTCGTCGGGGACGACGGGAGCTTGTTCCGGAGGAGTGTATGGAGTGATAACTT
>MHLG01000012.1:0-882 GCA_001821375.1 Candidatus Liptonbacteria bacterium RIFOXYD1_FULL_36_11 | reverse complement strand
TTCGGGGGCTTCAGGAGGCGCAAGTATAAATTATATAATGTGGCAGGGAACGCAACCGACAGGGACGAGCGTTAAGTTTCAATTGGCGTCAAGCGATAGCACGGACGGACCGTGGAGTTATGAAGGCGGAGATGGGACTGACACTTCTTATTACACGCCGAGCGGGCCGGGATCTCAAGTTTTAGTGCGTCAGGAATATCATGTAAACAAGAGATATTTTCGCTATGAGATTTTTCTTTATGCTGATGAGTTAAATACGCAAACGCCAACGGTAACGGATGTAATTTTAGGATTTAGCAGATGAAAAAATGAGTAAAAAAATAGAGAAGATAAAAAGAATAATAAAGGAAAGGGGAGGACAGAGCTTGGTAGAGGTTCTAATTTCTATAGGGGTGGCGGCAATACTTTTAGGGTCGTCGGTTTATATAGGAAGATCAGTATTGAGGTCTAATTCAGATGTGAAAAAAACGCAGGCGGCTACAAATTTAGCGCAGGAGTTGATGGATAATGCGAGAGTTTATGCGGATGCAAATTGGAGCACTTTTTATAATACGAGTAAGGGATCTGCAAACCATTACAATATAGATTCGTCGGGCTCTACTTACGTGTTGGCGAGCGGGGATGATGTAGTAACGCAAAACAGTGTGCAGTTCACAAGATATTTTTATGCGGAAAACGTTTACAGGGATTCAAGTTCGGATGCGGTTTCGGATTCGGGGGGCGTGCTTGATACCTCAACGCAGAAAGTGACGGTAAAAGTATTTTGGGAAGGAAAAGAGGGAATTTCAATATCGGAGTATATAGCAAGATATAGAAGTTATGTTTTTTTGCAGACGGATTGGAGCGGGGGAGCAAACCAGTCTCTGGTAAACAGTTTGAGTT
>MHLG01000011.1:29365-40000 GCA_001821375.1 Candidatus Liptonbacteria bacterium RIFOXYD1_FULL_36_11 | reverse complement strand
ATAATTTTTTATAATCTCTTCACAAAAACCATGAAAAGTAGAGATATTGACGTAATAGCCGCGACTGCCGATTAAGGAAGTAAGGCGGCGTTTCATATTAGTGGCGGCGGAGTCGGTAAAAGTAAGAGCTAAAATGCTATCTGGAGGAGTATCAATTTTTAGAAGAATATTAGCAATGCGGAGGGTGAGAATTTGTGTTTTACCAGTGCCGGGACCGGCGACAACCATAACCGGACCCTCAATAGCGTCTACCGCTTCTTTTTGGCGCAGATTAAGTTTTTCGTATTCTTTATTGAATTTTTGGCGGTAGTTTTCCACAAAATAATTTTAGAGTTTGCTTTATTTTACGGCAAGTTAATGAAAACTGCACATTAAAGAAATCCTTTTATAAGGTTTATCTCAAAACGTTATTTTGGTGTAATTTTATAAATTAGGAATTTGCTTTAGTGATTTCTAGAGCTTCTTTAAGACAAACTTCTGCTTTTTCTTTTTTTATGCCAATACTGACAAGTTTTTCTATATTTTTTATATCTGTGCAAACAACTATGTTGTTATCTAAAAGTAAGCGTTTTTCGTTTCTTGATAAGGAAGGCATAGCGGTTATAGGATAAAGATTAGAAGCGTCAATCATATTTTCTAATCCCTTTTCTTTTGGATAACCCCAGCCGACAGCGTTAACGCCAGCGCATCTTGCATATTTTAAAGCGTCTTCAGAAAATTTAGTGTTAGTAATAAGCCAGCAAGAAGAAAAATTATTTTTAGGCACGGCGATAAGATCTTCAAATCTAGCTCGGACATAAAGAGCTACTTTTACATCAGTGCGAAATCCGGGCTGGTTGTGAAATTTTGCTTCAATCATTATTTTTTCTTTGCTGTTTTCAGCAATGACATCAACTTCATGACCAACACATTTTCCAAAAATAACATTAGGAAAACTTGTTTTGTAACCTTCTTTTTCTAGAATACGGCCAATAAGTTGTTCAAAGGGATAACCGGAAGGGCCAAGATCCATAATGGCATGTTTAAGAGAAAATCTGACCGCTAGCGGTTTTCCATAACGCCTTAAAAGAAAAAATGCCTGGCGATAAATGTCGGCAGTGGTATCGCCGTTCTTAATTTTTTTTTCAACTTCCTGACTTATTTTTTCTGCTTCATCTTGGCCAGCTCCGGCTCTTATAAGAGAATTAGCTACTTTTTCAGGAGAAAAAAAATCTTTGGCGCCGTTAGATTTTATTATGGAAATTTTTTTCATTTTTAAATCAGCTTCGCTTTTTAGATTATAAAACGATGCGGCTTAGGAAAAATAGGATAAGACCAAAAGCGTTGAAGATGACGGCAATAATCCAAAAACGCATAGTGACCGTAGTTTCGTGCCAGCCTAAAGCTTCAAAATGGTGATGGATAGGAGAGGAAAGAAAAAATTTTTTTCCTCTTATTTTTTTACTAGTTACTTGAATAATAACTGATAAAGATTCTAAAACAAAAATAAAAACAAAAAATGGCAAGAGGAGGACAGTATTAGTAAGCATAGAGATGACGCCGATAGTAATACCTAAAGCCATTGAGCCAGTGTCGCCCATAAAGAATTTAGCTGGATAGATATTAAACCAAAGAAACGCTAGAAGTGCGCCAGCGACAGCTCCGCTAAAAGCAGAAAGATCATATCTCCCAAGAGAAAAAGCAACAGCCGAAAGAGAGAAAAAAGCAAAAAGGGAAATGCCACCTAAAAGGCCGTCTAATCCGTCAGTTTCATTTGCAGAAAAAGCAGAAGCGATAATGATAAAAATAAAAATCGGAATATACCAAAATCCGATGTTGTAATCGCCAATAAAAGGAATTCTTAAAATATCCCAATTAAGACGAAAATAAAACCACCAGGCACCGATTAAAGCTACAAGAGAGTAAAGAATAAATTTATGGCGAATTTTAAAACCGCCGCCGTTAACTCCAATCTTTAAAACACCTAAGATATCATCAAAAAGGCCGAAGACGGCGGCAATAAGCATAGCGGCAAGAGGAAGATAAGTTTCCGAACGATTGACAAAGTTTAGCTTTCCCCAAAAGCCATCAAAGAAAACAGACATCAGAAAGAAAAAAACTGCCAGAAAAAGAACTGTGCCCCAAATAATTACACCTCCCATAGTGGGAGTTCCTTCTTTGTTTTTATGAAGACTGGAAAAAATAGGAGTTTTTTCCGATGTCCTAATTTGCTTACCAACGTTTATTTTTTTTAGAAATCCGATTAAAAACGGGGTAAAAATTAAGGAAACAGTGAAAGATGCCGCGGAAATTGTTAAAATTCTTATTACTTGGAAAACCATCGTTTTTTATAAATCTAGCCGGCGCTTTTTTAAAAAAATAATTTATAAATTTAATAAACTTAATGAATCAAGAATTTTTTCTGTATCACCAAAACGGTCTTTTGAACCGAGGATAATAATAAGTATGGTCTCATTTTTTACATAAAACAAGGAAAATAAATTTTCCTGGGCGATGTCGGTGTAGCCGGTTTTTCCGCCGATGAAGTCATTTCTTGTTGAAAATTTATTAATGCTTTCATATTTTTTTATATCGCCAAAACGTTGATCTTTTATTTCTATTTCTTTCTGCCGGCTTAGATAAAGAAGTTCCGGTCTTTCTTTAATAATGTAAGCGGCTAACTTAGAAAGATCACTAGCGGTAGAAATGCTGGCGGCGCTTAATCCAGCCGGATCGGAAAAATAAGTGTTAGACATTTCTAATTCTTTTGCTTTTTTGTTCATTTCTGCAATAAAATTTTCTTGGCCGTATTCATTAGCAATAGCAAAAGCGGCGTCATTGCTTGAAACAAGAAAAATAGAAAGTAAGAGATCTCTAATTTTAAAAACTTCACCAGCTTGAAAATTGCCGGCTTCGTTTTCAATTGCAATTGCTTCGGGAGTAATTTTTACTTCTTTTTCAAATCCCATTTTTTCAACAGCAATAATAGCAGTCATTAATTTTGCCAGAGAAGCCGTCGGCCAAATATTTTTTTCTTGAGAAGAAAAAAGGCTTTTGTTTGAGTTAAGATTATAAGCTAAAACCTTATCAGTGCTTAAAACACTCAAAAGAGAATTTTTAATATTTTCATTTTTAATTTCAATTTTGTTTTTTTCCGCAGTAATCGGATTTAAAATAGAATTTTGCTCAAGATCTTTTAAGTGAGTAGATATTTTTTTATCCAGAGTATCTTTGGCAAAAGCTAAGATAGACGAAGGTTCATAAATAGGATCGGGATAAAGAGAAAGGGCGGGTGTTTCTTTTAAAGGGGAAATAAAGGAAGGATCATTTTCATTTAAAACAACTATTTCATTTTCCGTTTTGCTAGCGGAGTAACCGAAAAAAGTGATAAGGACCATTACTCCCGTAAAAAATAAACTTAAAAAGTTTGTATTTTTACTCATCTTGTTTTGATTTTTTTTCTTTTTCATTATTTTCTTTTTCTTGATAGGTTTTTAGAAGATTATGATATTTTTCGTAATCAGGAAGATCTTTTATAGAGCTTATACCAAGAAATTTAAGTAGATCAAAAGTTGGCTCATAAAGATAAATATAAGATCTTTTTGGGTCCGGCTTTCTTGAAATAAGGCCCCTTAGAAGCAAGGAGCGAAGCATAAAACTGGAATTTACTCCCCTAATATAATCAATTTCAGCACGTGAAATAGGGGCAAGATAAGAAATTATTGTTAAGGTCTCCAAAGAAGCCGGAGAAAGATTACTTTCAAAATCATCTTTAATAAGGTCTTCTATAAAAGAAGAAAATTCAGGTTTTGTGGAAAGTTCAAGAGAATCGTCATTTTCTAGTAAAAAAAGGCCAGAGTTTTCATCTTTTAAAGAGGTAATTAAAAAAGTAGCTGACTCTTTTATTTCATTTTCGCTTTTTTTTGTAAGCTTGGCGAGTTTAGAAAAAGAAAGTGGCTCGCCGTGAATAAAAAGCAGGGCCTCTATAATAGCTGAAAGATTTTTCATAAATAAAATTTAAGTGGATTTTTTCTTCTCTTTTATTTCGATATCGCTAAAATTTTCGCCTTGATTTACGAAAACAAAATGGTCGCGAATTAAGTGTAAAACAGCAAGGAAAAGAGCAATGATTTCCCCTTTTTTCTTATTTTCTATTATATCACGAAAACGGACGGAGGAAACTGATTTTATTCTTTCTAAAAGCTCAACTATTTTTTCTTGAATAGAAAAAGCTTTTGGGCGCGGCATATTTTCTTCTTTAATTTCATTAAAAGTAGTTTCGGAAAGATTTTTTACAGAGGCAAGAAGATCAAGAATGGTTATTTTTTCTGGAGGGAAAAAAAGAGGCGGACGATTTTGAAAAAGTTCACGAGAGAAGCTTCTATTACTACTATTCCAAACAGAAAGAAAAGAAACGGCAGAAATTTTAAATTCTTGATATATTTTTAGACGGATTTCTAAATCTTTAATTTCTATTTCTTCTTCTTTAGATAAGGGAAGTTCCGGTAGAAGATATTTAGATTTCACTAGAAGAAGTTTAGCGGCAACAACAACAAAATCAGCGATGGTTCTAGAAATTTCTCCGCCTTTTTCGCGTGGTAAAGTTTCTAAATAACGAGTGTAATCTAAAAAATCAGTTGTTACTTCGGCAAGATTCAAAGCGGTAATATCCATTTTGCGTTCTTCTACTAGTTCAAGAAGCTTTTCCATTGGTCCAGAAAAATTTTCAGTTTTAACTAAAAAAGATTGCATAAAAATTAAAAAATGACGTTTTTTATTTCTTCCATAATTTCAGCCGGAATGGGATCGCGTTTTGGGCTTTTGCCGGGGTACCGCCAAGCAGTAATAACAACTATTTTATTTCCTCTTGATAAATGTGAGAAGAAAGCTGGTTTTTTTGTTAGAGAATTACGCTTTAAGCCGTGGGAATGATTTACTAAACAATACATTACCCAGATTTCTTCTTTTTTCTTTTCAGAATCCGTTCGTCGCATTACTGCAACAGTATTTTCCGCAATACCTTCTTCCACCCTGTCCGGAAAACGAATAATTCTTCTTATTAAAGATTCCGAAATGCGGTACTGCATCATTTTCAGAAAAACGTGGTTAGTCCAGGAGTAGCGACTGTCGTTTTTCGGTTTTTTGATAAGCATACGGCCGGTACAATAATAGAGACCAAAAAATACAAAAAACTATTTTTCCGAAATAGTAATTTTATTTATATAAACTTTTTCAAGCGGAAGAGATTCTTCTCCGTTACCGTTATTTGCCACAGGAACAGAAGCAATATTATCTAAAATATCTAAGCCTTCTGTTATTTTACCGAAGATGACGTAATTTTTCTGCAAGTCATTTTTTTCATGCATAATGAAAAAATGACTGCCGTTAGTATTAGAGCCGGAATTTGCCATCGCTATTACTCCCCTTTCATAATCTCTGGTTATTAGTTCGTCGTTAAATTTATATCCTGGACCGCCAGTGCCGTCACCTTTTGGATCCCCTCCCTGAATCATAAAACTTTTAATGATGCGATGAAAAAAAGTGTTTTCATAAAATCCTTCTTTGGCAAGAAAGACAAAATTATTAACAGTTTTTGGCGTTTCTTTGGAAAAGAGCTCAAATTTCATTACGCCTTTTGTGGTATCAATTTCAGCCTCGTAGCTTTTTTCAGAATTAATAGTCATAGTTGGTGGTTTTTCAAAAGAAAATTCTTTGACAACACGATCGGGAGAATTAGCACCAGCAGTGCCGTCACTGCCAAATTTAAGGTTAATTTGCCGGCTGTTTATAAACCAAACAGCACCAGCTAAAAATAAAAAAGTAACAAGGAAAGACAAAATTTTTCTAGTCATAAAGGAAGTATAGAGGAAAAGAAGGTGAAAAATCAAGAAAAAAAGTTATAATTATGCTAATGAAAGTAGCCTTAGTGCATGATTATCTAAATCAATACGGCGGAGCAGAAAGAGTGTTACAAAATCTTTTGGAAATATTTCCGGAAGCGGATGTTTATACTTTAATTTATGATAAAAAGCTGACATATGGAATTTTTTCGGAAGAGATTATAAAAGGAACAAGTTTTTTAGATTACGGTTTTGTGGCAAGACATCATTATTGGTTTATTCCTTTAATGCCACTCGCGGCAGAAAGCATAAATTTAGGTGAAAAATACGATTTAATAATTTCAGATACTTGGGGATATGCAAAAGGAATAAATTACAAGAGAGGAGTGCATATTTCTTATTGTCATACGCCGCTACGCTATGCTTGGGATACGGATAGTCATTTGAAAACAAGACTTAATGACTCTTTTTATAAAATTATTAGGCCGGTAACTAATAGATTGGTAAGTTATTTGAGAAATTGGGATAAAAAAACGGCTGCCAAGCCGGATTTATTTTTTGCTAATTCTGAGTTTATCGCGGCAAAAATGAGAAAATATTATGAGAGAGAACCGGACGGTGTGATTTATCCACCGGTAGATGAAAAAATGTTTTTTAATATAGTCCCCTATAAAAAGAGATCTTATTATCTTGCCGCTGGAAGGTTGGTGCATTATAAAAGGTTTGACATAGTGGTAGAGGCTTTTAACCAACTTAAATTACCTCTAAAGATAGTAGGAAGAGGGCCAGAGCTTGAATATTTAAAAAAAATAAATGAGTCTCCTTTTACTTCTTTTATTTCCGCGCCAATGACAGACGAGGAAATGAGTGATATTTATAATAACGCTAAAGCGCTTATTTTCCCGCAAGTGGAGGATTTTGGATTGGTAGCGGCAGAAGCGGTAGCTTGCGGAACGCCGGTCGTGGCTTATAACGAAGGCGGGGCAAAAGAAATAGTAGAAGAAGGGTTAAGCGGATTTTTTATAAACGAACAGACAAAGGAAGCGGTTGTAGAAGGGGTAGAAAAAATAACAGAGATAAATTTCAACTCGGAAATAATTAGTGAGATGGCAAGAAAATTTTCTAAAGAAAGATTTGCGGAAAAAATAAAAGAGGCGGCGGGACAAGGTTTAAGTTATGGTTTATAAAAAAAGCCCGCTAGATTTTCTAGCGGGACTAGGTTTTTATAAACGGCAGGTAAAAAATATACTATGAAAAAATTTAGTTCAGTTTAGAGAATATGCCAGTAATACTTTTTTATTTGTTCTCCATGGTTTAATACCTTCCTCTTTAAAAAGGAAGATGGCATATTCAATATTCCCTTCAGGCTTGTAAATATCCAGTCCGAGATTTTCTGCCATTTGGCGGTGGAATTTTTCGTGAATTTGAAATATTCCTACCACGCGTGGATTTTTTCTTCCGCGAAGAATTTTTCCTTTTTTATTATATTGTCTAAAATTGCTTTCGGAGGAAGCGATTTTAGACAATAATTCTACTTCGGATCTCTTTAATCCGTACCGTTCTGCTTTTTCTTTTAAAATAAGCTGGTAATTTACAGCTTCTTTAAAAGAAAAAACGGGGTCTAAAAGACTTTTTAAATCTACTTTTGATTTTACGACTGGAAGAATTTTTGATTCTGTTTTTTTCGCCTTCGTGTCATGCAACCACACCTCGTCTTTTTTAAGACTTAGTGGCTGCTCAAAAAAATAAAGACATGATGGTAAAAAATAGTAGTGAAGTTCGTTTGACGGATTCTCTTGCTTGTAAATAATTACATTAATTACATTTGCAAAAGTTTTTTGAAGATCAAGAGAAAATATAGCAAAGAAAAAAAGGAATGTTGCTAATAAAACAGCAAAGAAAGATAATTTTTTCATTATCTTACACCTCCGTTTTTATTTTTCAAAAGTCTGGTTTATGTAACGAAAAAATTAAGGAAAGGTTACACATATAATAAAAGTTTGATTTTTTTATGTTTTAGTGTAGTATGGATATTAGTATTTTTTAGCTTTCCCTCCACCCCGCAAAACGTCTTGCTTTTTAAAAACAACGTTAGTGTAGGCTTTTATTAAAAGGCCGAAAAACGAGGCGTTGATGGGACGCCTACAGGAACTTTTAAAAGTTCGGAGACTGACTCCCCCCCTTCAGTATCAGCCGCTTTAAACGGCTGTTTTTGTTTTTAAAAAACTTAAAGAGGATTTATCAAAAATACCGTTTGAGTTTGGCAAAAAATCTTTAACTTTTATTACAGCATCAAGATTTAAAGGACCATAAATATGCGGATATATTTTACCGCCTTTTGGGTCAAGTTCGTATTTTATTTCTGATTTAACTTTCACGCTATCAATAATTAATAGAACTAAGTCCAGACGTCCTTTCCAGTGAGAATTTGCTACGCCAATTATTGTATCCGCTTCCGAGCAGTGAATAAAACCCTCTGAATCCAAACTGCTTACTTTGTATTCTTGATCTTTTTGCGCTTTTTGCCAGTCTGCTTTTGTGCAGGCGTGCAATATTATTTTTTGATTTTGTTTCTTAGTCTGCATGGTATTAGAGTAATTCTTCTATATTTAGGATGTGTTTATATGGTATTGCAATCTTTTTTTTACTCCGCCTAACTACCACACTACAACCAATTACTTTAGCTTTAGTTGGTTTTAATGTTTTAATCATCTGTGTAATACTTTTTCCGGTAGTAAATACATCATCAATAACCCAAATTTTGTCTCCTGGTTTTGGTACGTAACCGTCAATCCATACATTCCGACCATGAGTTTTCGGTTTTTCTCTCACAAGGGTCAGTTGTAAATTATATTTTTCCGCCAAGGCTCCTGCTAACGGTAATCCACCATAACCCCCGGCGGCAATACAATCAATTTTTTTATCTATTTGCTCCCATATTAACTTGCATAACATAATGAGCGTTTCGGGATAACCATAAGCTTTTTTAATATCTATGTATACAGCAGAATTTCCGGCATATTTTAATGTAACCGTTTCTTTTCTTACAACACCAACTGTTTTAAGCATATTAATTAGCTTTTTTACATCTTTACTTCCCATGACACTTTTTATATTTCTATGGTGTCCCGCAGGATTTTATAGGAGGCTGGGGAGCTTTGCCTAGTCGAATTTTGCCCGCTTGCTCGTCTGCTGAATCTGCAATCTTCTTTTGATTGTGGACTCGGCAGGCGAGCAGCGCTTATTATTATGTTTTCAAAAAATACTAATGCTTATATTCTTTTAACTGTTTTTTCGCTGTCTTGATAAATTTTCCAAATTGACGATCTTTCTCTCTTTTTTCAAGCTCAGTCATCTCATAATATTCTGCTTCTTTTTTCAAGTTAATATAATTAGAATATTTGTCCTCATCCAGTTTACCAGATTTTAATAAAGACAACACTTCACAGCCATGCTCGTTGATATGTGCGCAGTCAACATATCTGCATTTTTTAGCCAGAGTGGTTATTTCTTCAAATAAATTATCTATACCGATACTCGTATCCGTCATTCCCACTTCCCGCATTCCTGGGTTATCTATCACAATGCCTCCGTTTTCTAAAAAATACATCTCCCTACTGGTAGTAGTGTGCTTTCCCTTGCCAGTGCGAAGACTTATATCCTCGATTTTTATAATGTTTTCCCCGAGTAATTTATTAATCAGAGAAGACTTTCCTACTCCCGACGAACCGAGGAAGCAATAAGTTTTCCTCCCTGATATATGCTTCTTCAATTCATCTAGCCCCTCGTTGGTTATGGTGCTGGTCGGAACAACATCAATGTCGTTAAACCTGTTCTTAATTTGAGCTAATTTTGAATCCAGCTCTTCTTCAGAAATCAAATCTATTTTATTCAATATAATAGCGGGCTTTACGCCTCCATCTTTTGCTATGGCAAAATATCTTTCAAAGCGGTTCAGGCTATAATCTCTGTCAACCGACTCGATAACAAACGCTACGTCAATATTTGTTGCTATAATTTGTGTCTCGTTTTTATTGCTGTATTTTCTCTTTATCATTGTTCTTCTTGGCAATACCCCATGAATCACAGCTCGTTCTGCGTCAAGCTCGGTAATTGCCACCCAATCTCCCACAGCAGGATAATCTTCTCTTGATAAAGCACTAAACATTTGTTTTCCAGTTATCTTTGCCAAATATTCACTTGTCGGATTTTTTACCTTATAAGCTCCTTTATATTCGGCGATGACTCGTGCGACCGAAAAACCGTCTAATTTTAGTTTCTTTCGATTAAATTCAAAAAACGCGTTGTAACCAAAATCTTCAATTTTTTTAACTTCGCTATTCATTTTATTAATTTATTTGCCACAACACTTTTTATATTTTTTCCTACTGCCACAGGGGCAGGGGTCGTTGCGGCCTGTTTTTGGAAATGCAGAAATATGTTGATTAGATACGGAAGAAGGTGAAAATTGTCCGGTATTATTTTGCGTTTTTTGTTCCCTGCTAGTTTGCGATAAGCGAAAAATGTTTTCAAAAACCCAAGAGTGAAAATTATGGAAAAGATTTTCAAAGAGAAGATGCCCTTCGCGGCGATATTCTATTAAGGGATCATGCTGGCCGTAGGCGCGTAGACGCACGGACTCGGCAAGCGCTTCCATATCTTCTAAGTGGTTCATCCAGAGCATATCAAAAATGGAAAGAAGGCGAAATTTAAGCATCGGATCTTTTATAATTTCTTTTGTCCTGTTTTTAATTTCTTCAGTTAAAAATATTTCAAGAGAAAAAGAAATCTCTTCCGCTCCTGCGCCGATTTTTAA
>MHLG01000011.1:29023-29330 GCA_001821375.1 Candidatus Liptonbacteria bacterium RIFOXYD1_FULL_36_11 | reverse complement strand
TTGAGTTAAGAAAAAAATTTTTCAGCTCTTTTAAATTTTCATCTGAAACTTCGCCGCGGCTTCGGATAGAAGAAATAACATTTTCCAAGCCTTTACTTAGAGACTCACTAAGTTTTTTTTCTATCTCTTCTGTTTTTTCTATTTCAAGAAGAGATGAACGGAAACGGTAAACGGATGTTCTTTGCTTGTTTAAAACGTCATCATAATCTAAAAGATGCTTTCTGGAATCAAAATTGAATCCTTCAATGCGAGCTTGCGCTTGTCTGACAGATTTACTGACCATACCAAGAGAAATAGGTTCATCTTC
>MHLG01000011.1:28850-28992 GCA_001821375.1 Candidatus Liptonbacteria bacterium RIFOXYD1_FULL_36_11 | reverse complement strand
ATTTTATCGCCGCCGAAGACACGTAAAAGATCATCATCTAAAGAAAGATAAAACTGGCTTTCGCCTTGATCTCCCTGGCGGCCGGAACGGCCGCGGAGTTGGTTGTCAATGCGGCGAGCGTCGTGGCGTTCGGTGCCAATAA
>MHLG01000011.1:2383-28835 GCA_001821375.1 Candidatus Liptonbacteria bacterium RIFOXYD1_FULL_36_11 | reverse complement strand
CTTGTTTAACTTTTTCCATTTTTTCTTTATCAGGCGGGTTGCCGCCCAAAATTATATCCACACCGCGGCCAGCCATATTAGTAGCAACGGTAACCCCGCCAAGTTTTCCAGCTTGAGCAATAATAGATCCTTCGCGTTCGTTATTTTTAGCATTTAACATTTCATATCTGATGCCTTCGCGACTTAAATATCTTGAGATAATTTCATTCTTTTCAATGGAAGTAGTGCCGATTAAAACCGGTTGGCCTTTTTGGTTAGCTTCTTTTACTCTTTTTGCTACTGCGCGCATTTTTGCCTGAAAATTTTTATAGATTACATCCGGAAGATCTTTTCTTATTAAAACTTTATTAGGAGGAACGGAAATAACTTCTAAGCCGTAAACTTTATCAAATTCTTCCGCTGAAGTTTCGGCAGTACCGGTCATACCAGAAAGTTTGGGATACATTTTGAAATAGTTTTGCAGGGAAATTTTAGCGTAAGTGCGCGATTCTTCTTTTACCAGCACATTCTCTTTTGCTTCAATAGCTTGGTGTAGTCCCCCGGAATAGCGGCGACCAACCATAAGACGGCCGGTAAATTCGTCAACAATTATTATTTCTCCATCTTTAACAACGTAATCTTTATCTTTTTTAAACAGGGATTTGGCTTTTAAACTTTCTTCCAAATAATGCACAAGTCGCATATTTTCTGGAGCATAAATATTGTCACAAGACAAAGCTCTTTCAATTTTTTCAATACCAGATTCAGTGATGCTAACCGATCTCATTTTTTCGTCAACGATGTAGTTTTTTTCTGATTCAAGATTTTCCGCGATTCTAGCAAATTTTTTATAAAGTTCGCTAGATTCGGCATCGGGAGCGGAAATAATAAGAGGAGTTCTTGCTTCATCAATTAAAATACTATCCACCTCATCAACAATAGCAAAGAAAAATGGCCGTTGAACTTGATTTCTTAAATCTTGAGCAAGATTATCCCTTAAATAATCAAAACCGAATTCATGGTTTGTGCCATAAGTAATGTCAGCAAGATAGGCTTCGCCCCTAGAAGCAGGTTTTAAAAAATCTTCCTCCACTAAAAAGCTGCCAGTGGTGTCTCTTTTTTTGTCAGTTATTTCTGCGTTTTCCGGAGAAATTTTATATTCAGGATCATAAATAAAAGCGCCCTCATGTACCAAGCAGGAAACCTTAAGACCAAGAGCGTGGTAAATCTGTCCCATCCAAACCGTGTCTCTTTTTGCCAGGTATTCATTAACAGTAACAACATGCACTCCCTTTTTTGAAAGGGCATTTAAATAAGCGGGAGCGGTGGCGGCAAGAGTTTTTCCTTCACCAGTCATCATTTCCGCTATGCCGCCACGGTGTAAAATAATCCCTCCTAAAAGCTGAACATCAAAATGGCGCTGTTTTAGAACACGCTTTGCGGTTTCCCTGACGAGAGCAAAAGCTTCAGGGAGAATATCATTAAGAGTTTCCCCGTTTTCAAGACGGGAGATGAGTTTACTTGTCTCTTTCGGAAAATCATTTTGGTTAAGACTTTTTATCTGATCTTCTAAAGAATTTATTTTAGAGACAATTTTTTTTAGCTCTTCTACGGGATTAAAAAATCTTTTTAAAAATCTGAATATCACTTGTTTTAGGCGAGTTTCTCGCGATATTTCTTTATCTCCATCTTAAGCTTGTCCTTAACCAAGTCAATAGCTTTTCTGATGTTATCGCCGAGGCTTTCAGCCCTTATATTTGTTCCTTCAATAAATAAATTAGCTTCGGCATAAAAAACATCGCCTTTATGGTGATGTTTGGTTATGCGAGCCACCTCAAAATCAATCTTGACAGCCCCTTTTTCTTCCCATTTTTTAACCAGCTGGCTGATAGAAGCTATCTTTTTGTCTAAATAGTTTTTTAAAGAAGGGGTTATCTCTAAATTTTTTGTTTTAATATTTATACTCATGCTATTTTATACGGTCGGACTTATAAAAAAATTACCCCGACTTGATAAATCGGGGTAATTGTGGGAAGACTATCTTTTCTTTCCTCTCTTGGCTGTCTTCTTTTTTTTCGTAGCTTTCGCTTTCTTTTTTGCCATTTTAAAAAATTGTTAATAACAAAGACCAACTATAAATTACTGACGAGGTAACAACGTTGGTCAAGACTTTAACTTAATTCTAGAACAAAAAAGGAATAAAATAACTGTGGAAAACTTTTTTAAGATAAAAAACAAAGAAAAAAATGCAAAAAATATTTTTATTTTATCCGCCTTCACAAAAAAAATCACAAGTGTAAGTTTATTAATGAATACCTTTTTATTTCTACTTCGGTGAATT
Source organism: Candidatus Liptonbacteria bacterium RIFOXYD1_FULL_36_11 (assembly GCA_001821375.1). Classification (GTDB taxonomy): domain Bacteria; phylum Patescibacteriota; class Minisyncoccia; order UBA6257; family XYB1-36-10; genus XYB1-36-10. The sequence continues at coordinate 26,515 of MHLG01000011.1, read as the reverse complement.
CCGCTAGACTGAAGTTTCTGAGGATACTGTAAGTGTAAGTTTATGGAGTTTCATTTTTTTACAGTTAAGGTTTAAGATAAACTACCTCTTCTTCTAAGTAAATACTAAACTTAGAAAATATTTTCTTTTTTACGAAAGAAATAAGTTTTTTTACATCACTGCTTTTGGCACGACCAGAAAAATTGATAATAAAGTTTGGATGTTTTTCAGAAATTTTAGCGCCGCCGATTTTTTTTCCTTTTAATCCTGCTTCGCTAATTAAAAAGGCAGCTGGCACAACCGGAAAGGGATCTGTTTTTATTTCTTTTTCGGATAATTCTAAAGTAGCTTGAGGGACTTTTTCAATATTTACGTTTTTAAAAATACTGCCGATGTTTGGATAATTAAGAGGTTGCCTTAAATGACGGTAATTGATTTTTTCTAAAATGGAATTTTTTATATTTTCCCCATTCCCCTTTTTTAGAGCTAAGACTACTTCAATAATAAGTTCTTTATTTGAAAGCGCGTTATTTCCTTTTTTTTTAAAAATACTGGTGCGATAGTAAAAATCACATTCTTTGTTTTTTCTTTCAGTAATTTTTCCGTTTGTTAAATTAAAGCTAATAACTTTTATTACAGAGTCTTTTATTTCACCTTTAAAAGCGCCGGCGTTGCCTCTTACCGCCCCGCCTAAGGTGCCGGGTAATCCTCCAGCCCACTCCAGCCCAGAAAGATTCTTTTCTACGCAAAAATTAAGAAGTTCTCCAACAAGCAATCCAGAACCAGCTTTTACTTCAATATCATCTGGAGAAATTTCTGATGCTTCAATCTTATTAAAAACAGGTCTAATAACTAAGCCGCGGAAGCCTTTATCGTCAAAAAGCATATTGGTGCCACCACCAAGAATAAATATTTTTTTCATGCCTTCTTTTTTAGCTTTTTCTAAAACTTCTTTCAGCTCTTCAAGATTTTTTGGTTCGACAAAAAAATCAGCCTGCCCGCCAATTTTGAAGTGGCTGTATTTTTTTAAAGAGACGTTTTTTGCCAGTTTAATCATTATGAGTAATGAAGATTCTGGCTGTTAGAGCGACTACGATTGGTGACCTCCTCGTTGTTTATATTGAATGAGTGCTCAATACGTAGCCGCTCTAACAGCCCGATTATATTAATGATAACGCACAAGAAAAAATAGTAAACCCCGCGCTGTTTTTAGTAAAAAAACTAAAACCCCAACACAAGGTTGGGATTTAGCTAAACAACTGAGGTAGTTAGCCTTTGGTCGAATGTCGCCAAAGACCGCCTTTTACTCATTCAATGAGAGGAGTATAGCACAGAGAATGTTTTTTTGTCAAGAGGAAAACTTTATTATAAGTTAAAAGTTTATCCTGTTAAAAAGTTTATAAAGTAAAAGGATAAGAGAAAATAATCATAAATTAAAACCTAAGTAAAACATAAAGGCAGTTTCATGGAGTAAATTATTTTTTGAAGACAATAAGTTTATAGCCAAAGAAATTCCAAAACATGGAAGAAGCGGAGGCAGTAAGAGCGGCGATATTGCCCCAAATTTGCGCGTTATCAAAATTAATACCAAAAATAGAAATAGCGTATTTAAACGGCTTTAAGATGAATAAAATAGGATTGATAAAGTTCACTACAAAAGAAGCTACACTAATATTAATAACAAGGCCAAGTACACTAACAATAAAGAATTGCCCAGCTTCCGCAACAGTTTTTTTATCATTATCTTTAAAAGTCCAGTATTTATTCATAAAGTAGCTATTAATAGTAGCGGCTAAAAATGAGGCACCTTTAAAGAGACTAAAAAAAAATCCAGCTTTTATACCACTAAAAGACATTAAGGCGTTTAAGATTGCTATATCAATAGCAGTGTTTAATATCCCGACAAAACCAAACTTAAAAATTTGTGCAAACATTTGTTTTTTATTTAGTTAAAAATGATTTTTTAAAAAATTAACGATAGATTCAGGAAGTGACGGCATTTCATCCGTTTTCAGCATATCAGTGCCATGTCCGGCATGTTCATAGACAATAATTTCTTTTTCTACGTCCGCCGGAACAAGATCAAAAAGTTTTTGTGTTTCTTCGGCGTTATCGCTATTTTTTCTTTCGTCGTCGCGACTACTTACAAATAAAATACTACTTCCCGACTTTAGTTTTTCAATAAACGGTTCCGTTTTAATGCCGTGATAATTTAAGCCTGCGGAAAGAAGAACTAATGTTTTTAAATTCTGACATTCACTGGTATATTTTAAAGCTAAATTAGCGCCAATAGAAGCTCCAATAATTGCTGTTTTTTCAAATTCCGCTCCTTCGCTTCTTAAAAACTCAAGAGCTTTTTTTACATCGTTAATGCTATCCTGATGCTCGTTATCGGAAAAACTTAAATAGTCTTCCGGCCCGCCGCTTGATTTGCCATGCCCCGCTAAATCTATGGCGAGCGTGGTAATTTCTTCCGCATTTAAAAGTTTAGAAAGATCGTCCCAAGATTCTTTTGTAGCAGGCATCATATGTAAAAGTAAAACCCAACCTTTTATGTTTTCCGTAGCGGAAAAAATTCCGGCAATTTTTTTATCGCCCGAGGAGGAAAGAGTAATATGTTTCAGCTCAAACATCTCCGGAGAGTTTCATTATTTTTTTTATTTCATCAGGTCGCAAGCTAGCACCGCCGATTAGAACGCCATTAATATTATGCAGTTTTAGAAAAGAAGAGATATTTTCTGAATTAACCGAACCGCCATAAAGAATTTTTGGGAGAAAATTAAATTCCGTTGAAAAGAATTTTTTTATGGATTGAGAAATAATTTCAGCATATTCCGGAGAAGCATTTTCTCCTGTGCCGATAGCCCAAATCGGTTCGTAAGCTATAATAATTTTAGATTTCCAATTTTCAGCTTTTATTTTTTCTACAGAAGAAAGGGAAGATTTAAGTTGATTAAATATAAAAGCTTCAGCTTTTACTTGAGGCATTTTTTTATTTTCTCCAACGCAAAGAATAAATTTTAAGCTTGCGGCAAGAGAAGAAAAAATTTTTTTAGAGACAATTTCATCTGTATCACCAAGTTTTCTTCTTTCAGAGTGGCCAATAATTACCCACTCCCCTTTTATGTTTTTTATCATAACAGGAGAGATTTCTCCTGTATAAGCTCCTTTTTCTTCCCAAAAAACATTTTGCGATCCAAGTTCCGGATTATTTTTTACGCCGCGGAGTTTAGCAAGCTTACTTAAAAATATAAAAGGAGGAAAAATAAGAGTTTTCCCATTAAAAAAAGATATTCCTTTTTGAACCTCTTTAAAAATAGAAATTGCTTCTTTTTCCGAAGCCGGGTTCATTTTCCAATTGAATGCTAAAATCGGTTTTTCCATAAGATAATTTAGTTATTATATCTTTTATGCATCTTTTTTAAAAGCTGTTCTTTTGTTAAAAAAATGGTGTTGAATCCAGAAGATAAAAACAAAAAACAAACCGAGAACAATAATTGTATCAAATTGGCGGAAGTATGTTTCAAGAACGCGCCAATTTTCGCCAAGCTTTAGGCCTAAAAAAGTTAAAAGCAAAGACCAAAGAAAAGATCCTAAAAAAGTAAAAAGGGAAAAAGGGACGAGCGAGGCTTTAAAAAGACCAGCGGGAAAGGAAATAAAAGTTCTGATTACCGGAAAAATTCTTGAAAAGAAAGCGGTGGAAATGCCATATTTTTGAAAAAGATTGATGGAAAAATCAACTTCTTTTTTCCTTAGCAGGCGAAATTTAAGAAAGAAATTAAGAGCTTTATCGCTTAGATAAAAAGCAATAGCGTAAGAAATTAGAGATCCGGCAAGATTGCCTAGAGCTCCAAAAAAAACTAAAAGCCAAAAATTAAAAGTGCCTTGTGAAACAAGAAATCCGGAAAAAGGCATAATAATTTCGGAAGGAATAGGAATATTGGCACTTTCAAGAAGCATTAGAAAAAAAACACCGCCGTAGCCAAAATCTTTTATAGTGTTTAAAGTAAAAAGAGTTATCGGTTCAAGTAAGTTTCCAATCATTTGGATTTTATAAATTTAATAACGAAAGCGCATTTAGCGATAGACTTTAGATATTTTGACATAAAAAATAAAAAATAAAAAGTAAAGCGCCCTGTTTTTTAAACGAGGCGCTTAAGATTGTCTTTATCGCGAAAGATTATTTTATTTCGTATCTTAAATTAACACTGATGGAAACTTCTTCAGAACCGGGTTCAATGGAAGGAGCGGGAGAGATGGATGAGGAAGCCTCCATAGTAGCTCCACCTATACCATATTTGTAGCTCGGTGTTGCCCAGCCTTCATCAACAGAAAGAAGACGCCCAACACGGAAACCGGCAGATTCCGCTATAATTTCTGCTTTAGCGCGAGCGCTTTCTATTGCTTTTGTTCTAGCTTCATTTTTAGTTTTTTCAGGATCATCTTCAGTAAAAGAAACATTGGAAACGCTATTAGCTCCATTTTTTACCACACCGGAAAGGATGTCACTTATTTTAGAAAAGTCTCTTATTTTAACAGCGGTGGAGTTAGTGATAGTGTAACCGATTATTTCCGAAGGAAGGCAGGTGCCGCCAGACCGGCAGGAATCATATTGATAACGTGGTTCTATATTATAACTTTCGGTTTTTATGTCTTTATTATTAATATTATTTGATTTTACAAAATCAATAGCTTTATTCATTTTACCGGAATTTTCTTTCTGCAAAACTCCGACATCACGGCCGCCTTGAGTAATTACTTTAAAAGTAACAGAGGCAATATCAGGCACAGCAACAACTTTTCCATCACCGCTAACCGAAAAGCTTCTAAAAGTGGAAGGCTCAACCGAATCGGCATAGGCACGCGCATATTTTACAGCGGCATAAGCAAAAATTAAAAGAGCAAAAATAATTGCTATTCCTAAGTAATTTTTTGTTTTTTCAGACATTTTTTATAAAAAATAATTAATAATAGGTTAATTATAAGCGGAAAATAAAAAAAATCCAGCCGTGGGGCTGGAGGAAAGGCAGGTTTTAAAAAGTTTTAAAATCTGCGGTGGCGTTTCATAAAAGGTCTCCCTTGGGAACTGCTAAATTGGGAGTCATAAGGAGTAATGCGTCTTTCGGAAGGAGGAGTAAAATTAATTATTTCTTCTGCCACTTTTACTATTGCTTCTTCCCGGCTTTTAATTCCTGGTAAAGGATTGGTAATATAATCGCCAATAATGAAGGAGTTGGCGCCGACTTCAACAGCAAGGGGAATTTTTTTGTTTAAGTAGAAACAGGTGCATTCATCTGTTTCTATTTCTTTTTCCTTATCAGAAGGAAGACAAAAAGCAATTTTTTGCAGGTGATTAAATTTTACGTCGTTATATTCTTCTTCTTTTATTTTTTTAAGATTTTGCGGGGAAGAGATGATGCCATCCACTCCGGTAAATTTAGAAATACGATAGAGATGAAAAAAAATATGTGGAATGTAGTTTTCTTTTACCTTATCCAGATACTGTAACCAACTTTCCGATTGAAAAGTTGCGACGAAGAGGTTAAAAAAATCTTCGGCATTACCAGGAGGAAGGGAAAGATTGGAAAAAACCAGTGTCTGACAGGCGTTGGTTTTTTTTGCAAATTTAACGGCGGCTACGGCCGTTTTTAAAGTTTTAGCACTAGATAAGGCGTCAATACTTATTAAATAAACACCAAGATTAGCTGCTATTTCGGAAATACGGAAGATTTCAGTGGAAGTCGCCAGCCCGACGTTCAGTAAAACACGGCCGCGGTTTTTGTGGATTGAATCAACGACTTTATTAATACCTCCAAAAAGGGCAGTAGTGTTTAAGCTAATACTAAAAAATCCGGTGAAGAGAAAAAGGTTGTTGACTATTGATTCAATTTCTGCAAGATTTTTTGCGCCATCTAAATTTACAATGATCTTTTGCGTTGTTTGGATAATTCTTTCTCTTTTTTCTTTATCCATTAACTCCGTTGCTTCAGTGATATCTACCATTATTGCATCTCCTTTTTATTAAGTTTTTTGGTGCAGAAAAATAAGTTTTTGCTTATTTTTCAAAAGAATAGAGAAAAAGAGTAAAAAAAGCAAATTAGTACCGCTAACCGGATTTGAACCGGTGTTCCTGCGCTGAGAACGCAGTGTCCTAGACCGGGCTAGACGATAGCGGCAAAAAACAAAAAGGACAAGCGTATTTTACTTAAAAATAGGAAAAATGGCAAGAAGAAAAAAGATTAGATTTAGATATTGGAAACGGGTGTTTGTTTTATTTCCTCTACTACTTTTTCGGCATGAATTTCTTCGGAAGCTTTAATTAAAATCAAGTCCCCTTTTTTAATAATAGCTTGCACTTTTTTTCCAGCTTCCTCTACTGAATCAAAAGAAAAGACTTTTGATTTTGGCATTTTTTTAATAGCGGCGGCGGCGGTAAATTTTGAACGAGCGCCGATAGTTATAAGAAAATTAGCAGAATTAGCGGCGAGATTTCCAGCTTCTTCGTGAGCATCAATAGTGTAACGTCCTAAATTCAACATATCGCCTAAAACTGCTATTTTTCTTTTAGCGGGAAGATTTTTTAGAACATCAAGTGCTTCTTTAATGGAAACTGGAGAAGAACCGCAAGTATCATCTATAATAAATGTTTCTTTTATACCGGGTAGAAGTTTTAAACATCTTTCAGGAGTGGAAAAATTTGAGGAAAGATTTTGAGAAACTTTTACCAAATTGGAATTAAAACGCAAAGCGACAGCCGCGGCGGCGGCGGAAGCGTAAGCGGCGCTTTTACCAAAAATATCATCCAAACGAATTGGCACTGAAGAGCTGTAATTATTTAATTTAAAAGAAATTCCAATAGGTTTTTCATCTTCTTCCCTTAAAGAAAAATTTGAAAGACGAATATCGGAACCTTTTTTAAAACCAAAAGTAATTATTTCCGCTTTTGTCCTTTCTTCCATTGGAAGGATAGCGGGGTCGTCAAAATTAAGAACAGCGCAACCGGAAGAAGAAAGATGCTCCAGTATTTTTGCTTTTTCTCGTATAGCGGCTTCCGCTGTAGAAAAAGATTCTGAATGCGGTGGAATGTTTCCGATAGCGGTCATTACTACAAGTGATGGTTTGGCTATTTTAATAAGCTCTTTTATTTCACCTTGGTTTTCAGCTCCAAATTCCAAAATTAAAATTTGAGGGTAGTTTTTAGATTTAAAAATGAGATGAAAAAACGACAGAAAAATAACTTTAAGAAAAAAGAAAGGCCCGCCGGTTTTATCCCAAGAGCCAAGAATAGCTAAAACGGAAGCTTCTTTATTTGAAATATTTGAATCCGAAATAGAGGCTCGGGGAATTTTTGTGTTTTTTAAAGCGGCACAGATAGCGAGTTTAGTAAGTGTTTTTCCCGCCCCGCCGACAATGGCAATAATTATTGGATTATGACGCTTTAAAATAAAACGGGCTAAGAATTTAAGGCAAAACCAAAAAAAGGGAGTATTTTTTTTATCTTTCATAGTAGATGGAGTGTTTTAAAAAATTTAATTACTAGATTTTTCTTCGGTTCTATCCGGCGGAATGTTGTAATAATTTATAATAAATTCAGCAAGCTTACGAAAAGCCGGAACAACTGTTTGACCAGCTAAAGGCGCTCCGGCAGGTTTATCAAGTTTAATAAGAATAATAAATTTTGGGTCGTAAGCTGGGGCAAAGCCGATATAAGTATTGATAACATCTTTTGTGTAGCCGCCTTTTACAAAATCGGGAACTTGAGCGGTGCCGGTTTTACCAGCAATATTATAACCTTCTATTTTAGCAACCAACGCTTTATCAACAGCAGAAATCATCATAGTAATAGTTTTGCGCGCCGCGTCTTCACTGATTATCCTTTGCGGATTCTTATCTTCTTCACCTTGAACGATAGCAAAATCTACCAGATTGCCGCCGTTAGCAATAACAGACACAGCTTTAAGTAAAGAAACAGGAGTAACGGAGATTCCTTGTCCAAAAGAAGCGGTGGCAAAATTAATATCTTTAGGATTAATTTCTAGAGATTTAATATTTCCTCTTACTTCTCCAGAAAGTGAAATTCCGGAAATTTCCCCAAGACCAAATTTTTTCAAATATTCTAAAAAAATAGAGCGGCCAATTTGTTCTTCAGCAAAAACAGCGCCGGTATTTAACGATTGCTCTATAACGTTAGTCATAGTTTGCCGACCGTGTGCTTTTAGATCCCAATTTTTTATAGTGCTGCCGTTAATAGTTAAAGAGCCTTTATCAACGTAAGTAGTTTCCGGAGTGATACTATCGCTATCTAAGCCTATAGCCATAGTGATTACTTTGAAGATGGAACCAGGTTCATAAACTTTTTCCGTTGCCGGGTTTAAAAAGTTTTGGATAGGATATTTAGAATAATTATTAGGATTAAAATTTGGCAGGCTTGCCATAGCAAGAATTTTTCCATTCTTGGGGTCAGAAACTATAGCGCTGCCGCCTTGAGCTTTAAAATTTAAAACTAGGTCGGAGAGTATTTCCTCCGCTTGTGATTCAATATTGCGGTCAATGTTTAAAAAAATATCTTCTCCGGAAACCGGAGAAATTATACCGTCTCCTTTCGCAAAACCGTCTTTACCGGAAAGTTTTTCATTAAAAAATTTTTCCAAGCCATAAAGGCCTGAAGGATTGTCGCTATCTTTACTAACACCAGCAAAGCCTAAAAGATGAGAAGCAGTTTTTTCTAAAGGATAAAATCTTTCCGTATGGCTTTTTAAGTAAATTTCTTTTATAAAATTATTTCTAATGAAAGCTTTTTGTTCTTCACTCGCCCTTTTTACAAGAAGTTCATATTTATCTTTCGGTTTTTTAAAAAGATTTATTAAATCGCTTTTTGAAATAGAAACAACGGAGAAAATTTTTTCAGCGGTTATGACTGGATCTTCTATTTCATCTGGAACAGCAAAAATTTCAAAATATTCTTTTTCTATAGCGGCGGGAATTTTTCCGCTTTCTTTATTAGTAAAATAAATGCCACCGCGAGTGGCATGCAGGGCACCAGAATTTTCCAGTTGGGATTTAGCGCTAGCAACATAAAAATTGCCTTTCCTTACTTGAATATTATAAAGATTAAAAACCAAAACAGAAAAAAGAACAGTGAAAACGATTACTAGAAACAAAAACCTGAACTTCATTGTTTTGGCTATTTTTGGGTGATAAAAATTAAATTCCTTTGGCGATTTCTAAAAATTTAGGGTAATTTTCTTCCGTAAGCCCGCGTTCGTCAGCAAATTCTTTAGCTTTAGAAGGAGAAAAAAAATCGTGAAGAGTATTGTCTAGCTCGGCGTTTTTTACTTTGAGATCCTGAAGTTCTTTTGCTAAAGCTTTTTCATCGTGAGAGGCATTAACTTGGCGGTTATAAACGTTGAGCCAAGCAAAAACCAGAGATAAAAGCACGGCGGATAAAATAAAAGTGACAATATTAAGTTTTGACTTTTTTTCCGGCTTAAAGATGGTCATAAAAATAAGTAAAGAGTTGCAAGTTAAAAGTAAAAATAAAGATTTAAAATTAAAAAAACATAATGGCGCGGAGTTTAGCGGAGCGACTGCGAATGTTTTGCCCTAATTCATCGCTTCCCACTGTTACTGGTTTTTTTGTTAAAATTTTAGCAATTTTTTCTTTAGCGTATTTTCGAAAGTAATTTTTCACTAATTTATCTTCTAAAGAATGAAAAGAAATGAAAACTGCCCGGCCGCCACTTTGTAAAATTTTAGGTAAGGAAAGAAGAAGTTTTTCTAAGTTTTTAAGTTCTTTATTGGCATAAATTCTTAAAGCTTGAAAAGTTCTCGTAGCAGGATTAATTCTTCTCATCTCGTAATTTCCGGGAACTGATTTTTTTATCACTTCAGCTAACTCAAGACTGGAAAGATGCGGGTTTCTTTTTATTTCTTCTTTTATGGCGTGAGCTATTCTTTTGGCGTATTTTTCATTGCTAAAATTTCTAATAATATCAGCAAGCTCTATCTCGGAAATTTTCCGTAAAATTTCATAGACAGGGATAGAGTTGTCGCTATAAGTCATAAGAAGAGGCTCGTCTTTTTTAAAACTAAATCCTCGTCCTGAATTTTCTAGTTCATCGGAAGAAAAACCTAAGTCAGCTAGAAGGCCATCAACTTGGCTAATTTTTTTTTCAGAAATAATTTCAGGAATATCAGCGTAATTGCCGCAGATTATTTCTAAATTATTGGTATTTTCAAGATTACTTTTTAAAAGGTCAGCGGAATGTTTATTCCATTCTATGGCAATAATTTTTCCGTCTTTTCCTAATTTTTCAAGAATAGCCTTTGTGTGGCCGCCGGCGCCGGCAGTAGCATCAATAAAAAATTCTCCATTTTGCGGGTCAAGGAATTCAAGAACTTCAGAGACAAGAACGGGTTTGTGCATAAGTAAAGATTGTTAAATTCCCAGCTCCCTCATTTTTTCAGCTACTTCGCCAGATGATTTCTCCGTTTTTAATTTGTAAGATTCCCATTTTTCCTTACTCCAAATCTCAACACGATTATAAAGGCCAATAGCATAAGCATCTTTTGCTAAACTGGAATATTTTTTTAAAAAGTCTGGAATAAGGATTCTTCCTTGTAAATCAAATTTTACATCCATAGCCCCAGCAAGCATTAAACGAACAAAAGCACGAGAATTAGCTTGAGCTAAAGGCAAAGCAATAAGCTTTTTTGCAAGCTTTTCCCATTCTTTAAGCCCAAAAACAAAAAGGCATTCATCTAAACCTCTTGTGATAATAGCCCCGCTTTTTAAATTTACCCTAAACTTAGGCGGTAGAGCCATGCGACCTTTTTCATCAATAGAATAAAAATATTCTCCTAAAAACATAGAATTTACTTTTCCCCACAATTACCCACTTTCATACAATTCTAGTCCCTTAAGACATAATGTCAAAAAGGGAAAATGTGGATAACTATTAAATAAAAAAACCCTGCAGCAGGCAAGGTTTAAGAAGGTGGCTTTTTCCTTTTAATTACTATCTTCTTGTCGGTTTGGTAGCGGCGTAACGCTAAAATACCGAGCCACGCCTGCTCCAACAAAACAGACAAAAGAATAAGGAAGGCAAATTATTAAAGACGCAAGGTATTCCAACTTGCCGGCGTTTTCTCCAAAGAGTTTTAAAGAAATAATTTCTGTCGGAGGGCTATCCCATAAAATTAAAAGGTGAGGAATTATAAATAAAAATAAAAAACCAACAAGAAACATAACAGAACTCAATGCTCTCATACTAATCATTTTCATAACGCACCTCAAAAATAGATTTTAAATACCTGTGTAAAGTACTAAATATATCGTATATTTTATTGACTTTTTGTCAAGAAGAGGTAAAATTAAGTAGCTAGTTTAAAAGACGGCTATCCGGTTTTTTTAATAAAAACTGGAAGGAAAGTCCGGACGCTAGCCGGCAGATAATGCCGGTTTCAGGCAGTCGCTAACAGCGACGAGGAGTGATCCTACGGAAAGCGCAACAGAAAATATACCACTCCACCTAAGGCGGAGAAAGGGTGAAATCGTGCGGTAAGAGCGCACGCGTCCGAGGCGTAAGTTTCGGATGTGGCAAACCCTGCCTGGCGCAAGGCCGTATTCCAACGCTTTTATGTTGGTTTGTGCCGCTTGATCCCGATGCGCAAGCTTCGGGACAGACAAATTGCCGTCAAATACAGAATCCGGCTTATTTTAAACTGGCAAACCCTAATAAAATAGAAAAGAAATTTTATAGGGTAAAGATATTATAAAACTCCGCCTAAAGTGGAGTTTTATAATAGAAAAATTTATTTAGTAAAATTGATTAAAAAAACTTGTCTAAAATAAAATAAAATCTCACTTATTAGACGATCGTCAGATAAGTGAGATTTTATTTTATTTTTTATCCAGAGCTTTGTTTACAAGAAAGTCGGCGTGGCGGTTTTCTTCGCGGGGAATGTGTCTAAAAGATACTTTTTTGAAATCAAAGAGGAGATTATGGACGTTAACAAAGAGAATTTTTAAATCTTCTTCTTTTATTCTATATTTTCCGGAAAGTTGCCTTTGGACAAGTTCGCTATCCATTCTTATTTCAATTTCCGCTTCCGCGGATTTTTTACCGCCTAAAATTTGCCTGGTTTTTTTTAGAGCAAAAATAACTGCTTGATATTCAGCGACATTATTAGTAGCTTTGCCGATTTTTTCGCAGTATTCTTTTTCGCCGATTACTATTCCGATAGCAGACGGGCCGGGATTGCCACGCGAGCCGCCGTCAGTAAAGATAATTAATTTATTTTCTTTATCATCGCCAAAAAGAGATTTAGACATTTTGTTTTAAAATTTATTTTTTATTAGCCATGGAAGTTTGGAGTCGGGGGGAAGGCGAAAACTAGCGGCAGAAAAATGTCCGCCGCCGCCGTATTTTTTAGCAATTTTTGAAACGTCTATACTGCCGTTGCCGCGGAGAGAAAATTTTAAACTATCAGGTTCTTTACGCCAAATAATGGCAAAAGGCGGGTGGCGGCGACAAAGAAGGTTGCCCAGTTCGGAGCGAAAAAGTATAGAATTGACTGCAAAAATTTTGCGTCCTTCAAATTGAACTAACTCTCCCCCTTCTGCAATAATTTCTTCAATCCTTTTATCTTCATATTTTAAGATTAAGGAGCCGTTTTTTATCCATTCCTTGCGTTTAATAGGATTTTCTATTTCTTTTGATAATTTGCTCCATAAATTGAAATCAAAATTAAAAAATTCAAGATAGGAGCTGATTTCTTTTGATTTTTGTAAACGGAAATACCAAAGGTCGCGGTCTTCTATGTATTTAAGAAAGAGAGGAATTTCTTTTTTAGGATGAAAAAAAATCCAAGAAAGGACAGCGCCGGAATGATCAAGAGAAAAAAGTCCGGGAAATTTTTCGGTGGTTTCTTTTTCGGAAATATGATGGTCTATGACGGTAACGCTTTTCGCGCTCTGGGAAATTTTTTCCATAATAGGAGCCGGGTAACAAAAATCAACAAAAAAGATATTTTTATTTTCTAAGCCGGCGGGAGGAAGAAGGTCATGTTTTACCGGAAGATATTCCGCTTTGCTGCCAAATTTTTTCCATGCTGCCCAGGCGGCGCTAAAACCGTCATAGCAGTCGGAGTGGTAAATAATTATATTTTCTTTTTTTGGCGCTGTGTTTTTTTTCATATTTAAAAAAACGGAGAAAAATTATTTTTTACTTTTTTCTAAAGCTTTCAAACCGGGAAGTTTGCAGCCTGATAAAAATTCAAGCATAGCGCCGCCACCGGTTGAAATAAAACTGATTTTCTTTTCTAACTTCATTTTTTCCAAAAGTACAATTGTCTCTCCTCCGCCGACAAGAGAAAAAGCGCGGGAGGAAGCAATAGCTTTTATGATTGCTTTAGTCCCCTTTTCAAAACCTTTCTTTTCAAAAGCGCCTAAAGGGCCGTTCCAAACAATAGTTTTAGCTTTTTTAATATAAGAAGAAAAAAGTTTTTCAGTTTTCGGACCGATGTCTAAAATAGCTTTGCCTTTTTTTCTAAAATCAAAAGGAAGGACAACATTCTTCATTTTAAGCAAATTTGGAAGGGCACCATCTATTTCTTTTTCAATAAGAGAATTACCCATTTTTTCTCCTTTTAAATAAAGCATGGTGTTGGCAAGCGCGCCGCCTAAAAGGAAAAAGTCAGCTTTGTTTCTAAAATTTAAGATAATAGGAAGTTTGTCTGTCGCTTTGCCGCCGCCAAAAACCATAACAAAAGGGTGCGCCGGCTTTTCCATAATATGAGAAAGGTTTTTTAATTCTTCTTCCATTTCAAAGCCGGCATAGCTTGGTAAAAATTTAGTGATACCAACAACGGAAGCGTTGGCGCGATGAGAAACGGCAAAAGCATCATTAACAAAATAGTCGCCTAAAGAAGCTAAGTGTTCTGATAAAGAAAGATTGTTTTCTGCTTCCCCTTCTAAAAAGCGGACATTTTCCAAAACAAAAACAGAATTTTCTTTGGAGTTTCTTATTTCATTACCAGCTTCGGAAATACGGGAGCAGTTGATAAAATTAACAGGGTAGTTTAAAAATTTGGATAATTTATTAGCGTCTTTTTTTAGGGAAAATTTGGCGTTTTCTTTAAGAGGAAGAAGAGAAGGAGTGGGGCGACCTTTGTGGCTCAAAATGACAATTTTAGCGGCGTGTTTTTGAAGAAATTTTAAAGTAGGGAGAGAACGTTTTAAACGCCAATCCCCTTCGGAGTTAAAATCAAGGCGTAAAATAGCAACTCCTTTTAGTTTGTCAGGGTTAGTTTTAGAAAGAAAATTTAAGAGCATAATTTTGGGTCTGTCGCCAAATGCCATTTTGGCTGCAATTCCTGAAATTAGGCTACAAAAGCGCATTTGGTGACAGACCTTATATATTATAAATTTTAAATATTTAAAGGCAAGGAAAAGATATTAAAAATTGACTTTTTGTTAATAAAAAGTTATTCTAAAAGCAGATGTAGATTTTAAAAATAAATAAGAGATTGGAGAAAAAAATGGGGAATACAATTATTGTGGATTATTCGAAGCTTCCGGTTTTTGGGTACGAGGCAAAAAAGGGAATTTTTTGTGGAAAAAAACTAGATGAACTAGCGAGTCATTTAATAGTTTTTCATTCAAAAAAATCTGGTGAGGAAAAAATAGATCTTAATACATTGAGAATCCAAAAACTTAAAAAAGGATTTTTTAAGGAAAATATAAAGGATATAATACACAGTAATTTTCCGGATTTGGTTATTATGAATGAAATGTATGGAGGTTTATACAAGGAAGGAAAAAGAAATGCGACTGTTCCGGATGAATGGGAAAAAATAAAAGGACTTTTTCATTTTTTTGGAACAGTATTAAGGGAAAACAAGGATAAAGGAAAAATGGTTGTCCCTTTTCTAAACTTTGCAAAAAAAGAGGGGGGGTATGGAGATGAATTATGTTTTGGCGGAAGGTTTTTAAATGAAAAAGGAGAGCTAGAATTTTCGAGTTGGGATGAAGATGATTATGTGGTTTGTTTTAAAAATCAAATTTTGCAAGAGGAACCTGCGTAATTGAGTTGTTTTTAAAATATTGTTTAGTTTTGAATAAAACTTAAAACGGGGTCGCATAGAAGCGGCCCTTTTTTTGTTCCGACACAAGAAAACTTCTACAGACGAGTACAATCGTGATTTTATTCCGCACACAGTTAGTATATGAAACTGAAAGCTTTTACTAGCGGAGTTTTATTTTTCCCCAGATTGTTTTTTGCAAGCGGTTTAAGGTATAGTAAAATTAACTGAAAATTAAGTAAAAATATTGCTTAAAAAAGAAATAAAGGCTTTAAATTTTAAAATATGTCAACTAAATATATTTTTGTTACCGGAGGCGTAATGTCCGGAGTGGGAAAAGGAGTAGCAACAGCGTCTATAGGAAGGATATTAAAAAATTATGGCTTTAATGTTACCGCTGTTAAAATAGACCCTTATGTAAATGTGGATGCGGGAACGATGAATCCGATTGAGCATGGAGAAGTGTTTGTGACAGACGATGGAATGGAGTGCGACCAGGATGTGGGAAATTATGAACGTTTTTTAGATACTAATATTTCCCGCGACAATTATATGACAACCGGTTCGGTTTATCTGACCGTTATCCAAAAGGAAAGAAACTTGGAGTATGAGGGAAAGTGCGTGGAAGTGGTGCCGCATATTCCAGAAGAAGTAATCCGCCGCATTGAGCGGGTCGCCCGCAAAACTAAGGCGGATTTTGTTTTAATAGAAATAGGAGGAACGGTTGGCGAGTATCAGAATATGCTTTTTTTGGAAGCGGGACGAATGATGAAGCTTGCTAAGCCGGATGGCGTTATTTTTGTATTAGTCAGTTACTTGCCGATACCAAGAATGGTGGGAGAGATGAAAACAAAACCGACACAGTATGCCGTGCGCACGTTAAATTCCGCCGGCATCCAGCCGGACATAATTTTGGCTCGCGCGAGCCAACCGTTAGATGAACCCCGAAAGAAAAAAATATCAATGTTTTGCAATATTTTGCCGGAAAGCGTTATTTCGGCGCCGGACGTAAAATCTATTTACCAAATACCGATAAATTTTGAAAAGGACGGAATGTCGCGGATAATTTTAAAAAAATTTGGAATGCGGCCAAGGCATAAAAATGGAATGAAGTGGAATAAAGCTTTTACTAATACCGATTTTGAAAAAGAGGTGAAAATTGGCATTGTGGGAAAATATTTTTCTACTGGGGCTTTTACTTTAAGCGATTCATATATTTCTGTAATTGAAGCAATAAAACACGCAGCTTATAGTTTAGGTCACCGACCGATTATAGATTGGATAAATTCAGAGAAGTTTGAAAAAGGAAGCGTAAAAGAAAACAGCGAGTTAAAAAATTATGACGGAATTATAGTGCCAGGAGGATTTGGTACGAGAGGAGTGGAAGGAAAAATAAAAGTAATAGAATATGCAAGAAAAAATAAAATACCGTTTTTGGGACTTTGTTATGGAATGCAGATGGCGGCGATAGAATTTGTGAGAAATGTTTGCGGAAAACGGGATGCCCATACTACTGAAATAAACCAAAATACGAAAAATCCGGTTATTCATATTTTGCCGGAGCAGTTGGAAAATATGGAAAAAAAGAATTATGGAGGATCTATGAGATTGGGCGCTTATAATTGCGAGCTAAAGCGCGGGACGAAAGCATACGCCGCTTATAAGCAGCCTTTAATATCGGAGAGGCACAGGCACCGCTATGAGTTCAATAATGACTATAAAGAAATGATGGAGAAAAAAGGGATGATTTTTTCGGGGATAAATCCGGAAAAAAATTTAGTGGAAATTTTAGAGCTTAAAAGCCATCCTTTTTTTATGGCAACGCAATTTCATCCGGAATTCAAATCAAAACCATTAAATCCACATCCCCTGTTTTTGGAGTTTATAAAATCGGCAATAAAAAAGTAGAGAAATGAAAAAAATAATCTTAATAGGAATAGTGGTAGCATTAGCCGCTTTTTTTCGTTTGTATGATTTAAAAAATGTGCCGCCGGGACTTTATCCGGATGAGGCAATGAATGGAAATAATGCGCTGGAGACCGTTGTGACGGGAGATTATAAAATTTTTTATCCGGAAAATAATGGCAGAGAAGGTTTGTTTATAAATATCCAAGCGGTATTTTTAAAATTTTTGCCGAGGGAGCCGTGGGCATTGAGATTGCCGTCAGCATTGTTTGGTATTTTAACAGTGCTTGGAATTTATTTATTAACAAGGGAATTATTTAAGAATTTTTGGGATCAGGAAGAAAATAAAAAAACAGATAAGCGAGTGGAATTAATTGCTTTTTTAGCCTCGTTTTTTGCGGCAGTTTCATTTTGGCAAATTAATTTTTCACGCATTGGGTTTCGGGCAATTATGGCGCCTTTTTTCTTAGTTTTCTCGTTATATTTTTTCTTGAGAGTGATTAGAAAAAGGAAAGATTTTAAATTTTCAGCTTTTAACTCTTTATTTTGGTGCGCCGCTATTGGCGGTGTGTTTATGGGTTTGGGATTTTATTCTTATATCGCTTATCGGGCAATGCCAGCATTGTTTCTTTTATTAATACCGTTTTTTTATAAAGAGAAAAAGTTTTGGCAGGCAACAACTATTTTTGTAATAACAGGAATAATTGTCGCTTTGCCTTTAGGAATTTATTTTATACAAAATACGCAAGATTTTTTAGGTAGAACGGCACAAGTTTCTGTATTTAGTTCCCCTACTCCGGCGAAGGATTTAGCAATAAATATTATAAAAACTGCGGGGATGTTTAATTTTATTGGAGACGGAAATGCAAGGCATAATTACGCAGGAAAGCCGGAGTTAGAATTTATTACGGGAATTTTATTTATTGTCGGAATAATAATAGCAGTTAGATGTTTTTATAAAGGAGAAAAAATAGCGCCGGCTGTTTTATTTTTCTGGCTGATACTTGCGGCTTTACCGGTAGTTATTTCTAATGAGGGAATGCCACATTCTTTGAGAGCGATTTTAATGGCGCCGCCAGTTTTTATTTTAGCGGGAATGGGAGGAGAAAAGATTTTAAATAATTTTAAAAATGAGAAAGCAAAAGCGTTTTTTATGGCGGCCTTTTTAGCATATCTTATTTCTTCTGCTAATAATGAATATTTTGTGCAGTTTGCCAAAAGTCAGGAAACAGCAAACGCTTTTAGTAAAAATTACGTGGAAATAGGAAGAGAGCTTAATGCTTTGCCAAAAGAAAAGTTAAAATATGTAATTGTTAATTCGGGCGGAACAGATGTGCGAGGAGTGCCAATGCTAGCGCAAACAATTATGTTTATAACAGATACTTTTTTAAGGGAAAAACAAAAGGAGAAAAATATTTATTATGTTTTACCGGATGAGAGAAAAAAAGGACAAGAAGATTTATCATGGGTGCCAGAAGGAAGTTTTATAGTTAAAATATAAATTTAAAAAGCCCCGGAGTTTTTACTCAAGGGCTTTAGAGCTTTTTAAGAAGCTCTTTTTTCTGAAAAGATATCATATTCCGCCTCCCCATTTTGGCAGTTATTTTTCGGGTGAAAAATAACTTTTACTTCTGTTTTTCGGTCTGCTTCCTTGGCTATTTTTTTTAAGATGCTAATAACTTCGTCCCAAGAAAGTTTTTGTTCTCTGGTTTTGAGACAGGTAAATTTTTTCATGGCACTCACCTCCTTTCTTTTTAGAATCGTGGGTGCTGTTTTCAGTATAACAAATTAATTTAAGAAAGAAAGATTGACAATCTTTATCTATATCTATTATAATAATCTAAAGCTTAGATTTAAAAAGAGTAGGAAGGAGAAAGAGATGACTGCGTTAATGATTACAGGAGTGACAGCAATAATGATTATTGCATTATTTTTCCCGAGAGTTGATAGTGCCTGTTTTAATGGCTATCATCTTGGGCGGCGGCTGGTGGTGGGTTTTGTTTGGGATTTTAGCTTTTATTGGATTCCTTGTTGATTTAGTTGCTTTTAAACTTATTGATTTGTAAATATAACTTGATTTTCTTCTTATTTTATCAAGTTAAAATAAAGACCCTTTTCTCAAACTAGAAAAGGGTCTTCTTTCTATCCGTGGCGGATTTCTAAAACATCACCGTCTTTAACTGTATATTCTTTTCCTTCGGTGCGTAGTTTGCCTTTTTGGCGAGCTTCCGCCCAACCGCCACAGTTTAAGAGATCTTGCCAATTAATAACATCGGCACGGATAAATTTTTTTTCAAAGTCGGTGTGAATGACGCCAGCGGCTTCCGGAGCTTTAGTTTCTTTTTTTATAGTCCAGGCGCGGGATTCATCAACGCCGGTAGTAAAGAAGCTAATCAAACCTAAAATTTCATAAGATTTTTTTATAAGTTCATCAATATTTTCCGCCGCTGCTAAATCAAAAATAAGAAAATCGGCTTTAAGGTTTTTTATTTTTTCTTTTAAGCTTTCGGAAACGTCGGTGCTGTTTCCGTTTAAAAGATAAATTTGCGGCTTTAAGGCAAGGAGATTAAGTTCTCTTACTTCTTTGTCTTCTTTTATTTCTTCCGGCAATTGATTGGCTAGTTTATTCGTTAAAAGATTTTCTTTTAGTTTTTTCATAATTTCCAGAGACTTTTCTTTTTTCTTATCCCCTCTCGCTTCTTTTTCAAGACTCGTGATTCTTTTTTCTACTGTTTCAATATCTTTAAATATCAATTCCAAATTTATAATATCAATATCCCTTTCCGGATTAACGTTATTTTCTACGTGGATTATTTCTCCGCCTTGAAAACAACGGACGACTTGGATAATGGCGTTTGTTTCCCGAATGTTAGCCAAAAATTGGTTGCCTAAACCTTCGCCTTTATTAGCATCTTTAACTAAACCAGCAATATCATAAAATTCTACAACCGCCGGAATTTTTTTAGCGCTTCTTGAGAACGAAAAAAGTTTGTCCAATCTTTCATCTGGGACAGAAACAATGCCGACATTCGGATCAATGGTGGCAAACGGATAATTGGCAATATTAACTTCTTTTTTAGTGAGAATTTTAAAAAGAGTGGATTTGCCGACATTGGGGAGACCGACGATACCTATTGAGAGTTTCATGGGTTTTAATATATATTAAAAATTAGCTTTTGTCATTAAAAAATAATAGCAAACACTATGGGGATAATAAATTATTGACTTCCAACGAACGAAAGAGTATTATATAGATAATTACCACGAAAAAGACCCTTATAGAGTTCGTCTCTATCGGGGGTTTTTTCTTTTTTAGCTAAAAATAAGCTTTTGGTCTTTTAGGTAAGATATTTTTACTCCGGTTCTTTTTAATAAAATGGAGCATTTCTTTTCATTGCTTGGAGACAGCACTGTTAATATTTTTTCTTTATTAATAAGAAAATTGACCAATCCAGCATAATCGCCGTCACTTGAAACTATAACTGCTTTATTAAATTTATTTTCATAAGCATCTCTTGTGGTTTGCAGAACTAAATCAGCATCGCAATTTCCTTTTGGCTTACCACCACCATCATATATCACTTCTTTAAATACTAAAGTAAAACCTGATTCTTGCAGATATTTATAAAGTTCCTTATTTTTAGGCATTAAACCAATAAAAAGATAAGCAACTTTTACGCTATATTTTTCCGAAAGCCACACTCTGAATTTTTTATAATCTAAATTCCAACCTAAACTTTCAATTCCTTTGTGAAGATTTGCTCCGTCAATGTAAGCAAAATTATTTTCTTTTAAAAACACGTTTTTTATTATATCAATTTATCCTAATAGTAACTATTCAATCTGAATCGCCAGGGTTTTTGAGACCAAATTGGACCGGCGTAATTTACGCCCACCCGAGGTAATTTCTCTATTTCTTTTCGGGTTATTTTAACTCTGTAATCCTCAATCCACAAGCCGCTATTTTTGTTTGCCGGCTGGTTGTTAAGATTTTTGTTTATTTTTAAAAATTTTGTCAGCCGGCCGGGGCCGGAAATAGAGTTAGAATTTTTAGAAATAATTCTGATGCCACGAATTAAAACAGCGGCGGGATAATTTTTTGGGCCAGTAACTAAATTCAGCATAAAATGGTTGCCGTAAACAAAGTAAATATACCAAGAGCCAGCAGAGGCAAACATCGGAGTGTTACGAAGGGTTTTTCCGCGGGAAGCGTGGGAAGCTTTATCACTAAAGCCGTCGTAGGCTTCCGTCTCGGTGATAAGAGCGTAAATTATTTTTGATTTGCCGGCAGGAGTTTTAATTTTTCTTACAAGAATTTTACCGATGAGAAATTTGGCTATTTTAACTGTGTCTTTGCCGGAAAAACTTGAGGATTTGAGTAGCATAGAAGAATAAAATAAGGTAAAATTAATATTTGGCGTAGTTTTTAATTTGCCAGCCAGTGAAAAAAATATGAAAAAAACTTTTATTTTTATACCTTATGCGGCTGTGATAGTAATTTCGCTATTTTCTTTATTTTTTATGTATCGCGCTTCCAGTCACGATTCTTTAATTATGGATGAGATGGCGCACATTCCAGCGGGATACGGATATGTGCATTTTTTAGATTATAGACTTAATCCAGAGCATCCGCCATTAGTAAAAGCTATTTCCGCCTTGCCGCTTTTGTTTTTAAATCTTAATTTTCCAGTTAGTAATGATTTTTGGCAAAAAGATGTTAACGGACAATGGGTGGGAGGAGCACAATTTATTTTTGAGAGCGGGAATGATGCGGATAAAATAATATTTTGGTCAAGGATCGGGCCAATGATTTTAACGATTTTACTTGTTTTATTTATTTATTTCTGGGCGGCAAATTTAATCGGAAGATGGTGGGGGCTCGCGCCGGCTTTTATGTTTGCTTTTTCGCCGACGGTATTAGCTCACGGGCATTACGTAACAACAGACGTGGGAGCGGCTTTTGGGATATTTGCCGCTTCTTATTTTTTTGTAAAATATCTGGAGTCGCCGTCAAGAAAAAATTTTTGGCTGGCGGGAGTGTTTTTAGGAATAGCAGAGCTTTTAAAATTTTCCGCTGTTTTGCTTTTTCCTTTTTTTATATTTTTGACATTCCTAAAGGCGTATAAAGAAGCAAAGAGCAGTGAAACTTTTATTAAGAATACTTACAGTTTTTTTATAAAATTTATAAAGTTAATTTCTAAATTGACAATAATTGTTTTAATAGCTTTTGTTGTGGTTTACTTTTTCTATTTTATTTTCACTTTTAATTATCCGGTGGAAAGACAAGTGAGTGATACTAAATTTTTATTATCTTCGTTTGCCGGAGGACCGACAGCTAGCGGAGAGACGTGCAATTTAACAAGATGTTTTGCGGAAGCGGATATAGTAATGGCGAATAATGTTTTTTTGAGGCCTATTTCCGAATATCTTCTGGGAGTGCTAATGGTAATGCAGAGATCTTCCGCTGGTAATTCGGGATATTTTATAGGGGAGGTTTCTTCTTCCGGCTGGATTAGTTATTTTCCAGTAACATATATCGCTAAAGAAACATTGCCGACTTTAATTTTGATAATAACGGGTTTGGTGTTGGCTTTAGCAAGAATGGCGCGGGGAGTTTACAACAGAGAAAGAAAAAGAATCAGGCATTATCTACAGACAAACTTTGCGGAATTTTCAATGGCGTCCTTTGTTGTTTTTTATTGGATTTACAGCATAAAAAGCCCGCTGAATATAGGAGTGCGCCATATTTTGCCGACTTTGCCTTTTATTTATATACTTTCAGTTTCTTCAATAAAAAAATGGGCGATAAATAAAGGTTCTTATGGAAACAGTAATTTTATAAAAAGCTTTTTTTCTTCAACGGCAAGAAATGTTTTTCAAGCAGGAAAAGTTTTTTTGACAATTGCAGTTTTAGCTTGGCTTTTTATAGAAACAGCTTCTGCTAGCCCTTATTTTCTTTCTTATTACAACACGCTCGCAGGAGGAACGCGGGAAGGATATAAAATAGCCACAGATTCAAATTATGACTGGGGGCAGGATTTAAAAAGGCTGGAAGAATTTGTTGAAAAAAATAACATAAAGAAAATAGCGGTGGATTATTTTGGCGGTGACAGCCTGACATACAGGCTCGGAGAAAAGTTTGCGCCTTGGTGGTCGGCAAGAAATGATCCGCGCGAGGAAGGAATAGAATGGTTGGCAGTTTCGGTTAATACTTTAAATCAAGCGACGGCAAAACCACATCAAGGATTTGAAAGAAAACAAGAAGATGAATATTTATGGCTAAAAGCGGCAAGGAGTTTGCCTTTATCATTAAGCGAGCCGCCAAAGCCGGATTTTATAGCAGGAACGTCTATATTTATTTATCACTTGAAAAAGAGTTAGGCAAAATGCGAAGTCCGGAGCGAAGCGGATAAAGTCGGGCTACGGCGCCGTATCTATCGGGCAAGAATTAAACCGCCCAAGAAATCATGGGTAAAAACAACTTCTTTTTTGAACAGGATTTTTTCATGTCCCTCAAATTTTGTAATATCGCCATTCCATTCACAAGTATATTCCCAATCACCATCAGAAAAACTTTTTGGACCGCGAGGTTGGAAACTCTCTTGTTTTTCGCCTGCGGATAAAGCCTTTTTGAGAAAATCAAAAGTTTCATGAGTAAATTTAGTATCATTCTGGAATTTTGAGGTCATTCCACCGCCATAAATTTGCGTCCAAAAAGGCTTTTGATTATGCCAGACAACCTCGCGTCCCCATGATTGAAAAAATCCTGTGTAACTATCTTTGTAATACCAGCCGCCCTCTTTGAACTCCAATTCTTTAAAACCAACTTCTTCGGGATCAACTTCTTGACCGCCACCCGCATAAGTATTGAGGGCGGCTTTACCTAAAAAGCGGTTTAATTCTTGCAGTAATTTTTTATCCATCATAATTTATTATTGATAAGAAAGTTATAAACTTTGTGTTTGTAGGCGCCATAGCCCGATTGCGCATTGCGCAAAAAGAGCGAAGAGAATTTTTGCAAAATGTATCGGCATATCCGAAGTTGCGCAGTTCGCGTAGGTGGTATAGTTTTATCATCACCGAAGTGAACAAGCAATTTGGATTAGCGAGCGTTAAAAATAAAATTATTTTTGTTTACTTTTAATATGACCTGATAATTTACCA
>MHLG01000011.1:0-2345 GCA_001821375.1 Candidatus Liptonbacteria bacterium RIFOXYD1_FULL_36_11 | reverse complement strand
AGCAGCTTTTCCAATAATATACAAACTAAATCCGTCACCCTTAAAGATGAAAATGAGAGCAATTATAAGACCTATAACGATGCCTAACGTAAAACCGCCCCAAACAGCATTTCTTTTTTTAAAATACATTGCCAGTAAAATAACAGTTGCGATTCCAAGGATTCCCCAGACGATAAAGTTTATCATAATTTTAAAATAATTTTATTTAGCTCGTGAATCGGATATCCCGTGTTAGGCGATGTAATTATATTATTTATACTAATTTGGATTTTGGGCAGAGGGGTTAGGGGTGAATGCCTAAAATTCAAAATCCTTTTTACCATACATCAACAACTTCTAGATAATGTCTCTCTTGAACATATTCAATTAATAAATCAAAAAATAATATTTTTTGATTTACTTCAATTCTTTGTTCATTCTCGATTTTTGTTATCATTTTATTGTTAAAATCAATTAAGTAATTAGACCATTTAAGCTGAAAGTTTTCTGCATTTTTATCGAATGGTGCAATTGTTAGTAAAAGATATTTTGAAAATTCTTTATATGCCCCATATTCATTTTTTTTAACAATTAATTTGTCTTTGACCTTTTTAAGCACAGATAATAAATCAGCTTCAATTCCTCCAAATATAGAAACTAACGCCTTTATACTTAAATTGATGAATTGGGGGACAGCCTGATCTCTTCCCTCAACAATTCCTTTTTTATATGAACCATTCCCAAATGCCCTAAGGGGAAACTTTATTCCCTTTAATAACTGTCTCAAATTTAGTTTTTCTTTTCCAGATAACTCTAGTGAGTTTAGTAAAATATTTTTTAAGAATATTCTTAGAAAACCACTTTCCCCTAAAGCTTCTTTCAAATTCGTTTCATCTTCTATTTGAAAATGAGATATGATTTGATCAACAGCATTTGTAACTATTTCTTTATTTTCAAATTGAAAAACTTCAATGCTGAAAAATTTATCAAAATATCCATTAGAATCAGTATCGCTTCCATATTTATGATGAAAAATACTTTTAAGATTTTGTGAGTCGGAGACTAAAATAATTTTATCAAAGCCAAATTTGTTTTCTAATTCGTTATTATGTAAATCAAAATGTGCTGAAAAGACATTAAGAATTCTAAAAATGTGTTCTGGGTCAATTCTTTCTAAATCATCCAGAATAAGTACGCTTTCTTTTTCTTTCTTAGATTCCTGTATCTTTTTTTTGATAATCTCGCTTATAACATCTGACTCAGTGTTGTTTTCTTTTAAAAACTTATCTATTTCTGTTGTATCTCCTTCTAGTTTGAATTCTTGAAATTTTTTGTCAACCTCTAATGCTGTTTTTAAAGGTTTGCCCAATTTGTCAAAACCAAAAGGTAGCAATTCTATAGTGTTTTTAATAGTTCCTTTGAGAATGGAGTTCGTATTCCATTGATCTTTTATAAAATTTACAAAACTTTTGTCTAAATTATTACCTTTATTAAAAACTTCTCCCTTTTTTAATAATTCAATTAGAATATCATACTTTAAAAATTGAACCATATCTTCATTAGAGGATATTTGGTAATTTACTGGAAATAGATGAAAAATTTCATATTTATCTTTTTTATTTTCAAAAAATTCATTTAAAAAATATGTTTTTCCAATACCAAATTTCCCAGAAAATATAATCCTAGAGTTACCTTGAATGTTTAAATGTTCTTCAAATTTTGGAAATAAGTCAGTTATATCGATTTTGAATATTTTTTCTTCAGTCGTATCCATGATTAATTGATTAAGTTTTTAAACTTGTACTTTGTTTTCCAAATTATTAAATCGTTTTCATAGCGGAGCGAAGAAAACACCTTATTACCCCTTTTTAATTAATGAAAAAGAAATTTAAAATTTTTAAAACAATTGGGCGATAGCCCAAAAATAAAAGGAGTATTTCACTTAACGTTTAGGTGTATCTGAAGTTTCGCCGACTTCCTCTTTAATAATTATAAAAGCGGCGAAATTTTGGTGAGTAAGCGTTAAGAATAAAATTATTTTTTATTTTTTTTCTAGACTACTAACAAAATTTTTTAATTCGGTCTGCAAATGGTCAATGGAATTAAAATTTTTTACCTTTTCTACTAAAACATCTAACGGATGTCCGGAATAACCATTGGCAATAAGTAAATCAAAAAATCCAAATAGACTAGGATATTCCCAGACTGTGCCGCTTGGAATTGCTCCAAAAAATTTCAACCTAAAAATTTTAATTTCATTGGCTGCTATTGAGATTAAAACCCTTTCACCGCTATCCAATTTTATTTGAGAAAAAACCCCTTTAGTACCTTCGTTTTTATAGGTAATAACTTTATTCATAGTATTA
>MHLG01000010.1:8976-12154 GCA_001821375.1 Candidatus Liptonbacteria bacterium RIFOXYD1_FULL_36_11 | reverse complement strand
TCAGTACAGGCCTTTGCTAAATGAACTCCGTTAAACTAAAATAATAAAATGCGAATACTGATAGCCAGGCACGGAGCAACAAAAGAAGGAAAGAAAGGAATAATTTTAGGAAGCCTTCCGGGCACTCTTTCAACTCAAGGAAAAAAAGAAGCAAAAGAAATAGCCAAAGAATTAAAAACTAAAAAATTTATTCCAGATATTATTATTTCAAGTAATCAAAAAAGAGCTCTTGATACTGCTAGCATAATCAAAAAAGAAATAGACAAGAATATTCTAATAAAAATAGATAAACTCATAGCAGAAAGAAAGGCGGGAATAGCCGAAGGCAAGAAAGAAGAAGAAATAGACTGGAGTTCTTATGAAAAAAAGCCTCTCCTCTTACGTAAACACAAAGGCGGAGAAAGTTTTCAGGAAGTTATAAAAAGGGCGAAAAAGTTTTCCGCCAACCTTAAAAAATATGAAAAATATAAAACTATTCTTATAGTTTCCCACAGCGTTTTTATCGCTGCTTTTCTCTCAATCCTTTATAATCAACCAATAGAAAAATTTCTCTCTTCAAAATCAAAAAATAAAATAACTGTTTTTGATCTAAAATAATCATAGTGCGTTAGATATTTTTTGTTTATTTTTAAAATATAAATTTTAATTATAAATTAATTACTCCTGTTAAAATTTTTATATTAACAACTATATTCCTAATTATTTAAATTTTGACATCTTTTGAAAATATTTTGAAAAAGCTTCCAAATTGCATGATTTTCTTAATTTATCAATATTTTTTATGTCTTTTATAGGTCTAGGAACTAACATGCCTTCCTTGTTTTTATAAAACTGCGTGCCATAAATTTGTTTTTTACCTTCTCCAACTAAAATTCTATCCATTAAATAAGCTTTTTCCTTTAAACCAAAACCACAATTTTCCAAACATTTTTTTTGAAGTTCAACATCCATATCTTGATGTTGCACTAAAATCCAAAACTTTTTTAACGCCTTCACACCCATACTTTTTTCATTAGGAAATCCGTCTTCCTTTATAATCTTATTTATTAAGTAATTATTGGCAATATCAAGACAATAAACAATAGATTGTAAAAAATCTTTATCTTTCCTTTTTAGCCATAATTTTCTTGTTTTTTGGTCAACATCAGCCATCTCTTCTATTTTTTTAATCAATATTTTATTTATCATATTCATCTTTATTATAAGATTAAAACAAAGGGCGGTAAATGATTACCGCCCAAAAATTAATAAATCAGCAATAGCTAAAGCTATTTCTTCTCCAGTTCTAAGTTGAACAAAATACCATTGGCCATTCGGATTGATTTCTAAAAAAACATACTTTTTATCAGGGGTAAAAATCATATCAATACATCCAAACTTAAGGCCAGATCTTTCCATAAATTTAAAAACTAAATTTTCTATTTCAGGCGGTAAACGTGTTGTTTCCATTCTTACGTCAAAGTCATTTACTTTTGGTTTTCTCCTCCAATCAATGGAAGTCCCCTCATCTTCTTGAGAGTATATTTTTGCCGCGAATATCTTTTTTCCAACGATTGTTATCCTAAGTTCATATTCTTTTAGAATAAGAGCTTGAAATATAGAAGGAGACATTTTAACAGAATCTATCTTGTCTAAATGACCAGATTTGACTATATTTGTCCCAATAATCTTTCCTTTTATAGAAGAAGAAGTCAAAAGTTTAACAATAATTTTTTTCTGGTTCTTCTTATAAAAATCACGAACATCATCCGGATTGTAAGTAATAACTGTATCTGGAATATGAAATCCCACCTCTGAAGCAATTTTTAGCTGCAAAATTTTATTTTCCATTGTATCACATGCAAGTGGATTATTTATCCAATTTTTATGACCAAAAAGAAACCAGATAGATTTTCTCATTTGAAGAAAAGATTTAGCTAGTAATTGTCTGTATTCGGGAGGATTAAAGTTTAAAAGTATATCAGGTAACATTGGTTTCATATACCATATAGCATGAAAATTGTTCACGTCATACTTTTTTCCATCTACATAAACAAAAAATAAACACCTATTCGATTTAATTTCAAAAGATAAAAAATCTTTTTCCAAACATTTATCCTGCCTAAAAAGTATAGCGTCATGTCCGTTTTTCCTTAGTTCTGTTAAAACTGATTGAAAAGCTTCTAATTCATAAGATCCAGAATTACCAATACCAAGGATCATTTTTTTTTCCTTTCAAGTAAGTAATTTAGAGGAGAAGCAAGTAAATTACTTCTCCTCTTTGCCTTAAAATCAGCTACTATTCGTCATCGGTATCACTACAGTCTATATCTGTATGAGTACCGCTTGTCGTGAAAGACATTGCTTCCGGTCTTTCTTCTATAAACAACAGAATAAATGGTACTTTCTGGACTTCCATACTTTTCACCTCCTTTCTGTATTAAGTTTTTAATTTTTTACTGATTCTAGTATATGAATAATCATGTAAAGTGTCAAACTTTATAATTTTAAATTTTTTTAACCGGGCTTCCGGATTTCCTCGTCTGGAGAATCTTATTCGCATAAAATCCTACGAAGTCCGACTTCGTAGGATTTGGATTTTACAGCCCTCAATTCGCGTGAGAGATTTCTAGGATTTTCTTAGATTTCTCTCGCGCATTTTTTTTGAGTTTTTAATAATCATTTATTAAAAAATGAGTCTAATATAAAACTAAAAATCCCCCTTTGTGGATAAAAACAAAAAACCAGAAGCTCACTGCCTCTGGCAAAATAATTCCAAAAAAACAAATTAAATTAATCCGTTAGATATAACACTCGTCCCGTTTCAAGCTTATAAAAACTCGGAAGTTTTAAACGATGGCCTGGTCTAATTAGATATACTACAAACTGATAAAAACGACTCTCTTGCGGTCCGCCTTTAAATTCCATGCTTACATATTTATTTTTCGGCAACCAGACAAAATAATTTAACTGGCTGTAACCAAGATACGATTCTGTATTACTAACCGAATCATAAACATAAACATTCGCGTAAACAACATCCGAATAATTTATGTTCCACTTTATTACAAACAAATCATCTGCGCCACACTTCATAACTCCGAAATCGCTAAAATCTTCAGAGTTATCAATACTGTCCGTTATAATCGCTTTATTTTCCAGAATTAATGAAACTCTTGTCTGAAAATAAACCGGATTG
>MHLG01000010.1:8210-8924 GCA_001821375.1 Candidatus Liptonbacteria bacterium RIFOXYD1_FULL_36_11 | reverse complement strand
AAAACTGGTAATTATTTCCGCTTTCCGGCCCGCCGCGCCAATCACTGCTTATATTAAAACCACTCTTATTATTCCGCCAAATCAAATAACTATCCGCTAAACTTTCCGGCTGGCCAAGATAAACAGGCAAATCCCCGTTTTTTGAAACATATACGTGGATACTTTTTACTAGAAGATTAGGTATTGTAAAGCGAATTACAAGTTCCCTAGCCAAAAAATCATCACAATCAGTCGCGCCGCTTATATCAGCTTCAGAAAAAAAATTATCAGAAATAATCACCGGATATAAAAGTGCTGGTGTAATCGTTGGCGTCGGAGTTAAAACCAGTAACTCGTTCCAAACAGTCCAATTTATAATAAAAGTATCGCTCATCTTGTCTCCGTCATAAACCTGAAATGACAAAGTGCATCTTCCTAAACTTATAGTTCCTAAAGTAACAAGCAAACGCGCCTTGCCATAATGCGTAAAATAACTCGTCTTAAAAATCTCATCCGTGTCACCAGTAATTTTCCAATTTTCCGGCTTCGCCATTTCAAAAACGGAATATGGTCCTTTTAAATCATCTTTTATCTCAATCCCGATTACGTTTTTTTCAGTCTCGTACTTCTTAAAATTAAAACTCGCGGGACTGTTTTGTATAGCGTCTTCAGGACTATAAATTAATAAAACCGGCGGCTTGTTATTTACATTCGGTGTACTAGTCGCTGTAAAAG
>MHLG01000010.1:6490-8052 GCA_001821375.1 Candidatus Liptonbacteria bacterium RIFOXYD1_FULL_36_11 | reverse complement strand
GTATGAGTCAAAGTTGGCGTAAATGTAAATGTCGCTGTCGGCGTATTTGTCAACGTTGCCGTCGGCGTTTTAGTTGGTGTATCCGTCGGATTAACAACCGGCGTCATCTTACTTATCACCGTTTTCGGAGTCGGGGTAAAAGTTGGTGTAAACGTTGGCGTCTGCGTTGCTGTCGGTGTTGACCTCTCTGCAATCACAAATTTCTTTTCGCCTTGCATTATATTTCTTTCCGGAACAACAAACCACCCCCCGGTATCAAGGCAAACATTCACAAAAAGCTTGTATATATTTCCCGCCGGTTTTTCTATCGGCTCATCTGCTTCCTTAATCAGATATTTTGTTATCCCAGATTTCAAAGTTAAAATTCCCTGCTCCGGCATCCACATACACCAAAACAACAGCGAATCCGAATTATTATAGATATTTCTTCCTTCCACAACTACTTCCGAAAAATAAATCGGGAAATTACTGAAGTTCGCCATCGTTACATCAACGAGCGGCTTCGTTCCTTGCATAATCGGCACCACCTCCCCAGGAGAAACCGACTTCAAAATACTCAACCCGTTCACCTCAAAATAATCCATATTAAACGGAGGGAAAGTCGGAGTCGGCGTTACTGTTGGCGTGTTTGTCGGCGTCGGCATTGGTATCATACTCGGATCCAAAGAAATAATAAAACTATTTTCCGCCATCTTAATCCAACTAACCGAACCGGAATTTCTGGCATAAATCTCCACCGCAAAAGTCACCAATCCATTTTTTACCATCTCATAAGAACAATAATCCGGAAGATAAATGGAAGAATAAGCGCTTTTGTATTCATAATAAGATAATCCTTCATTCGCCGGACTTCCTATTATTGCACTACTGTAATGAACTACGTCTCCCATTCTCCCATTCACGTAAGGTCCGTGCCAATCCCATTTTACTTCCACCGCCTGATAAATTCCTCCTAATCTCACCCAAGAAAAAACTGTTTGATAATTTGTAAAATTCTGTGTTAGCTCCGGCGGCTCTCCCCCGATTGGCTGAAACTTGCCTGTCCTATCTGCCATATAATAGGGATTAGGAGCTGTGATATTTTTTGTCGGCGCTGGCGTAAAAGTTGGCACTCCCGGTTTTAAAGTCGGCGTCGGTGTTAATAAAGCGCTCGCGGTATAAGTAAACATTCCAAAAACTTTATCTTCCACTGTCATACCGTTTGTGTCTTTCACTTCCGCTCTCACCCAATAATTTGTCCCATTAGAAAAACTAACCGGCCAGTTAAAAGTATTTTGACTGGCATCAACACTTCCGATTGAAGTAAAATTAGTATTTCCGGAAACGGTCGTGTAATAAAGATAAGTTTTTCCTCCTGCTGGCGGACTGTCTATCTGCCAGTTAAGCTGAATCACATTTTCCGCCATCGGCTCCACGTCTTTTATACTTCTACTTCTTATTTTCAAACTTGCCGTTCCCACGCCTCCTTTTGGAGAAAAATTCTTTACCAAAACACGCGAGACATAAGAATTAGTTTTATTCATTCCAGAAGACTGTTTCCACGGAGGAATAATTAAATATCT
>MHLG01000010.1:4621-6450 GCA_001821375.1 Candidatus Liptonbacteria bacterium RIFOXYD1_FULL_36_11 | reverse complement strand
CAAGTAATAGAATAGGTATCAATCCACGTGCTTAACTCTAAAATTCCCTTCCGAAAATTTTGCGCGATGAGGCTAGAAGAATTATCTCCAATTTCATTCGTTTCCGGCGGTCCTAAATCTCTCGGACCAAAAAAATCTTTTAAGTTGTTATACGAGACGCTGGTTTTAGAAACTTTATAGATTCCCCAAAATCCCCCCTGCATCAGCCAAGCGGAATCTTGGTCTTCATTATATATTAGAGCGCATCTTGTATCAGAACCGTAAATAGAATCTTTGTAATCCTGAATAATCACATAATTTCCCTGTTCATCTCCCCATCTATGGACATAAACTCCTCCTCCATTATTATCCGTCGGCGCTCCCATCTTTTCCTGTCCCCCCATCTTATTGTAAATTTTAACAATCGCTTCATTATGAGTCCCATCTCCGTAAAGCCCTTCGTAATACAAAACTTTCGGTATTTTTGTATTAATCCAGTTTATAGGATCAAGAAAACCATTTGTATTTTGAGGAGAAGATATTGGAAGTTTACCCCATCCACTTTTTTCCGGAACAATAATTCCCGAAAGTACTCCAAAGTGAAGATGACAACCAGTATCCAGCCACCCAACTTTTGCAAAAGGAATCCCAGTATAAACTTTACTTCCTTCTGATAAATCAGTTGTAATATGACCATAAAGTGCAAGAAATTCCTGATTGTCAGCAGTATGCTTTACTAATAATGCAATATTACCATATCCCCAATCACCCTCACTTTTATAAACTACAACCCCATCAGAAATAGGATAAACAGGGCTATTAAAACCAGCCGCAAAATCATGACCAATATGGCAAAAACCCGGCAGATAATCACTACCACTTGCTAACCAACCACAATCCGAACTTAATAGAGCTCTCCCAGTAGGATAAAAAAATCCTATAGAAGACCTTTCTAAAGCACAAACTTCAGAAAAAACAAAAACAACAAGAAATACAACAAAACAGAAAGATACGTATTTTCTTTTCATGACAAAATTCCTTTCTTTTCTATCCTTTTATTTAATTTTCAAAGTCCTTTTATAAAGCAAAAAAGAGTCAAAAACTTAACTCTTTTTAACTTTACTTATAAAACTATACTTCTATCTGCTTTTAGTCAATAAAACCAAAAGAAGAAGCAACTTTATTTCCTAAATCATTACTACTCCTAATCCAAACCATAATCTTCACACCACTCAATCTTTCAAAGAAAAAAAACGAATAATCATGCCTTATATTATTTAAATCTTTGTAAAAAACATCGACCAACTGTCCACGTCCTTTATTAGTTAATAAATTCTCCTTCTTTACTATCTCATACCCCCCCAACACAAAAGGAATATAATCATCAACAGAATTAAAATTTTTATTATCAATATCAATATCCAAGCTAATTCCATTACTATTTTCCTCATCACCCACAAAGATAAGGCCCCGAGCTTTTAACAAATCAAGCTTACTCCAACCGCCATCATAAGTTGATAATTCCCCCCAGTTTTTTGGCATCTTCAACTCAAATCCATACTCATCATTTCTATATGTCAGCCAATCACTCGTATTAATCCCCGTTGTTTGTCCACCCGGATTTTCCACTCTATTTTTTTTATATTCCAAATACCCCAAAACTCCCGCCCCCGCGATTATTACAACAATAACTGAAAAAATAAGTTTCTTTTTCATTTATATAAAAATACCTCTTTTATGAGGCAGCGTCAATTAAAAACAAAAAACACCAAACTGCACCAAAACCTCACTTATCTGACGATCGTCAGATAAGATAGATTTTATTTTTCATAATTTTATAAATTACGCAT
>MHLG01000010.1:3034-4586 GCA_001821375.1 Candidatus Liptonbacteria bacterium RIFOXYD1_FULL_36_11 | reverse complement strand
ATCTTCTCCTGTCCCCCCATCTGGTTGTAAATATCAACAAAAGCCTGCGACCTTCCGAAAGAAAGAGAATAATTCTCGTTATGCCACCCGTCTTGAAACATTCCTACTCGTAAACCCAGCCATCCAAGAACGTTATAAAAACTACCATTCTTATCAGTCCTGTTACAAATAACATTATAATGCCCGCTAGAAACAGACAAAGGAAGAGTAAATCTGCCGTCTAAACTCCAATTTTGTTCTATAGTTTCTAATGAATTTGCCGTGCGATTAGTAATTATTGCTGCATGGCCATAACTGCCACTCGGGTCATCGTAAACTAAAATATCTCCAGGCTCTGGAGCCACATCACCGCCGTTACTAAAGCGAAGAAATCCTGATTCTTTTATGAACGAAAAGCCTGGGTCGTCATACTTAACATAATAATTGCGAGCGACATAAATTCTATAATCTAAATTTAGATTAGGTAATACATTACGAAATTGGTAATAACGCTTCACATAATCAACACACTGATATATATATTGATCATCAGTTCTTCCCATATTCTCATCGCCGTTACTGATAGCATAAACATCTTGAAAACTCCCTCCCATTGGATCTCCTAAATTAAACCCAAAAACAGCATTAACAAACAACACAACAGACAAACCGAAAAAAACAGACAATCTGGCAACTCTTTTCATTTTCTTTCAGCCTTTCTTTCAGAATTTTTAATTAGCTAAAGCTAATTATTTTTCAAAATACTACTAACAGAATAAAACTATCTAACTATTTGTCAAACTTTAAAGTTTTTATTATATCTTTAAAATCCTTGTATGCTTTTTCGTTTTTGTGTTCTTGATCATACCAATAAATTTGAAACACGTGATCATCATTCACAAAATTAACTAAAATCCCACTTTTATAATCATCATCACTTATAAAATTAGCGTCATCACAAAAAATATATCCTTCTACATTACCAACTAAAATTTTGCATTCCTGTGGGGAAGGAATATCTTTATAAATTTTACTTGTTAATCCAATATCTATAAAAACCGCTCTATCTTGTTTTTGTTTTAAATGAACAAATTCTTTTTCTCTACTTCTACTATCAACCTCCCAATCCCCCGGATACTTCAACTCAAATCCATACTCCTCATTTCTATAAGTCAACCAATCACTCGTATTAATCCCAGTTGTTTGTCCACCCGGATTTTCCACTCTATTTTTTTTATATTCCAAATACCCCAAAACCCCCACCCCCGCGATTATCACAATAATAATTAAAAAAATTATTTTTTTGTTAAACACTTTATTATCTTCTATCCTACATTACACAATAAATCCCGTCAACCAACGCCAACCCCCCTTATCCTCCCTTTTAAAACATTCTAACATTCTGCAGAATGTTAGAATGTTTTAAAAAACTCAATAAACTTACAGCCATAAGGAGAAAGGGAATGTAAAACTTCCCTCCCTCTATATTTTTTATTTAGAAGACCAGCCGCCACCAGCTTTTTTACATGCACAGAAATAGTTTTTAAATTTCCTCCCAATTCTTCAGCTACCA
>MHLG01000010.1:2154-2909 GCA_001821375.1 Candidatus Liptonbacteria bacterium RIFOXYD1_FULL_36_11 | reverse complement strand
TTTCCCTCCCCTAATCTAATATTCTAACATTCTGCAGAATGTTAGAATATTAATTTCAACAAAACACCATTATTTTTTTAATCTTAGTCCTTTACAAAAAAACCTTTATATCTCCAATCCTCAATAAATAATTAACTAAAACTAAAAATCTATGGCTGTAAAGCCGTTTCCGTTTCCCCTTCTACTGCTATCACAACTTTTTTTACTGTTTCAAACTGCTTTAAGGTATTTTCTATCTGCGCCCGGATAGCTGTCACTTTACAAGAACCGCCCCCTTGGTTTAACTCTCTAGAAAAATCTGCTTTTGCTGTCCCTTTTTTATCTATATTTACCGCCCGCAAATGAACTCCCGCCGGAATACTAGAAAAATATCCCGCCTCCGTTTCCTCAAGGCTAAAGCTTCCGGAAAACAACATTATTAAAGCCTGCGCCGCTGGCGTCTGCGTTTTTGCTGTTAATCTTTCCACTGCAAAAACCGATTGGCAATCGTTTAAATTTCCCTTTATACTATTTCCATAAAAAATATTAAGTCTGGAATGTTTTCCCAAATCTATTTTAATTGACACCGAAAAAATATCCTGCGGCGTTCCATCCTTCGGCGAATCATAATAAGCACGCACAATCACCTCACCATCTTCCGGAATTTTATTAAATGAATAAACTTGCGAACGAAAATCGCCAAATTTCCCTACATCCGAACTATCCGCCATTGTAAAACTCTTAAACAAAATATTTCCCTTTCTGTCTAACACATC
>MHLG01000010.1:1986-2096 GCA_001821375.1 Candidatus Liptonbacteria bacterium RIFOXYD1_FULL_36_11 | reverse complement strand
ACTTCTTTTCCTTCCGTTGGAGAAAAAATCTGCACATTTTTCTGGTCCATCTCTTTCTTTACCTCTAAATAAAAATAAAAAGAAACCGAACCGGCGACGATCAAAAACAC
>MHLG01000010.1:0-1959 GCA_001821375.1 Candidatus Liptonbacteria bacterium RIFOXYD1_FULL_36_11 | reverse complement strand
TCTTCTTTGCATAAAAAACTTTAACTCCTTAACCTGCTCAATATACTCGCCTCCACTTCTTGCCTGTCTTTGCCATATTTCTGCCGCGACATCTCTTTTACTGCCACCGCCGCTTCCAAACTTCCAAACTCCGGCGGAAAAGTTTTTACGCTAAAAGGCGTAGACGGCTGTCCGTTTATTAAAATTTTCACATACGCATTATAATTTTCTATATTTAAAAGATCTCCTTCATTAAACACTGGCGCTAATTGTTTTACTAAAAATTCCGCATCCTGCGCCCCCACTCTGAAAGAAATAATAGAACCGACATTCCCAAAAACAGAATCGCGAATTTTTTCCGAAAGTTGGGCGATAAACTGATGCCCCACCGTCAAACCAAGTCTATACTTGCGCGCCTCTGAAAAAATAGTAGCGATAGAATCAGTGGTAAAATTCTGAAACTCGTCTATATACAAATTAAAATCTTTTCTCTCACTCTCCGGCAAATCCACCCGTGACAAAGCCGCCATTAAAATTTTCCCCACCACCACCATTCCAAGAAGACTGGCATTTATATCTCCAATCTTTCCTTTTGATAATTTTACCAATAATATCTTTTGCTGATCCATTATCTCCCTAAAGTTAAAAGAATTTTTTGGCTGACTGATAATCGGACGCACGTAATCATTCGCTATAAAATTATTAAATTTAGAAGTGATGTAAGGCGCCATATTTGCGAGCGCCGCTTCTCCACCTGCCTTCTCCGCTTCCTTCGTCCAAAAATCAATCACCGAAGGATTAGCTATGCGCGCCAGTTTCCGCCTTCTGTATTCCTCATCCGTCAAAACACGCGGCACCTCCACTAACGTCGCCGGCTCATTCACCGCATCTTCCATCAACAAAAGAAGTGTGTTTCTCATATACTGCTCAAACATCGGCCCCATTGTTTCCTGCGAAAACAACTTATTAAAAATACTCTGCATTTCATTAACAATAAAAGTTTTTTCTTCCGGCCGCGCCTTATTATATTCCAACATATTTAAACCTACCGGCATTTCAAAATCCGCCGGATCAAATATCACCACGTCATTTATCCTCTCCTTTGGAATAAGCCCGGCAATAGCATCCACATAATCTCCATGCGGATCAATAATCGCCACCCCCTTGCCACGCTTTATATCCGAAACCACCATATTAGAAAGAAGTGTTGTTTTACCGGTACCAGTCTGTCCCACTACATAAACATGCCTCCTCTTATCATTATCAGAAATATAAATCGGTTTTTTCTCTCCGCGAAAAACACTCTCACCTATTAAAACTCCGCTCACAGAAAGCATCGCCGGTGGTGGCGCCTCCTTTGATTTTAGCCAATTAACTTTTGGCACCCCTATTGAAGAAATTGTCGGAAAATGAAAAATACTCGCAAGTTCATCGCTGTTTAAAACCATCGCCTGCGTTGAATCAAAATTCCTAAAAGAAAAATCATAAAGGAATTTTTTAATATTTCTCGGTTTAGATAAAGCCAGCTCGTTTCTCTTCGGTGTTGACGCCTCAAAAAATCCCGCTGTTATTCCGTTTAAAAGAGATTCTGCTTGAAACTTCCCTGCCGCCGAAGCCACCACCCGGACATTTGCTATAAAAAG
Source organism: Candidatus Liptonbacteria bacterium RIFOXYD1_FULL_36_11 (assembly GCA_001821375.1). GTDB lineage: Bacteria > Patescibacteriota > Minisyncoccia > UBA6257 > XYB1-36-10 > XYB1-36-10. Next base: position 337 of record MHLG01000010.1, on the reverse strand, counting down.
AGGTTTAGATATTTTTTCATGCACCAGTTTTAAAAGCTCTTCGTCTATCAATAAAGGCTTTTTTATCTCTTCCCCCTCTTTTTTTACTTTACTGCCGGATATCGCCTTCATAAAATCACCCATTCTTATTCCACTTCCTCCAAAAATTTCTTCTTCTTTTGCCCCCTTTTGTAACGCCGCCGCCTTCTGGCTTATCTCTTTTTTAAATCTTTTTTCTTTTGCCGGCATTACCGTTATCTGCACCGCCGCCCCCTCGCCCACCTCATCCACCTTAGAAAAACCGCCAAGAATAGAAGCAAAAATATCTCCGCCCACCTCTGCAAACGTCCTTATCGGT
>MHLG01000009.1:19382-25944 GCA_001821375.1 Candidatus Liptonbacteria bacterium RIFOXYD1_FULL_36_11 | reverse complement strand
TTGTTATTTGTAATTTTGTTGTAGCTTGAGCCGTGAATAAGCATTAAAGCGGCGTTATCTATACCAGGTTTACGAATCCATTCCGCAAGATTATTGGAGTGAGAAAGGTTGTTATTGTCAATAGTATTGTGAGTGGCGTTATATAAAAAAATCCCAAAGCCGGGGTTGTAGCTTAAATTATTATCACTTATTTCAGAGTTGGAAACATTAAAGAGGCCGACACCAATAAAATTATATTGAGCAAGAGTGTTTTTAACAGATATATTGTCAGAATTTTGAATAATTATTCCGCCGCCTTTTTCCCATTTTCTATCATCGGAAGCGTTTGGAAAATTTATGAGTGGTTGATGGATGGTTTTATTAATAAAAGTTATTATTTCTCCTTCAGTTATATTTTTTGAGATATCTGCCTCTTTACTAAAAGAATTAGGGTAAAAATCTTTAGTAACAACATTATTACTATAAAAAGAGCTGTTTTCTATAGTAAGTCCTGTGGCGTTATCAGCAAAAAGGCCAAAATAAAATCCAGAAACATCGCAGTTTTTAACAGTTACGTTTTTCTTATTTAAGATAAGAATACCAATGCCGTTGTTGCCTGATCCGTTAAGGCGGCGATCCCAAAGGGGCGCTTTTGTGCAATCAATAATTTCTCCATCAGATTTAGCAATAACTACTCCAGTAGATAAACTTTCCGGAACTTGCGCTTTTGCGTCAAAATCTCCTCTTGAAGCTTCTACTTTATTAAAAACTAGAAAAAAAGAAAAAATAAAAAAGATAAAAGATAGTTTTAGAAATTTCATAAAAAACTTAAAGTATTAAAAAAGACTTATAATAGAATTATACTATAAAATTAAAAATTATGATGCCAATATACGAATTAATGTGAATAATACGAATACAGAAGAGGTAAAAGTCTATAAAGTTAGAAGAATAAAGAGAAGTCTAGAGTTTACCCAGTGAAATAATTTATGGGATAAATATCTCTGGTTGAAAGTCGCTGTTAATTTTTACTTTTAAAGTTTCGGCGTTTATTATTTTTTTGTTTTTTATAGTAACTTTTAAGGCTAAACCTTCCATAGTTTCTTTAGAAAAATCCTGGTCAAAGACAAAGTTACCAAGACTATAAGCTATCCAAGAGTTCCCATATTTTTCAACTTCTTCTACTACGTGAGGATGATGGCCGATTAGGATGTCGGTGCCAGAGTTAACAAGGGAACGAGCAATTTGTTTTTGAAAATCATTTGCTTCCTTTTTATATTCCTCTCCCCAGTGTAAAGAAATAATAACGATATCTGCGCGGCCGGATTGTTTCAGATTTTTTATTTCTTCTTTTATTTTTTCTAAATCAAACGAGCTTACACCCGGATTGTTTTGGCTTGCTTCCAGGCCTTCCGGATAGAGATTTGTAAAAGCAAAAAAAGCTACTTCAGTTCCGTTTATTTTTTTTATAACGGGAGAATTTGCTTTTTCTCTGTTCAAACCGGCACCGACAGAATTTATACTGTTTTCTTTAAGAATAGAAATTGTATCGGCTAAAGCTTCCCCGCCCCAGTCTAAAATATGATTATTAGCAAGAGAAATAACATTAAAGCCGGCGGATTTTAAAGCGGGAGCGACTAGCGGGTTAAATCTAAAAGAATATATACTTCCTTGATTTTTGCCATGAGAAGAAATTGGCCCTTCTAAATTTCCAAAAACTAAGTCGGCAGTTTGAAGAAAATCAGCGGATTTTGAAAAAATAAAGTTCCAATCTCCTTCTTTTTTATTAATAGATTTTTCCACGTCGCGTCCAAGCATAATATCGCCAACGAAAATTAAAGATGTTGGATTTTCAGCGGCAAGCCGGTCTTTAATTTCATTAGATTGACGCTCTATGCTTAAAATATTAGCCTGCAAACTAGAAGAAAGAGAATTTTGAAAAGCAAAAGAGAATTCATTAGAAAAACGAGCGGCTATTCCCCCAAGAAGCCCAAAGACTCCTATAAAAATAAAAAGAAAAGCGTGTGATTTAAACATATTTATTAAGGAATGTTTATTTTAATTTTCATATTCTTTATAAATAGAAAAATAAACTTCAAAAAGAGCAAAAAGCAAGCAAAGAGCTAAAGGCCCAAACAGAAATCCGAGAGGTCCAAAAAAACTAATGCCGCCTAAAACGGAAAGTAGAACAAAAAAAGAATGGAGATTCATTCCCCTGCCGACAAGTTTCGGCCCTAAAAAATTGTCAATAAGGCCAACAGCGGTTATTCCCCAAATAAGAAGACCGGCGGCAAAAAATAATTCTTTAGTAAAAAAAAGGTAAAGAATAGCGGGAATAAGCACTAAGGATGTCCCAATACCGGGAATCAAAGCAGTAATCGCCGCGACCGTGCCCCAAAGTGTCGCATTAGGAACTCCGAAAATAATAAAACCGATTGCAGTTAACACGCCTTGAATAATCGCAATCATAAGGTTTCCTTTAATAATAGAATTAATCGCTAACGAAAGTTTATCTAAAATCATTTCGCCATAAATGTTCCGAAGAGGTATTAAATCAATAACAGCTTTTTTCAGTTTTTGACCATCTTTGAAAGAATAGTAAATGGCAATAAGAAATATAAAGAAACTTATTAATATTTTAGTAATATTAGTAAAAATAAAACCGAGATATTGAAGTAGCCAGCTTAAACCTTGCCCAAGATATTTATTAAAATCAAAGGAAAAATCTTTTAACAACGGCAAAGAAAAACCAAATGTATTTTGTAAGTAATTTTTGATAGTATTGGGAAGGTTTATGGCGTTTTCATTTTGTTTAATAAAAGAAAAGAGCCAAGTTGCTTCATTAAAGATTTGCACGCTTAAAAAAGCTACCGGTAAAATAACGACAGCGAGAACAGAAATAATAGAGAGAAGCGCCGCTAATCCATTTTTGCCGCGCGTGACAATCAGCGCTTTTTTATAAACCGGGTTAAAAATAACAGAAAAAACTATGGCTAAAATAAGAGCATAAAGAAAAGGTTTAAAAATAAAAAAAACTAAAGAAAAAGCGGTAAAAATAAAAATAAGTAAAAAATAAAGTTCTAGTTTTTGATGATTCATGTTATTTTTTTCTTCCAAAATTTAAATTTATTAAAAAACAAAATCCGTATACCTAATAATTCAAGACCAATAATTGCTAACCATGAACCAGGAGTAAAAGGCGTGATAAGAGTAGTAAGACCGACAAAAATTAAAATAACTCCAACTACTTTTTTTATTTTAGGCTTATTATAGATATATTCTTTAATGATTTTAAGTAAGTTCATAGACATTATTCCGAACAAGTTACATTTGGTGCGCGGGAGAGGATTTTCACATCACTCGCGTTTGTTCGTTCTTTCAAAACCCACGGTTTTGAATAATTTCCTACACGGAGGGAATGCGGTTGCTTTCCCTCTGATCCACCCTTTATCCAAATCCTCTCCCGCGATGATTTAAAAGGTTGCGTGTGCGCGGGAGAGGATTTGAACCTCCAAGCCTTGCGGCGCTACCACCTCAAGGTAGTGCGTCTACCAGTTTCGCCACCCGCGCTTTTGATTTGTTAAAAACAGCTAAAAGGCATTTAATCAGATAATACCTGATTAGTATAATACATTTTTAGCAGTAATTTCAATAATTATGCGCTAAAAAATTTGAAAATAGAAAAGATGTGGGTTATTCTTTTTTCAGATGTTTTAATTAATAATTTTTATAGAAGAGAGGAAAAAGGAAATGATAGAAGGAAAAGTTATTCAAGTTGGCGTGAAGGTGATTACGTTTTCTGAAGTGAAACTTGGTTCTTATTTTATTTTATTAAATGAAAAACCAGGTTATGAGGGGGTAGAAGTCGTTGCTGAAGAAACTCATACATGCGCGTATTTGTATTTGAAATTGCATAAGAATAGAGAAGAGAATAATGCAATTTGCTACAGAGATCGTTTGCAATGTAGTATTGACTTTGAAAGAAAAGTTATTCCTATTTTTTATCTTAATTAAGAAACAAAAAATCTCTTACTTGTCAGAAGACAGGTAAGAGGTTTTTTTTATTTGTTTAGTTATTTAACAGAAGCGCCAATTTTTTGGCGAGTTTTTTTCTTGGAGAGGCCGCGCACAAAATATATTTTAGAACGAGAAACTTTACGGGGAGAGGAAATTATTTCAATTTTTTTTATAGCCGGAGAATTTATCGGAAAAACTTTTTCCATAGGAACATCCGCTACTACCGCTCGCACGGTAAAAGTGGCACCAGTTTCATTGCCATGTTTTCTAGCTAAAACCATACCTTCAAAACGGCCAAATTTGTCAAAAACCCGAATTTTAGCTCCGGGCTTTATTTGTTTTAATATTTCTTCAGGAATCATATTTTATTAAATAGTTTGTTTTTTGTTTTTTAAAAAGTCTTCAATTTTTTTAACCAGTTCGTCTATGGAAGTTTTAGCCTTAATAAAGTATTCAATCGCCCCTAAATCTTTTCCCTTTGAGACGTCAGAATCTTGGCCAAGGTTTGAAAGAATGATAACTGGAATGCCGGAAATTTGTGGATTGCTTTGGATAGATTCTAAAACTTCAAAACCTGATTTTTTGGGAAGAATAAGATCTAAGAGAATTAGATTTGGATAAAAGCTTTGCAATATCTCAACAGCTTGTTCGCCATCTGTAGCCAGATTAACCGTTATACCAGCTTTTTGAAGTTTGGCTTTAAGAAGAGAACTTAAAAAAGGGTCGTCTTCAACAAGAAGAACGGTATAACTTGAAGGAGTGGCGGTAGAATCAGGAATAGAAATTGAAGGTTCTGGCCGGATAGTAGTGATTTGTTCTACAGAAATTGGCGCTTGAGGTTCTGGAGAAATTTCCGCAACAGGCGGTTCTGCAATTTGAGCTGGAGGAATCGGAGAAATAGTGTTTGGAGTTGTTTCGGAAACTATTTTAACTTCAGTTTTATTTTCTTCGTTTTGGTTCATATAAAAAAGTATAGGAAAAAAAAATAATGAAGTCAAATAAAAAAAAGTCGCTTAAAAAATAGTTAAGAAAAGAGTTTTTTTGCTGCCCCAAGATGATCTGCCTTAATAGCAGAAGCCGCTAATTTGAGCTTACGCGGCCAACGCTCTACTTCAGATAAACTGAAGCAAACGACACTAGAATTTTATTAATTAATCCACGCACAGCTTCCGCTACACGTGCCTTGTTACGACTTAGTCCGTGTCACCGAACCTACCCTCACCCAGCCCAAAAACCGCAGGTTTTTGGGCAAGCACTAAATTTACAAGATATAAATTCCAAACAAATTAAAATAATTAATCATTATTTAGTTATTATTTCTTGGTGCTTGTAATTTCCCAAAGTCCTTCGAACTTTGGGCTGGGCTCTAGGTATTCCCGGCTCCCCTGACTTGACGGGCAGTGAGTACAGGACTCGAGAACGTATTCACCGCGCCATTGCTGATACGCGATTACTAGCGATTCCGGCTTCATGCAGGCGAGTTGCAGCCTGCAATCCGAACTGGGGCCGTTTTTGTGGGATTAGCTCCGCCTTGCGGCTTGGCAACCCATTGTAACGGCCATTGTAGCATGAGTGTAGCCCAGGGCATCAAAGGGCCACGCTGATTTGACGTCATCCCCACCTTCCTCCCAGCCCTAAAATCGGATATTGGATTTCAGACATCGGATATTGGATATAAATCCGACATCCGATATTTGATTTCTAAAATCTGAACTTAGGGCTGGGCAGTCTCGCGTGATACATATAACACACGACAGGGGTTGCGCTCGTTACCCCACTTAAGGGAACATCTCAAGACACGAGCTGACGACAACCGTGCAGCACCTGTCCCGCCGTCCTTGCGGACCTCCAACGTTTCTGCTGGAGTTCGTCGGGATTTCAAGCCCTGGTAAGGTTCCTCGCTTAATGTCGAATTAAACCTCATGCTCCACCGCTTGTGCGAGTCCCCGTCTATTCCTTTGAGTTTTAGCCTTGCGGCCGTACTTCCCAGGCGGCCTGCTTAACGCGTTAGCTTCGCCACTTTGAGGGTCGATACTCAAAACAGCTAGCAGGCATAGTTTAGGGCGTGGACTACAAGGGTATCTAATCCTTTTTGCTCCCCACGCTTTCGTGTCTCAGGGTCAGGGACGTCCCAGCTAGCCGCCTTCGCCTCTGGTGTTCCGCACGATATCAACGGATTTCACCCCTACACCGTGCGTTCCGCTAGCCTCTAATGCCCTCTAGTTTGACAGTATCGGAGGCGAGCTTAAGGTTAGGCCTTAAGATTTAACCACCGACTTATCAAACCCCCTACACACGCTTTACGCCCAATAAATCCGGATAACGCTTGAGGTCTACGTATTACCGCGGGTGCTGGCACGTAGTTACCAACCTCTTTCCGCAGGGTACAATCACCGAAGTTTTTCCCCTGCTACCGCAGTTTACAACCCGAAGGCCTTCTTCCTGCACGCGGCGTCGCTCCATCAGGCTTTCGCCCATTGTGGAATATTCTCGACTGCTGCCTCCCGTAGGAGTACGAACCGTGTCTCAGTTTCGTCGTTGGGGAACAGGCTCTCACCTCCCCTAC
>MHLG01000009.1:8037-19241 GCA_001821375.1 Candidatus Liptonbacteria bacterium RIFOXYD1_FULL_36_11 | reverse complement strand
GGATCAAATCCTCAATATAACGCGAACCTTCGCCGGCCAAATAAAAACTATACAAAATAAATTCCGTAAAGTTTAATAAGGTCCGCGATGGTTCGCGTTTGAAATTCTTGGGACAACAAAAAAGCTCTCTTTTGCTTTTTTGTCGTAAAACATTTTACATAACATTTGCTGTCCGCCTGCTTTTTAAGAGACGGAAAGTTTTGTCAAAGATTCATTCTTATAAGCAAGAGTAATTATAAGGAAGAAGAGAAGTAAAAGTCAAGAGCTTAAAAAAAATAGAAAGTAGAAAGTTTATAAAGTTGTAAAGCAAAAATAAGAGCTTGCCAAAGAGAAAAAAACATAATACAATAGCAAAAATATGAAACAAGATATACATCCAAAATATTACGAAAAGGCGAAAGTGAGTTGCGTGTGCGGAGCAAGTATTACATTAGGAGCAACAAAGCCAAATTTAAATGTGGAAATATGTTCGGAATGCCACCCGTTTTATACTGGAAAAGAAAAAATTATTGACACCGCAGGAAGAGTAGAAAAATTCAAAGCAAGAAAAACAGAAGCAGGGAAAAAAGAACCAAGAAAAAAGAGCGAGAAAAAAGCGGCAAGGAAAGAAAAACAGGCAGCAAAAAAATAAAAGATAAGCTAAATAAAAAGTAGGTAGCTGCCTGCTTTTTGTTTTTGAGACATTATGATAAATAAAATAATAATAGAAATAAGAGGTGGAGCAGGAGGAGACGAGGCGGCGATTTTTGCCGGCGATTTAGCAAGAATGTATCATCGTTATGCGGAGATAAAAAGATGGAAATTTGTCGCGCTTGATTCAAGTTCAGGAACGCTTGGAGGTTATAAAACTTTCAGCGGAGAAATTTCGGGCGAGGGAGTTTATGAAAGTCTGAAACAGGAGTCGGGAGTGCACCGCGTGCAAAGAGTGCCAGCAACTGAAAAAGCGGGCCGTATTCACACTTCCACAGCATCAGTAGCAGTTTTGCCAATAGTGGAACCAAAGGAAGTTGAGATAAAAGATTTTGATTTAGAAGTAACCTTTTGCCGAGCAGGCGGTCCGGGAGGGCAAAATGTAAATAAAGTGGAGACGGCGGTAAGAATTTTACATAAGCCTACTGGTATTGTAGTATCTTGCCGGTCGGAAAGATTACAGCATGCCAACCGCGAGAAAGCGATGGAAGTTTTGCGAGCAAAACTTTTTGAAGAAAAAAAGAAACAAGAAGTAGGAGAAATATCACAAATAAGAAGAGAACAAATCGGGTCAGCGGACAGGTCTGAAAAAATACGCACTTATAATTTTCCGGAAGACAGGATCACTGACCATCGTATTGGAAAAAAGTGGCATAATATAGAAAAGATAATGGATGGAGATTTAGATAAGATTATGGAAGCGTTTAACAAGTAATAAATATTTTGTAAGTTATTTGTTGATAAACTTTCAAAAATAGGTGAAAAATAAAATTTTCTGTGTTTTCTGTGAGAAAACCTCACTTATCTCACGATCGTGAGATAAGTGAGGTTTTTGTTTTATTTTTGACAGGAATCTAAAGGAAGAAAAATACTTTCGTAACCAGTTAAAATTAAATCTTCCGAAATATTCTCATAAGTATCAAAATATCTATTTTTTAGATTGTTTATTAAAGAATCCCCTATTTCTTTATTTAATTTTTTTATAAAACTTTCTTTTTCGTTTTTTGTTTTTTTGATTAATTCAATCAAGGGATGTTTTCCGGTAGAAATCAACTGGTTAAAACGTTAATATCCTGTTGGAATTGATTGGCTTTATTGACTACCGGGTCGCCATAAGCGAAGCGATAAGTGTACCAGCGTTTGCCGGCATAATATTGCGCGGCGGCGCAACGTTCTTGTAAAACTTGAGCTTGGCTCGGGATTTGCTGACTATAAGAACGGCAGGAAGAAGAATAATAAGAATCTTTTAAGTAAAGGGCGGTGGCGACAAAAGCGTCAATATTACGCCAGGGAGAAGGAGGATTATTACCGGTAATTTTTGCAATGCTATTTTCATAAAGATTCCAGGTAGAAGGAATAAATTGCGCCGGACCCATAGCTCCACCATAAGAACCGTCAGAATAAATAGGACAGGAAACTTTTACAGAATCCGGAGAAAGATTAAGCTCTTTTAAGATTTCAAGAAAAACCGGAATGTCGCGAGTAGGATGCATAGCGGTTTTATAGAAACAACTACCAACATTTTTTCCAATAGAAGACTCGTGGTCTAAAACTGCTAAAGTGAAAGCGGCACGGATACCAGTGGCATCTTCGGCAAATTTCGCAAGTTTGTAAGCTTCTTCAAAAGACAATTCCCCGCCGCCTAAAAGGCGGAAGATTCTACTTCTTATTTCAGCGGCAGTTTGTTTTGTGTTAGTTAAAAGCTCTTGGTATTTTGACTCTTGGCCTTTAGTTGTTTTTAGTAAGTTGTCTTTTTCGCTTTTAGTTTTTTCCGCGACTAGCCGCTGGGAATCTTGATAGGATTTAAGAGCGGAAATATCTTCCCTTTCCAAAGCTAGATTTTGCTTTTGATTTACTAGATCTTCACGAAAACCAATAATATTGTTTAAAGTAATACGCAGATTGTTTTGGACAGCAATAATATTATTAACATCGTCAAAGAAGTCAGAAAGTTTAGGATTTTTCAGAAGGATTTCAACAAGGCCGGAGTTGTCGGTTTCGTGGATGTTTTGAAGAATTTCAGACAGTTTGTTCGTGTTGTCGCTTATGTTTTTTTCGGTGACAATTATTTTGTTTGAAGTGTCTTTAATTTCATTATCAAGACTTGATAAAGAAAGTTGAGTGGCTTTTATCTGTAGGTTTATTTTAGCCATTTTTGCTTCTAAAGATTTAATTTCGGATTTAAGAGTGGAGCCTTGGCTGCGATATTTTTCTATAGTGGTTTCGTAATTAGATATTTCTAATTCAAGTTCTTTTAGTTGATTTTCCAATACTTGCCTTTCGGAGTCGCTCCCAGCGGCTATGAGGGTGTTAAAATGATTAGGTTCGGAAATTGGGCCAAAGAAAAAGATAAAAACAGAAAAAGAAACAATTAAAATTTTTATAAAGTATGGAAAATCCGCGAAGACAAATCCGCGTTTTAAGTTGATGCGGTTATTAATTTTTGAGAAGGGGCTTTTTTCTTTTCTTATATCAAGCAAAACAGCCGGTTTCCGCCGATAGTTCATATTATAAGATTATAACAAAAAAAGATGGCTTTAAGGAGAGGGTTGTGGAAAAAGCTGGCAAAAGCCAGCTTTTTTATAAGAATTGATTAGTAAACCTTATTAGAAATTCCGGCGGGGTATTATTTCTAACGAAGTAAAGAATAAAAGCTACTTAGTAGTTTTGTCCTCTACTGATTTTTCTTTATCTCTTTCTGCTTTCTTTTCTTCCGTTTCAACTTTAACAGTAGAAACATCCACGACTGGAGCAATAGGAGCAGTTTCTTCTTCCCTCTTTTCAGTAACAGTGACTAAAACGGAATCCGGTTCAAGAAAAATTTTAACCTTTGAAGAGATATTTAAATCTTTAGCGTGAATACTTTTTCCAAAATCATCCAGAGAGGAAATATCAATTTCTATTTTATGAGGTAAGTCAGCAGGAAAAGCTTCAACTTCAATTTCATCAACAACTTTAATAAGCAGAGCATCTTTTTCTTTGACGGCTGGGGATTCACCAATAAATTCCACCGGAATTTTAGTAGTGACTTTTTCATCCATTCTAACTTGGTAAAAATCTATATTTTCTATTTCGTCTTTTAAGCTGTTTTTTGAGATGTGATAGATAAGAACAGGTCTTTTTTCACCTTCTATATCAAGATTAATAATGGAGCTTTCACCAGCTTCACTAAAAGCTTTTAAAAAATCTTTAATAGGAACGGAGAGATGCAGATTATCTATTTTGTGCCCGTAAAGCTCGGCCGGAATAAGTCCTTCTTTGCGAAGATTTTTTGATGCTTTGCCAAAAATGTTTCTTTTTTGCGCTTTCAGCTCCATAAAATAAAGTAAGGAAAGTATAAGATAAGAAAATAAAAAAATCAAGAAATTCGGCTAGTTTAAATAATAGTGATTAACCGGTTTAAGATCGTCGTTTAATTCATAGATTAAAGGAATACCGACAGGAATTTCAATTTTTTCTATTTTTTCGGGAGTAAGATTATCTAAATAATAGACAAGAGCACGGAGAGAGTTGCCGTGAGCAACAATAATAATTTTTTTACCAGATTTTATTTCAGGAACGATTTCGTTTTGCCAATAAGGGAGAAGGCGGTTTTCTACGTCTGCTAAAGATTCTGTAAGAGGAGGCGCGGATTCTAAATCGTTCATTACTGGAAGATTATTAAGAAAACGCGAGTCAGTTTTTGAAAGAGGCGGTGGAGTGTCTTTGAAGCCGCGGCGCCAGCGGTGGATTTGTTCACTGCCATATTTTTCCGCTGTTTCTGATTTATTTAAAGTCTCCAAAGCGCCATAACGGCGTTCATTGAGACGCCAAGTTTTTTTTATAGGAATATTCTGCTCGCTAAGTTCGTTTAAAACTATTTCTAAGGTGCGAGTGGCTCTTTTTAAAAAAGAAGTAAAAGCTAAATCAAAAGAAAAATTTTTTTCTTTTAAGAGACGCGCCGCCTGGCAAGATTGATTTATCCCCTCTTCTGAAAGATCAACGTTCTGCCAGCCAGTAAATTTATTTTCTTTATTCCAAATACTTTCACCGTGACGAAGAAGAATAAGAGTGGGCATAAAAAATTAAAGATTTTCGGTTTTAATATTTACGGATCGCCAGCGGGAAGATTTAAACTGTTCAGCAGTTAAAATGCCGGCTTCGGCGCCGATTTTTTCTACCACGGAAGTGGCGTTAGCTAAGCCTAAACGAATAGCATATTCAATATTTAAACTGTGACAGGCATTTTTTTGGCATTCTTCGCCAGATTTTATTAAGCCAGCAATAAAGCCGGAACCGAAAGCGTCACCGGCGCCAGTGGCATCCACAATTTTTTCGTTTGGGAAAATGCCGTAGCGCCAAATGTGGCAGCAGTCAGAAACGACGCCGCCGTTTTTTCCTTCGGTCATTACGGCAACGCCATTAATTAATTCGTCAAATTTATGGAAGATGGCTTTTTCATCATTATAAGAAACACTGGTTAAAATACTGGCTTCTTCCCGATTAACAATAATAACATTGATTTTATCAAGAAGTGGCTTCAAAGTTTCAAGACCCATTTTAAGATAAAAACGAGAGGGATTCATAGCAATCATAACCCCTCTTTTTTTTGCTTCGCTGACGATAGAGTTAATTACTGAAAAAGAAATGTTACTCGGAGCAATATAAAGCCATTTAGTTTTTAAAGAAGGGATATCTTTTTTTTGCAGATTACCGGAAGCGCCGCGGTGGATAAGAATGGTGCGATCGCCGTTTTGGCCGATGATAATAGTGGAATAATCAGTGGGATTTTTTTTATCTTCACTGGAAAAAATTTTTATTTTTTCTTTTTTAATAGAGGAAATAATTTCTTTACCAAAAAAATCGGTGCCAATTTTAAAGACGGCGGCGGTTTTAAATCCTTGGCGGGAAAAAGTGACAGCGGCGTTAGCGGCGCCTCCGCCAATAGCGGAAATTAACTCTTCTACTTCCATTTTAGAACCGAAGGGAAGACAGATGGCTTCGGCGATAGAGATGTGCAAGTGTTCCAGTTCTTTTTTATCGCGAATAATTCTAGCGCCGGGAAGCTTTAGGAAAACATCTTTAGTAGCGGTGCCGATAGTAATAACGTCAAACATAAATTAGTGATTAAATAATATTATTAATAAAGTTTGCAAAAATATCCCAATTCTTAAAAAAATCATATAACAAGTATAAAGCGATTATTGCCATAAAAGAAGTGATGATTACTGCCAGAATATTTGAAAGTTTTGAGTTTGTAAAATCTCCCATAATTTTTTTATTATTAGCAATTAAAAGCATAATAATTAAAAGAAGGGGCGCAATAATGCCGTTTAGAACAGCGCCAAAATAGAGCATCCTAAAAGGAGGAATGGAAGAAAAATTAACTAATAAACCAAGAATAGTGGCTATAAAAATTACTCCATAAAAGACGCGAGCTTTTTTCCATTTGCGGTACAAGCCTTCTTTAAAACCGAAAGCTTCACTAAAAGCATAAGACGCTGAACTTGCTAAAATTGGCAAGGATAACATTCCAGTGCCAATTATTCCTAAAGCAAAAAGGAAAAAAGCAAAGTTGCCGGCTAGAGGTTTTAAGGCTTCGGCGGCTTCTGTTGCTGTAGAGATATTATTAATACCCTCCGGCCATAAAGTGGCGGCGGCTGTTAAAATAATAAAGAAGGCTACAATATTGGAAAAAAACATACCGATAATTGTATCAAAGCGCATTATTTTTAAATCTTTAGTGGTAATTTTAGGACGATTTTCACTAGTTATTTTTAATTTATGGTGTAAAATTTCTTCTTCCACTTCTTCATCCGCCTGCCAAAAAAATAAGTAAGGAGAAATAGTAGTGCCAAAAATAGCTACTAAATTTATGATGTTTTCGGGAGTAAAATAAATTTTCGGAAAAAAAGTTGCCGATAAAATTTGGGACCAATTTTGCGGAATGGAAAAAGCGGCAATAATATAGGCAAAAAGAGAAATGGTTAAATATTTTAAAAATTTTACATAAATGCGGTAAGGAATAAACATTTCTAAGGCTAAGCTGATAATCACAATAGCAATAAGGGCAACAAGAAAATTAATTCCCAATAAAAGATTTAAAACAGCCGCCATTGCTCCCAAGACAGCGCCAATATTAATAATATTAGCAAATAAAAGTAGGAGAACAGACGTGTAGAGCAGTTTTTTTGAGTAATACCGCTTAATTATTCCAGCTAATCCTTTACCAGTAACAAGTCCAATTCGTCCGGCCATTTCTAGAACAACAATCATAAAAGGCAAAGAAAATAGCGGCGTCCAAAGTTGGCGGTAACCAAACTCGGCGCCGCTCTGCGAATAAGTGGCGATAGCCGAAGGATCGTCATCAGAAGCACCAGTAATGAATCCGGGGCCTAGTTTTTTTAGGAATTTTCTTATCTTTTTGTAAACGGCTTCCATAGAAATTACCTTTAGAACTTTTTTCTTTTTATAACTTTCATTACGGATTCAATAATGGAAGCGCTATCCAGATTATATTTTTTTATAAGGTCAGAATAAAGCCCTGATTTTCCAAAAGAATCTTTTACACCAACAAATTCCATCGGAATAGGATATTTTTTGGAAAGAAGTTCGGAAACAGCGCCGCCGACTCCGCCAAAAATCTGGTGTTCTTCAATTGAAACCACGCAACCGGTTTTTTTTGCCAATTCAATTATTTTATTTTCATCAAGAGGTTTTATAGTGTGAAGATTTAAAATAATGGCGCCAATTTTTTCTTTTTCCAAAACAGCGGCAGCAAGAAGAGCTTCATAAAGAACAGGTCCGGCGCCGATTATTAAAACTTGTGGTTTTATTTTTTCTTTCGGTTCAAAGATAATGTCGGCTCGACCGGGAATAAAAGGAGTTTTTGCGGAGGTGATAAGCGGCGTGCGTTCACGAGCAAGACGAATATAAACCGGACCGTGAATTTTTGCTGAAGCAATAACAGCTTTTTTCGCTTCTAAAGCATCACAAGGCACAAAAACTTTCATTTCAGGTAAGGCGCGCATCATAGTAATATCTTCCAAAGCTTGGTGAGTAGCACCATCGGGACCGGCGGATAATCCAGAGTGGTGTCCGGCTATTTTAACATTTAAATTGCTATAACAAATTGTGGTTCTTATTTGTTCAAAATTACGGCCGGGAGAAAAAACAGCATAGGAAGAAATAAAAGGAATTTTTCCGGCTAGAGCAAAACCGGCGGCAACAGCGGCCATATTTTGTTCAGCAACGCCCATTTCAAAAAATCTTTCCGGAAACTTTTCTTTAAAAAAATGAGAGCGGGTGGATTCGGCAACATCGGCGCATAAAAGAACAACGTTTTTATTTTCTTCTCCTAATTTTAAGATGCCTTCGCTAAAACCGTCGCGGAGAGCGGCAAGTTTTGGCTTGTCGGAAAAAGTATTTTTATCAGATTCTGTTTTACGGGCAGTCATAAGAGATGATTAAAAGTTTATAAAGTTAATTGAAAAAAGTTAAATTATTCTTCTTTGAGGCGACCGGAAAGAGTGCGGAGTTCAAGAAGAGCAGCCCTAGCTTCACGTTCAGTAGGCGGTTTGCCGTGCCAGGAAAAATCATGTTCCATAAAACCAACACCGCGGCCGGGAATAGTGTGAGCAATGATAGCGGTAGGTTTTTCGTAAATAGCTTTGGCTTCATTTACAGCATCAATAATTGCTTCAATGTTGTGGCCGTCTATTTCCAAAATATGCCAATTAAAAGATTCATATTTAGCACGCAGAGATTCAAGAGGCATTACATCTTCAGTAAAGCCGTCTATTTGAATATTGTTGCGGTCAATAATGGCGGTAAGATTATTTAAACGGTATTTTCCGGCGGACATTATGGCTTCCCAAGTATTGCCAGTGTCATGTTCACCATCCGACATCAAACAAAAGATTCTATTTTTTAAGTTATCAAGGCGGAAAGCAAGAGTAATTCCAATAGCTTGGGATAAGCCAGAACCGAGAGGGCCGGAAGTATTTTCAATTCCGGGGAGAGAGCTAAAATGTGGGTGTCCTTCTAAGCGAGAATGGGTACTGCGAAGTTTTTTTAATTCTTCCAAGGGAAAATAACCGGCGCGCGCAAGAGAGGCATAAAGAACGGGACAGATGTGGCCGTTTGATAAAATAACTCGGTCGCGGCTGCTCCAGTTTGGTTTTTTCGGGTTATGGTTTAAAATATGAAAATAAAGGGCGGAAAAAACATCCGCCATTCCTAAAGAGCCGGCGACATGACCGGAACCGGCTAAGACAAGCATTTCAATAATGTCTTGACGAATAGTGTTTGCTAAGAGCTCTAAGTTTTTTACTTTTTTATCTGTGAGTTCCGGCATAAAAAATAATTATAACATTTTTTTACTCATTATTCGCGAATAACGCGAAGAACTTCTTCTAAAGTAGTAACGCCGATTTCAGTTTTTCTTATACCGTCGTCAAACATAGAAACCATTCCTTTTTTTCTTGCCATTCCTTTTAATTTTTCCAAACTAAAATTTTGACTGATAATCAGTTCTCTAATTTCATCGTCAATGCTTAAAATTTCAAAAATGCCGATACGTCCTTGGTAGCCAGAACCGCCGCAGGCAGGACAACCTTTTCCCTTAAAGAGAACTTTGGGCAAGGAGGGAATTTCGGAAACGCCAGTTTCTTTTATTTGGTCTTCTACGGTTTTTAAAACTTTTTTGTCCGGAGTGTAGGAATAAATACAGGATGGGCAGATTTTTCTAACAAGCCTTTGAGCAATAATAACGTTAATAACAGCGGCTACGAGAAAAGGGACTACTTTCATATCAATAAAACGAGGAATAGCAGTCGGGGCGTCATTGGTATGCAAGGAAGAAAGGACTAAATGGCCAGTAAGAGCAGAGTGGACAGAAATTTCAGCCGTTTCTTCATCACGAATTTCACCGACTAAAATAATATTTGGGTCCTGACGGAGAATAGAACGTAAGCCACTCGCAAAAGTGATGCCAGATTTCGGATTAATTTGCGTTTGATTAACATATTTAATTTCGTATTCTATCGGGTCTTCAACAGTAACGATATTAACTTCCATCTTGTTTAAGATATTAAGAATGGAATAAAGAGTAGTTGTTTTACCGGAGCCGGTAGGACCGCAAACTAAAGCCATGCCGTAAGTTTTGTTTATATTTTCTATTACTTTCGTAATTTCGTTTCCGTGAATACCAAGCTCTTCCAAAGAAAGGGGTTTTTGCGCGGCCGGCAAAAGACGCATAACGATTTTTTCGCCATGAAAAGTGGGCATAATAGAAACTCTGATATCTATATTTTCTTTAATAAGTTCATAACGAAAACGCCCATCTTGCGGTTTAGAATGTTCGTCCATTTTTAATTGGGATAACAGTTTTATTCTAGCTATTATAGCGGCGTGAATTTCTTTCGGTATTTGCATAATTTCATGCAAAATTCCGTCTATTCTGTATCTGATAAGAATATAGGATTCTAAAATTTCTATATGAATATCAGAGGCGCGAAGAGAAACAGCATAAGAAAGAATATTATCAACTAAAGCAACTATGGGAACATCGGCGGCTGCTTCTTCTATGCCTTTAGCTTTGCTTTCTAAGGAGGCGCGAATATTTTCTTCTATAGTTTTTTTAAAATCTTTAGTAAACTCCCGGCTATAAACAGAAAAAGCTTTACTAAGTTCGCTGGAAGAAGTTAAAAATGGATGCAGAGAAGATTTAAGAAAATTAGAAACAAATTCTATCGTTTCAAGATCGCTCGGATTTTCCATAGCGGCATCGTAGGAATTATCGGCGTTGCGTTTAAAAACGACGATTCTTCTTTTTCTAGAAATTTCTTCCGGCAAAAGTTTGACTACAGATTCGTCAAGAGAGCTGATATCCAAATTGGTGCTTTCCACACCAAAATAATTACTAATTAATCCCAAAAGATACCGCTCGTTAATGATGCCGCGAGATATCAAAACATCCCCCAGATCTTGACCGAGGCGGTTAGCGTCTTCTTGCGCCGCAGAAAAGTCAGACTCAGAAACAAGCCCGTCTTTTAAAAGAAATTCCTTTAACTTTTCATGAGGAATTTGAAGCATTTATATTTCTAAAACGTACCAAAAATAAAATTTTGAAAGCCAACCACTTAAAAGTATAACAAAAAGAGCTGAAGGAAGCCAAAGATAAAGAAAGGAAACACGAGAAGTGTTTTCGTTAATGCTTTTTATTTTATTTTTTATTAAAAAGAAAAAAGAAAGAAAAAGGTGGAATGAAAAAAGAGTTATAAGATAAAAAAACCAGCCGGGATTTCCGGAGAGAAAAATAGCTAAGGCGCAAAGATAAGGTTCTTCGTTATAGAAAAAGCGGCTGCCGGCTTTGCGGTTTAAAATTCTTAAAATAAAAAAAGAAAAGAGAGCGACAGCTAAAGAAATAAGATAAGGTTCAAAAAATTTATGGGTGAATAAATAGCGTGGAAAGTAAGATTTATCTTCAGTGATAAAATATTGC
Organism: Candidatus Liptonbacteria bacterium RIFOXYD1_FULL_36_11; assembly: GCA_001821375.1. Classification (GTDB taxonomy): domain Bacteria; phylum Patescibacteriota; class Minisyncoccia; order UBA6257; family XYB1-36-10; genus XYB1-36-10. Next base: position 8,068 of record MHLG01000009.1, on the reverse strand, counting down.
CCTATTTTATCACTGGCCCAAATTTGGTATT
>MHLG01000009.1:0-8022 GCA_001821375.1 Candidatus Liptonbacteria bacterium RIFOXYD1_FULL_36_11 | reverse complement strand
AAAAAGAAAGAAATATTTAACGAAAGAAACGGAAAGAGAGCGTTTTTTTATTTGCGCCAAAAAAACGATAGCTAAAAGAGCTATTTTTACAAAATATAAATTAAAAAGCATAATAAAACTGCCGTAAAAACTATCTTTTTATTATATATCCAATCCTGGATCACTGCCAACTTCATAAACCGCGGCGGCGTTACCACCATCTTTTCCGTCGTAGTCGTTAGTAGTAAGATATTTAACACTTTCAAAAACGGTGTCAAGTTCGTAAGTTTCATTAGTGTCATCACAGGCATAGGAATAAAAGTAAGAAGTGCTATTCGTCGGGTCTACCGGAACGTTAGATAAAGGAGCGCCACCGGGAATATCAGTAAAGGTAACGGGAATCCAACCGACGTTATCAACGGTGCGGGAAGGAGTGGAAGTGGAAGCACCAACGTTTCTTCCGCCGCAATTAGCGGCTGTTCCGGATATATGGGTAAAACAGTTAACAGCACAGGTGCCAGCGGCGCCGGCAGAACCGTCCATATCCGGAGAAGAAACATTTGTTACATAAAGACTCAAAGCATTATTTAAAGTGGACAAGTCGGAAATTCTTGTAGAATCGCGAGCTTGTTTTAAGAGTTCGGCTGGATTTAAGACTAAGGTGGCGGAAGTGGCAAGGATTGCGAGAACGCCGATAACGATAAGAAGTTCCATTAGAGTAAAACCTCTTTTGTTAATTTTTGTGTTTTTTTTAATCATTTTTTTAAAACTTTTTTTATTATTTTAATTTATAAAAATAAAAGATTCGCCTTTTTGAATTTAGTTAGATTATAAAACATATTCAAAATAAAAAATTTTTATATATCCAAACCGGGTTCAGTGCCGACTTCGTAAGTGGTAGCACTATTTCCCCCATCTTTTCCATCATAATCATCAGTAGTAAGATATTTAACACTTTCAAAAACGGTGTTAAGTTCAAAGGTTTTGTTGGTGTCGTCACAGGCATAGGAATAAAAGTAAGTGGCGGTGTTAGTCGGGTCAATAGGGAGAACGGAGACAGGAGAGCCTCCGGGAATATCTGTAAAATCAATTGGCACCCAGCCGAGAGCGTCCACTGTTCTATCTGAATCTTCAGTGGTTGTTTTTGTGCCATGCCGACCAGCGCAGTTTGAGGTAACGCTCGCGGCATTGACATAACAAAGAGTAGTGCAGGAAGTAGTTCCTCCATCAAGGTCCGGGGAAGAAACGCCGGTAATATAAACGCTAATAGCGCTTTTTAAAGTGGCTAAGTCAGAAACTCGGGCGGCATCGCGCGACTGACGCATTATTTCTATAGGATTTAAAACTAAAAGAGTGGCGGTGGCTAAGATTGCTAAGACACCAATAACGACAAGCAGTTCAAGTAAGGTAAAGCCTTTTTTAGAAGCGGGCTTATTCATGTTTTATATTATAGCAAAGAAAATGAAAAAGATAAGTGGAAAACATTAATCAGCTGATAAAATCAGAAAAATAAGAAGGAGGGTCGGATTCTATAATAATTTTTGAGCCGGAGGGAGAGGTAAATTTTAAAGAGAAAGCGTGAAGAAGAAGATTTTTTTCTTTGTCTTTTTTTCCATAAAGAGAATCTCCGACAATAGGATGACCAATAGAAGATAGATGGACTCTGATTTGATGCGTGCGGCCGGTTTTCGGAGAAACTTCAAGTAAGGAATATTCTTTGCCGTCTTTTTTAAATTTTTTTTGAACAATAAAAGAAGTAATAGCTTCTTTTTTCATTTTATCGGAACGGGTGGATCGTTTAGTGGTGCCGTTTTTAATGCCAATCGGCTTATCTATAAGACCGATTTTTTCTTTAGGCCAGCCCTTAACTACAGCTAAATAAGTCTTGGAAATAAGACGATTTTGAAAAAGAGATTTTAAAAAAAGGAAAGTGGGCTGGTTTTTGGCGGCGATAATAACGCCGGAAGTGTCGCGATCTAAACGATGGACTATGCCGGGGCGGTTTTCAGGATCATCCCCCACTTTTTTTATGGGAGGAAAATGAGAAGTTAAAAAATCAACAACAGTTTTTTCATTTTTCTTGCCGATAACAGAATGGACTAAAACGCCAGCCGGTTTATTTAAGGCAATAAAATTATTATCTTCATAGATAATTTTAAGAGTAGAATCGGCAAAATTAGTTGAGCTCATTGGTTCCAAAATCAATTAAGAAGCGGCGAGTTAAATAGAGTAAGATTTTTTTTCTTTTCGGAAAATTTCCGTTCAGCGGAAGAAATGATTTTTTCCAGAAGATCAGGCAAATCTATGCCACTCGCTTTCCAAAGATGCTGTTGAAGAGAGCCGGGTAGAGTGTTTATTTCGTTAATAAAAATTTTTCTATTTTCTTCAACTAAAAAATCCACTCGGGCGATGCTCGCGCAATCTAAAACTTTAAAGGTTTTTAAGGCAAGATTTTTTATTTCCGCAGTTATTTTTTCAGAAAGTTCCGCGGGAATTTTCACTTTACTTTTTAATCCTTTCATCGTGCCGCCTTTGCCGCCACCAACATATTTTTCTTCAAAGGTTAAAAATTCTGTGTAATGCATCGGCTCTTCAAGGAGGGAAGAAATAATCTTGCCGCCGTCATCCAAAACAGCGCAGTTTATTTCTTTGGCGTTTTTTACGCCGCGCTCGGCAATAATTCTTTCAGAGTAGGCGGCGGCAACTTCCAAAGAAAAAATTAAAGATTTTTTGTCTTCGGATTTTGTGATGCCAATACTAGAACCTAAGTTGGAGGGTTTAATAAAAACAGGGTAAGGCAAGCGGGATTCTATTTCTTCTACAATAAAATCTTTTTTTTCTTTTAAATCGTTTCTAGTAAAACTTAAATAATCCACTACCGGCAGTTTATTTGATTTTAAGATATCTTTCATCAAAATTTTATCCATACCGACTGCGGAACCTAAAACGCCAGCGCCGACATAAGGAATATTTAAAGTTTCAAAAAAACCCTGCAAAGTGCCGTCTTCGCCGTTTGTGCCGTGAATGATTGGTAAAATAATATCTATCGCGATTGATTTTCCCAAGACGCCTGTTTTTAAAATAAGTTTCTCCCCTTCCGGACGAATTGAGAAAAAAATATTGTTTTCTTTTTCTTTAAGAGACTTAATTTTTTCAAGAGGAGGAAAGGCAGAAAAAGGAAACCAATTCCCTTTTTTGTTTATATAAATAGGAACCAGCTTAAATTTATTTTTGAGGCTTTCAAAGCCTTTAGAAATAATTTGCGCGGAAATAACGGAAACGTCGTGTTCCACGCTTTTACCACCAAAAACAAGACCAATAGTTTTCATTGGTTTTTATTTTAGCTTTTTAAAAGAAAACTGGCAAATGGAAGAAAAAACGGCAAAAAGAAGGGGAAAATTTATCATTGACATATTTGATTAAAAGGTATATAATGCAAAGAGTATAAAAAAGGCAAATTCACCCCTCAATCCGAACACCCAATGAGGGTGTTTTTTGTTTGTTTAATGATAATTGATTGTATTTTATCATAACCTCATAAGGAGTTTGATAGTCTAATGATTTTCTAGGTTTATTATTTAGAATATCAACTACCTGTTTGATATATTGAGAAGAATATTTTGAGATATCAGATCCTTTTTTGATGTATCTTCTTATTAATCCGTTTACATTTTCCACTCCTCCTTTTTCAAAAGAATGATAAGGGCGGCAGAAATAGGTATCAAGCCCTAACTGATAGTGATGTTTATTCTCTATTCCATTATCTAAGGTAAGAGTCCTTATTTTTTTTACTCTTTGCTTCATAGAAAGGATGGCTTGGTTGAAAGTAACTGGTTTGAGGTTATTAATCTTTCTCATATCCACATATTTTGAGTTGATGTTATAGATAACAGATAAAGAAACTTTACTTTTATGTCTTTTTCCCGAGATTACGGTATCGACTTCATAATGGGCAAAACCGGTTATTCTAGGCCGTAAACTGATGTCTTTTCTATAGGGAATCATCACTCTCCTATTCTTTTTTGTTTTTCTTCTTTTTACATAGTATCTCTGAGCGTGAAGGAGATGGCAGTATCTTGTTCCATAGATACTCCTTAACCATTCATAGATTGAGGTTTTACTGGCATAAAAACCAAGGTTTTCTTTCTTTATTCTTCCCGATATTACCTCTGGATTCCAACTTCTTTCTAACTTATCTATGATGTATTCTCTTAGCTTATCATTTTCATTTATCTTTTTACCCTGATACTTGGCATATTTTCTTCTGATGTATGATTTATGATGCGCTTTTTTGGGGTGATAAACTCCATTTACCTTATTTTTCTTTATCTCTTCCAGGATAGAGGAGGGGCTTCTATCTAAGACCCTTCCCATCTCTCTTATTCCGTATCCTTTTTGAAGAAGGATACTTATTTCCAACCTTTCCACTCTACTTATCTTGGGCTTCTTTTTCATGTGTCTATTTTACCCTCAAGTGTTCGGATTCAAAACGGAATGGGCGGAATAAAGAAAGAAAAGGGAGGCAAAAAAATGAATTTATCGTATATTTTTGGGGTGATTTTTTCTCTTTTATCTTGTGTTTTTTTCGCTGATCTATGTCGCGGTGTTGCGCATGTTTTCTCGGGGCTGGATTATAAGGAAAGCATGCAATTTTTTCTTTTTTTTCCGGTGATCGCGATAATGTTATTTTGCTGGAATATATCCAGCAAAATAAATGAGATCGCCGGCTATTTAAAAAAGCCGGAAGAAGAGAAGGAATAATCTGTTACCCCGGAGTTGTCTAAAAAGACGACTTCGGGGATTTTGTTTTTATGAGTAGTTGTCAGGCCAGTCGTTTTGAAAAAGGACGACATCGCCAGAATTTACGATTTGCGGCAAAGCGGCTTCTACTTCTTTCATAGAGGAAAATTCTTTTATATTATTTTCCGGAAAATGGCGTTCTAATAATGCTTGTTTAATAAAAGGAGTAACGCTGGTTTTTATTAAAATAATTATTTGAGCCACGGCGGCAAGTTCAAAACCGATTTCTTTATGGATTCTTTCGGCTTCTTTACCCATTTCCACAAGTCCGGGAGTGATGTAGATACGGCGGCGGGGGGCAAGACGAGCTAAAACTCTTAAAGCTTCTTTAACGCCAGCGGGATTGCCGTTGTAGCTATCATCAATTATTAAAACACCGTTTGGATTTCTTAAAGGTTCAAGACGGTGAGAAACCGGTTTTACTTTTGAGGCTCCGTGTAAAATTTCCGCTGAAGTCAAACCGAGATTTTCGGCAATAAGCGCGGCGGCGGAAAAAGAGCCAGTGGCGTATTCAGCTAAAAGATTAACTTGAAACGGGCCAATTTCGCCTTTTGGATTCATAAGACTGAAACGCAAACCGGTGCCGTCCGGCAAAAAAACAAAATTTTTTATTTGGTATTTAGCAAGATAATGGCGGCTGGCAGTATAAAAAGCAACCGGGCGATTTTTTAGGTATTCTTTATAATTTGAAACTATTAAATCGTTATCAACATTTAAAACAATTAAAGCTTTTGGCTTGGAGTTTTCTACTATTTCAAATTTTGCTTTAACGGTGTTTTCTATTTTTTTAAACCTTTCCAGATGACTTTCGTTGATGCCGGTGATAACGGCAATATCGGGCGGAGCAAGGCGGCAAAGCTTTTTTATATCCCCTATCTTATAAGCTCCCATTTCAACAATAAGGATTTCTGTGTCGGCGGAAAGGCCGGAAAGAATAAAGTTAGAGACGCCAAGCGGAGTATTAAAATTTTCGGGAGTTTTTAAAACTTTAAATTTTTCCGAAAGGATGGAAAAAAGAATTTCTTTCATAGTGGTTTTGCCGTAGCTGCCGGTAACGCCGATTATTTTAAGATTAGAAAAAGAGGCAATTTTTTTTCTGGCACGGGAAATTATTAAAAATTTTGCAAAAAGGTCAGAAGGCAAGATAAAAAGATAAGAAAGCAAGAGAGGAATAAAGAAGAAAAAAAGGAGGAAGGCGGCAAAAATAATAAAAAAAGCAAAGGAAATAAAAAAATTTTCAAAAAATAGGAATGGCAGGAAAGAAATGATAAAAAAGATGAGCACGGAAAAAATAAAAAGGAGAATAGCTTTTTTTGTCCAGATAAGCTTTTGCCGCCTTTCGCTGTTAAAATTAAAAATGTTTTTTAAGGAAACTCCAAGAAAGCGGAAAGGATAATAATTTTCCAGCTGAAAGAGATAAAGAAAAAAAGTGGGGCGTTTGAAAAAAAACATAGATTAGGATTTTAAAAAATTAATTGCCGTTTTTGTAAATTCTTCCGGTTTATCCAAGAAGCTGTAGTGGCCGGCGCCGGTTAAAACTTCAAGGCGGGAGTTTTGAATACGCTCTTCCATTATTTTAGCAAAAGAAAGCGGAGTAACCTCGTCTTTTTCTCCCCAGATAATAAGCGCCGGCTGTTTAATGGCAGTCATAAGATCACGCAAATCTTCTTCTACGACACGGGAAAAAATATCTTTTAGGGCAGGATTAGAAAGATAGTCTTCCGCGCCGATAAGACGATAAAGAAAGATTTTTAACGGTTTTAAAAAAGGAAGGAGAAAAAATATTTTAGCTGATTTAGCAAAAAAAGAACTGGCGCGTTTTAGGGAAGAATTGGTGCGAACGCCAGCGCTGTCTATTAAAACAAGTTTTTTTATTAAGGTGGGATTTTGAGAGGCAAATTTTATAGCCACCCGGCCGCCGAAAGAGTGACCGATTAAAATTATTTCTGAAAGGCCGAGGCGAGTAGAAAAAGATTTTACTATAGCGGCGAAATCTTTAAGGCTAAAATCTTTTGGCGGGAGAGAAGATTTGCCGAAGCCGGGAAAATCAAGAGCGTAAGAAGTAAAACCGTTTAAAGAAAGCTTTTCCATAAAATTTCTCCAAAGAGAAGATTCCGCTCCCCAACCGTGGAGAAGAATAATCAGAGGAGTATTTTTTTCCGGCGGGCCGGAAAAATAGTAGTGGATTATGAGGTTTTCTAAAAGAATTTCAGATTCTTTCATTATAAAAAGAATACAACGGGAAAAGTAAAAAACCAAATTAAGATACTAATATACAAATGTATGCGAATGATACGAATATAGAAGAGTTGAAAGTCTACCCCGGTTAAATAATTTTCTTTCAGAAAATTAAAAAATTAAAATTTTTTATTTCACGGGGTGAATAAAGTTGGAAAGTGGTAGGTGGTCCTTCGTTAAGAACTCAGGATATAATAGGAATTATAATTGGATTCCGGCGTACGCCGGAATGACAGGAAAAAGAAGTAAACTTATAGGGTAAACCCCGGTTAAATAATTTGCTTCGCAAATTAAAATCCAAAGGATTTTATTTAACAGGGTAAATAAAAAACGGCTCTTTCGGGAGAGTCGTTTGGTAGGGAAGAGGTAAAAATACCTCTTCCCTACCGTGTTTGGTTGGCCAGCTGCAGCTGGTCGGTATGTGGGTGTGGTGGAAAAGAAAAAAATTATTTCTTTTCCACCACGGTTTTTGCGCCCGACCTATCTAGGAGAGAAGCTCTTCGTTCTCCGTATCCGAGATAGAGGCGCCTGTGGCGGGGATGACCGTGACCAGTAGCGTTTCACTTATGGTAGTACCATGCCCTTGCCCGCCAAAAAGGTTCTTATCGCCCACTTGAAAAGTGGGGGTGGAGGATTTTTCCTGGTGGAGCATTAGACTCCACCAGGAGGAAAGGCCTTTCGCCACATTTACGTTCCTCCTGGAAATTCGGGTTTTCGGCTACGAGAGGTTGAAGCTCTCGTAGCCGGCGCCGTTATCGAAGGCGCAAGATGGTGGGGACCGCCGTGTAAGTAAATTCCTGAGTTTGCTGCTGGTAAGACTTTCGTACATCCATGGTGAATCCTCCTTAGTTTTAATAGTGCTACCAATCCGAAGATTGTTAGGTGTATTATAGCAGGCAAAAGAAATTTGTCAATACCCTGTACTGGTTCATATGATATCCTCCACCTAGATACTTTATATGAGCGGCAAAGGCAGATATTCTGGAGCGCATATGACAATTTATG
>MHLG01000008.1:12003-16434 GCA_001821375.1 Candidatus Liptonbacteria bacterium RIFOXYD1_FULL_36_11 | reverse complement strand
GAGACGCCGCTTTCTTCTTCGCCGCTTAAAATAGCCGATTGGATAGGAGAAGCGCCGCGATATTTTGGTAAAAGGGAAGGGTGGACGCCGATAATGCCTAAAGGAAAAAGTTTGAGGATTTCTTTCGGAATTATTTTTGAGTAGGCAGCAACGATGGCAAAATCAAAATTTTCGGAAATTTCCGACTGCCAATTTTTAATATCAAGTTTTTCCGGCTGATAAATTTTTATATTATTTTTTCCGGCTAAGATTTTAACCGGCGGGGGAGTGATAATTTGTTTACGGCCAAGAGGGCGGTCGGGACTGCAAACTATAAGATGCGGCTTAAAATCTGATTTAATAAGATTGTTTAAAATAATTTCCGCAAATTTAGGAGAGCCAAAAAAAATAAAGTTGTTACCAGTGTTGGAATTCATAGAAATTTTAAAATAAATTAAGCGGAAGGAGGAAGAGAAGAGGGGTCGGCATGGCGGATGTTTTTTGCTTTATCCGTAAATAAGACGCCATTTAAGTGGTCTATTTCGTGTTGGAAAATTCTGGCAAGAATGTTAGAAGCTTTTATTTTTATTTTTTTGCCGTTTTTATCAAAACCAGAGACGATGATTTTTTTACGCCTTTCAACTATGCCGGATGTTTCGGGTATACTTAAACATCCTTCTATATCTAATTTTTTCTCTTCGGAAGATTTTTCTATCTGTGGATTAAAAACGGCAAAAAATTTTGGAGCAGAATTGTTTTTTGTAAAAAGCTCGGCGATGAAAAAACTGGCGTTGATTCCGACTTGGTTGGCAGCTAAGCCGGCGCCATTATGATCTTTCATTAGTTTCCTCATATTTTTTAAGATAGCGGCTAGTTCTTTAGAAGAAAAATTGGAAAAAATAAAGGGGGCTGTTTTAGAGCGCAGAAATTTTTCGTCTTTTTTATTTTGGACAGTAATGATTTTCATTTGATTTTTATTCGTTTTTATTATATTATGAAAAAAGATTTTTTTCAATTTTTAATAAGGAAAAGGAAGGAGAAAGAATATGTCTTTTGAACTTACTCATTTTTTCCTTTGTCTTAGTTGTGAACACGAGGAGTATTTCACGGAAAAAATTTTTAACGAAAATCCCTCATGGAAGAAGTGTCCAGTATGCAAGGGGGAGAATACTAGAATTGGGCTAAGGAAAAAAAGCGGTAGAAAAAATGTAAGTATTAAAAATAAAATAGATGTCAAAAATGGTCCGTGGGCGGATTTGAAAACAAAATTTAGGAGAGACTAAAAAGAAGGGAGAAGAAAAAATGTTTCCGTTATCTTTATTGAAAAAGTGAGAAAATTAGCTTGCACTAGCAGGAGCTGAAATTTGTTTTTTAGCTCTTTTTTTTTGCAAGCTTGTTTTTTTCTTTTTTAACTTTTGAGCAGATTTTGATTTTTTAATTTGAGGAAGAAATTCGGCGATTTCTTTTTTCTTGAAAGCTTTTACCACCTCGGGCATATTTTTAAAGACAATTTTCATAAAATAACCACCTTTGTTTTCTATGGATTTTCTGTCACCGACATCTTTTGCGAGAGAGAGAAGTTTATATTCATCGCCGAATTTTGCCATTTTAATATAAAGGGATTTATGCTTTTCATCTTCCAGATACATTGCAATTTCAAGACCGGTGAGCTGAAATTTACGGTAAACGTGTGATTTTTTATTTCTATCTTTTATTTTGCTTAAATAATCGTTTTTAACAGCCGGTTCCATTTTTCTACAATAACAGAAAAAGAGAGAAGACAGAAGAGATAAAAAAGCGAAAGATATTCGCACTTTTAGGCTTGTTTGAAAATTTTATTTGGGATAAAATAAAATGGATGAAAGAAAACGCAAAAAAGATTTTTAAGATTGCTGGAGAGGCAATCGGGGTAGCAGTTTTATTGTTTATTGTTTTTTATTTGGGATTTAGCATAGGGGAAGCAAATCCGAAAACCATTTCAGTGGTGGGAGTGCCGGAAGCAGCGGAGCAAGGAAAATCAAAAGATATAAACTTTTCCACTTTTTGGGAAACTTGGGACTTAATAAAAGGGAAGCATTTAAAAGGAGGCGAAGTTGATAATCAAAAACTTTATAACGGAGCAATCAGCGGGTTGGTTAATTCTTTAGGGGACCCGTATTCTGTTTTTTTGCCGCCGGAGGATTCGCAAAAATTTAAAGAAGATGTGGACGGAAATTTTGGAGGCGTAGGTATGGAAATAGAGACAAAAGACGGGAAATTATTAGTGGTGGCTCCGCTAAAAGGCACACCGGCGGAAAGAGCGGGAGTGGAAGCGGGAGATTATATTTTAAAGATAAACGGAGAAGATGCCAGCGGATTAGACACCCAGACAGCGGTGAAAAAAATAAGAGGAGAAATAGGAACGAAAGTAACAATAAACTTTTTTAGAGATTCGTGGAAAGAGCCACGAGACGTTTCTATAACACGAGAAAATATACAAGTGCCGACTTTAGAGTCGGAGATGAAAGGCGACATAGCTTATATAAAGTTGATGAGCTTTAATGAAAATTCAATACCTCTTTTTTATGAGGCGATGGTAAAGTCGCTTTTTTCCGGAAGCAAGGGATTAGTGCTTGATTTAAGAAATAATCCGGGAGGATATTTGGAAGTGGCGACAAGATTAGCCGGGTGGTTTGTGGATAACGGAAAAGTGGTGGTTAGCGAGCAATTTAGAGATGGGAAGAAAACAGATTTCCCATCAACTGGAAATGCGGCTTTAAAGGATTTTCCAACTGTTATTTTAGTGAATAAGGGATCGGCTTCCGCTTCGGAAATTTTAGCCGGAGCGCTCCGAGATTTAAGAGGAATAAAGCTAGTCGGAGAAATGACTTTTGGAAAAGGGACGGTGCAACAGCTTGAATCTTTAAGCGACGGGTCAACACTAAAAATAACAGTAGCGAAGTGGGTTTTGCCAAGCGGAAAAACATTAGAGGGAAATGGATTAGTACCGGATGTAGATGTAAAAATAACGGAAGAGGACGCAAAAAATAAATACGACCGGCAGTTAGAAAAGGCGCTAGAGATTTTAAAGAAGGAAATGGAAAAACAGGGAAAGTAGGAAAATTGCCGGCGGTGTAGTAAAATAATTTGAAAAAATGAAAGTAATACTTTTGCAAGACGTAAAAAAAATAGGAAAGAGAATGGGAGTAAGGGAAGTTCCGGATGGATATGCGAGGAATTTTCTTTTTCCGAAAGGAATGGCTAAAGCGGCTACAAAAGAAGCAATTTTTAATTTAGAGAAAGAAAAAGGGAGGGAAGACCAGAGGAAAAACGAGGCGAAAGAGAAAGCAAAGGTTTTAGCGCAAAAAGCAAGTGAGATCACTCTTTTAATTAAAGCAAAGGCGGGAGAAAAAGGAGAACTTTTTGGGTCAATTGGAGAAAAGGAAATAATAAAGGAGTTGGAGAAAAAAGCGGGGATAAAAGCAAAGGAAGTGATTTTGGAACATCATATAAAAAATTTAGGGAAATATGAAATTGAGGTTGATTTTGGAGAAGGGGAAAAGGAGAAAATAAAAGTGGAAGTAGTAAAAGAATAACTCTAGCTAAAGCTAGAGTTATTCTTTTTTATTAAGTGTTAATTAAAAAGCGATGGAAAGTTTTAAATTACTTCCACAACAGTTTTTTTAATCTTTTTTCCCGTGAAACTCATTTTGGATCTTTGAAGAAATTTTATAACACCAATTTTTTTTGAGAAGAGAGTGTCGTCGTTTCCACGGCAGACGTTTTTTCCGGGAAGATATTTTGTTCCTCTCTGTCGGATGATAATTTCTCCAGGATTTACTTTTTCGCCTGATTGTTTTTTTACGCCTAATCTTTTTGATCTTGAGTCGCGGCCCAGCTTAGTAGAACCGCCTGCTTTTGTATGTGCCATAGGAAATAGAATACTTTATTTTTAGAAAAAATCAAGACTTGATTATAAATTTAAGATTGACCTGCGGGTATAATTTTAGTAAGCTATTTTTAGTATATTTTAAAAAAATAGCAATAAAAAAATCTTTAAGAAATGGTGAGGAGATGTCCTTAAGGAAAAGCTTCAATTAAAAGGATTGCAAAAGAAGCCGAAGAAATAAAAAAAGAATTAGCGGAGATGAGAAATAACCCTATGGATTTTTAATTTTTTTCCCACGGCAGAGTTTTCTTACCCGGCAGGAAGAAGCTCTGCCGATTTTTTTTATATTGTTTTTATTTTAGAAGTGATATTATCTTTATTAATGAAAAAAATAATATTTACCATAAAGGAAAGAAAAAGAGAAATAGCTTTTTTTGTGCTGTTTTTTTTGATAGCTTCTTCAAGCTTCGCTTTGGGGTATTTATACGCGAGGGATTTTGAGGCGATTCCGATAATAATAGAAAAAGGATGCGAAAGTTAAATTAAAGATAACCGATTTTTTTAAGCCAAAAACTGTTTTCCCA
>MHLG01000008.1:6388-11989 GCA_001821375.1 Candidatus Liptonbacteria bacterium RIFOXYD1_FULL_36_11 | reverse complement strand
TCAAAGTCTTCATAATGAGGAGAGGGAAGCTCTTTAAGTTCTACTACTCCTTGAGTGTCGTTCCAGACGTGTTTATCGGCGGGGCAAACGCCGTTATCAGGAAAGGGTCTTGATATTTTTTCTCGGCCGCCTTTTTTTCTTAAAAGCGCACCACAGTTTTGACAACGGCTTTCTTGGTCTATACGTAAAATCCATCTGACTTCAAGGTTTTGAAACTGGCTTTTCAAGGCGTCAAAATAAGCGGAAGTTTGCAGATTATAATCGCGGTAAATAGCTTTAGAAGTTTTAATATCTAAAACTCCAAAGCGGCCATTCATAGAGACAAGGGCGTCCACTGTGCCGGCATAACGGAAGTCGTAGTGGACTGTTCTTTTTTCTATAAGGTCCGGATAAGCTTCAATATTACTTCTTTCAAAAAAGCGGGAGAAGGCGTCAATGGCAGGTTTGATAACAAGAGGGGGGGTTGGATTTTCGCCTAGTAATATTTTTTCAACATACTCATGAACTAAAGTGCCTTCAGAGGCAGATTGTTCTTTTATTTTATTGCCGTTTGTAAAACCGACAGAGGAATAAAATTGATAAAGAGACGGTTTTGATTTTATATCAACTATTTTAGTGACACGAGGATACCAAGTGTCGTCAATAACGTAGCCGCAGGATTCTTTAAATTCATTTTCACTGTGGTAAAACATAGTAAGAGATATTTTACCATAAAATATCTTCAATAATTAATGGGGACGGGGAGGGGGTTGATTTTTTAAAAAGAAAAGTTATACTAAAAAAAGTTTGGGTGCAAGATAAAAGTTTCTTTTCCTCTTCCTCTGGCGCAAGGAAGAAAGAGAGGAAGGAAGGCCTCATTACCTCTTGGCCCATCTTTTGCAGACAAAGAGTAATGAGGTAAGCGCTCTCCCGGGGAGCTAACGCAACGGTGCGAAGGTTTAAGATCCGGGAGTTTTTTATGCTCCGTTTATTAATTTTTCAGTAAAGAGATTAATGTTGCCAGCGCCCATCATAATAATAACGTTTCCTTTTTTATTACCAGCATCTTTTAAGAGAGAGGGGAGAGAAGAAGGATTTTTTATATATTTTGCTTTTACAGCAAGCGCTAAATCTGAAGCGGAGCGTAATTGCTTCTCTTCTTTTTTTTCTTTTTCGCGGCCGGCAACTTTGTAGGTGTCTAAAATAAAAACATTGTCGGCATTTTTAAAAGCTTTAGTAAATTCAGAGAAGAGGGAAGTGAGACGGCCTTGATGGTGCGGCTGGAAGACGACAGATATTTTACCTTTCGGATAAATTTCGCGAGCCATTTCAAGAGTGGCTTTTATTTCTTCCGGATGATGGGCATAATCATCAATTACATCCGCTTCAAAAATTTTTCCTTTTAATTCAAAACGGCGCCAGCAACCAGAATATTTTTTAAATCCGGCTAGAATATCTTGTTCTTTTAAGCCAACCGCTTTTAAGAGAGTAAAAACGCCAGTGGCGTTAGAAAGATTGTGCCGCCCTTTTACTTGAAGAATTTTTTTTATTTTACGAGCGGCGGGGGAATTAAGAGAATACCAAAAAAGATTAAGCTCTTTTATAGAAACAAGTTTTTTTATTTCAAAGGATAAGCTTCTTAAGTTTTTATTGTCTTTATTTAAAACAAGAATGCCATCAGGAAGAATGTTATTAAAAAATTTAAGGAAAGTTTTTTTAATATCGGATAAATCTTTGTAGGTGTCCAAGTGTTCTTTATCAATATTAGTGATAAGAGCGGCAAAAGGAAAATAATTTAAAAAAGCGCGGCCGAATTCGTCGGCTTCTAAAATAAGCCATTCGCTTTTTCCTGGGCGAAAGTTTCCCGCGCCACTAGAAAATTCTTTAAGAAGAGTTCCAATAATAACGGTTGAATCTAGGTTGGCCTCAATAGCCGAAAGGGAAGCGAGAGCGGTGGATGAGCTTTTGCCGTGAGCGCCGGAAATGGAGATTGTTTTGTATTTTTTTGTCAGTTCGCCAATTATTTCCGGATAGCTTTTTATTGATATTTTGCGACAGATAGTTTCTTCATATTCCGGGTTTTCTTTAGGAATTGCCTGATTAAAAACGACAAGACTTGTTTTATTAGGAAGATTGTCTTTTTTGTGGCCTATTTTCACTTTTACGCCCATTTTAGCTAGTTTTTGAGTAATAGGCGATTCCGATACATCGGAGCCGCTAACAGCCCAATTTTGGGCTAAGAACCACTGAGCTAGAGCGCTCATACCAATACCGCCTATGCCGATAAAGTGGACGGAGGCATTTTTTATATTTTTCGGAAAAAGACTTGATTTTGGCATAAAGTAATAATAATCTAAAAATAGAAACTTTTAAAATAAATAAGGGGGAGGAGTGCTATATGATGCCTGTTTCTATTCTTAAAAGCTTACAAGAAACTGTTTTAATAAAAAAAATATTAGAAAAATATTCTGATGCGGAAGATTTAATTCTTACTCTTTTTTTTCTTAAGAGAGGGGAAGGGTCAAATCTTTTAAAGTGGCCGGCTAATCAGTCAATATCAGATGAAGTTGTTTTTTCAGTATTCTTTGGCTTAAGACTAAAAAAAATACAGGCAGTATTAAGCTATCTTAAAAAAATTACCGGAAGGGAAGTGAGAAAGAAAAAAGTAATAGAACTAACCCTTTTTATTTTTTTAAGGATAGCGAGAGAGGCAGAAAGAGAATTACTGAACTCATATAAATAAAGTCCTGCTTAAAAACGGGACTTTTTTACATTTTTTGTTTTTGTTTAATTTTATAAAAAGCCAGCGGGGGAGAATAAGATAATGTGTCGCACAAGGTAGATTTTGCGACTTGTTATTTAAATAAGGGTAGGGAAGAGGGCTTTTAAAAATAGAACTTAAAATTATATAAATAGTTTTATTTAAAGAGATTTGTGAGGAAGTTAAAGATGATTAAAAAAAGGCTTCCTAAACTTTTTATAATAAGAAAAAGACCGTCACTAAATGGTGAGATAACTTGGTTTTTAATTTGGTCAGCTAAAGTAAAAAAATCCATGTTAGTTTAAGGAAAGATAATCTAAAGGATTAACAGTAGCACCAAAAGGCATTGGGCCGCATACTTTACTTGGACCCATATAGAAAGTAGAAGAAAGATAAACGGAAAGGTGGAGATGGGGGCCGGTGGAATATCCAGTTGTTCCAGAATAACCAATAAGTTGTCCCCTGCTTATTTTCTGACCGGGGACTACAGATGTTCTACTAAGGTGGCCGTAAAGGGTGATAAAAGGGTTGCCGTTGTCTTTCACGACCACAAATCTTCCATAAGCCCCACGATAACAATAATTGTCTTGATTTCCAGTAGCAACTACTTCTCCGTTTGAAGTTGAAAATAGCGGTGTGCTTAAAGGAATCGCTAAATCAATTCCATTGTGAAATCCGCCAGTATATCCATATTTAGCAAATTTCGTGGCGCCATATTCTTGGCTTAATGTGTCATTTAAACTGTAATCTTTAAGAGGAAATTCGAGGACTCCTCTTTTTGTTGGAATAGAATTAGGATTAACACCTTCCCGTATCTTTTTTTCAATATCTTCTATTTCATTAGCAATACTTTCCTGGCGTTTTTTTAAGTCGGATAATTCATCGGCGTAGCTTTTTGACTGTTTTTTAGTAAGGTTTAAAAGATCTTTTCTTGCAGCTGTTTGATCTTCCACTAGAGATTTGCGATTTTTGAGGTTGCTATTTTGTAATCCCAAATCTTCTTTTTTAGTGGTGCTGTTTCTTATTTTAACATCTAATTCTTCATGCAAATTTTTAAGATTTTGCGATTCAAGAGTAAGTTTTTCGTTTAAATTAAGGAGGCTTTGAATATTATTCATACCGTCAGCTAAGTTTTTACTTTTTAAAAAGATAACAAGAGTATTTTCATTGTCCTGTATTTGCATTTCTTTTAGAACATCAGCCATAGATGAATTTTTATCAGCAATGCTTTTTTCCGTGTCTTGAATTTCATCTCCAAGAGATTCAAGTTCTAAAGAGAGTTTACTGATGGAAATTTCAGCGGAACGGATGCCAAGATTTAACTGTTTTATATTATTATTAAGTTGTTTTACCTCCCCTTCTAAAGAAGCGCTTTTCGTATTAGTGGTAGTTAAGTCTTTTTGGACCGATTTTATTTGATTATTAACTTCTTCTAGTTCTTTATTTTTCTTATCTATTTCGTCAGACAAGGAAGCATAAGAAATTACAAGAGGATTTAGAGTAGAAACTAAAAAAGCTAATAAAAATAAAAGAATTGTTTTTTTAAGCACGGATTTCATAAAATTCTTTTTTATTTACAGTTTTTCAATGGCTAGTTTTATTCTTTCTGCAGATTCTTTTAGACCAAGGACAAAGATAAGATCAAAAGGAGGCGGAGAGTTTTTTAGTCCAGAAAGAGCAACTCTTAAAGGCCAAAACACTTCTCCCCTACCAAACTCTTCTGCTTGCGCTGTTATTCTTTCGTTAAAGTTTTCCGGAAAAGATTTAATAATATTAAAGCTTTCTTTTAAGTTTTTTTTGATAGTTTCTTTAGAAGCTTCTTTCCAAATAAGCAGGCTTTGTTCATAATCCGGAAGTTTAAAAAAGAAATTTCCTAATTCTTTAATATCGGACAATATTCTGATTCTTTCTTTTTGAATAGAAATAATTTTTTTTACTTTTTCCGGTTCAATCAGCCAATCTTGAGGAATAAATTCTTTTATTTTTTTAAAAAGTTCTTCCTCTTCCATTTTTTTAATATATTGATAGTTGAGCCAGTCCAGTTTTTCCTGATTAAAAATAGCGCCAGATTTTTGAATTTTTTCTATGTCAAATTCATGGCAGATTTCTTCAAAGTTCATAATTTCCTTATCGTCCGCTGGATGCCAGCCTAAAAGAGCTAAAAAATTTACTAGGGCTTCCGGTAAGTATCCGGCTTCTTTGTAAGATAATAAAGAAGTTTCGGTATAACGTTTAGACATTTTACTTCTATCCGGAGAAAGAATTAAAGGAAGATGAGCAAAATGAGGAGATGGAAAACCTAAGGCTTCTTGAATAAGAATTTGTTTCGGAGTATTAGAAATATGGTCCTCTCCCCTAATGACGTGGGAGATTTTTAATGCAAAATCATCTACTACGTTAGCAAAATTATAAAGAGGAGTTTTAACATCTTTTGCAATTGCAAAATCACCAAAAAGAGCAGAGTCAAAAGAAATTTTTCCGCGGATTAAGTCTTTAAAAAAAACTTCTTTTTCGGCAACTTTAAGGCGAATAAGTTGGGGTTTTCTGCCGTCAGCATCTAAATCGCGGCATTTGCCGCTATATTTAGGAGAGATGCCTTGGCTTAAAAAAGACTGCCTTTCGGCTTCTAGTTCTTCTTTAGTGCAGTAGCAAAAATAAGCTTTCTTTTCTTCAAGAAGTTTTTTAAGATATTTCTCATAAATATCAGTTCTTTCACTTTGCCTTGTAGCTGGTTCTTCGGATTCTATGCCAAGCCATTTTAGACCATTTAAAATTTCTTCTTCGTATTTTTTTTCCGACCGTTCAAGATCGGTATCTTCAATACGAATAATAAATTTACCTCCGTAACGGCGGGCAAAAAT
>MHLG01000008.1:0-6368 GCA_001821375.1 Candidatus Liptonbacteria bacterium RIFOXYD1_FULL_36_11 | reverse complement strand
TTGCTGTGCCAAGATGGAGAAAACCGGTAGGCGAAGGAGCAAGACGGACACGAACTTCTTCCTTTTCAGGCATATGTTAAGTTTACCACAAAAGAGCTGATTTACTAGGTTTATTTAACTTTCACAAGAAACTCTTCGGTAATAGTTTACTTTTTTGGTTTTATTTGATAATTTCATAGACAGAACAAAAACAATAAAAGGAGGTAAAATAAAAGCCCTGATTTACTCAGGGCTTTAAATTTATCAATTATCCATAATAAGCAATCCGTCGCGAAATTCTATAAGTTCAGGAGAGTGAGGCAGTATTTTTCTTATAGAGTCGTTTAATTTAAACATAAAAGAAAAAGGAATAACCACTTGCATTTCTTGCTCTTCGCATCCGACTTGGGATGCTACCCACAATTCAGATTTAGTCGGAGCTAATAGAGCAGTTATTGAGGGACGTTCTTCTAGGGGTTTTTCAAGTTTTGCTCTAATAAACTCTAAAGAGTTCAACGGATGTATCCCGTTAAGAAAACCACTTAATTCATTTAATTCGCTAAAGAATCTTGAAATAGAGCAAGAAGAAAAGCTTTCTATTCCAAAACCTGTTATTGTTTCAAGGCTTTCAAAAAAATTTCTTAATGCATTAATGAGTGAGTGGCGGCTTGGGCAGAGAATTCTAAAGATGTTTTCATCTTTATCAATGCAAACTAATATTACATCCGGGTCAGTAAACTGGGGTGTAATATCTCCTTGAATATTACCAAAAAGCTCTCCTCCCCAAGAGAATATACCCCAACTTCCTTTCATTATTCCGTCCATTTCCGCTTCTATTTTATTTCTATGGAAAAATTCCATCCTTACCGGTTTTAATCCTTCTTTTTTTACAAGTTTTACAAGTTTACTATCTGTGCTTTTTACTAAATCAACAGGCCATTCTTTCACTTCATTTTTCCATTCTTCTATTTTTTCTGCCAGAAAAATATCTTTTTTATTTATTTCTATTATCTTTTCTTTCAGTTTTTTTACTTTACGCGAAAAAAAGAAAAAAATAAGAAAAAATATTAGAAGAAAAGAACAGAAAAGTGATAGCTTCATTGGAAACTCCATAGGGGAAGAACTTTCCTTTACAAAAAAACTCGAAAAAGAAATAATGCAACCAATTATGGGAAAGCTAGAGAAAAAGAACATATTAAGTTGTAAATCGTATTTCTTTCTGTTAAAAACGTTCCAAGCGAATACTGATAAATGCACATCTTTTTTAATGTTCATTTTCTTTCTCCCTGTTTCTTATTAAGTTTTAGTAATTCTGCCTTTAGAGTATATCTTCAGCTTTTAAATTTCAAGTTTTGTTTATGCGAGAGTTAAAAGTTTTTATTTAAGGGCTATTCGTAGAACTTCTCCGGCGAGCATTTCGGCGGAATTGGGAATGAAAAAGTTTTGAGATAATTCGGACATTTTTTGGTATTTTTCTTTGTTTTCTAAAATTTTCTTAAGCATGACTGTAAATACATTTGGCAAGAGGTTGCTTTCTTCCAGAACAAGCCCGGCGCCGAATGAAGAAAATTGATAAGCGTTAAATCTTTGATGATCGCCGGCAGATTCCGATAAGGGAATAAGAATAGCGGGCTTGCCGAAGGAAGCTATCTCAAAAACAGAACCGGCGCCGGCACGAGAGACGACAATGTCTGCCGCCGCTAAAGCTTCTTTTAAGTCTTTTTTAAAATAAGAAACGATTTGATATCCTTTTTTTATTTCTTCATTAAGATGTTCGGCAATAAATTTTAACTCCCCTTTTGCCTGACTGTAGTTTAATTCTCCGGTTTGATGAAGAACCTGATATTTTTTTAAAATTTCCGGAGAATTTTGGATAATAAAATCATTTATCCTTTCCGAACCTTGGGAGCCGCCTAAAACTAAAATAAGGGGCTTTTTAGGATTAAAACCCCAGTATCTTTTAGCAAATTCTTTTTCATCACGGTTTTCAAGGAGATCGCTTCTTACAGGATTACCAGTAAGAGCGGATTTTTTACCAAAAAAATCTAAAGTGCTTTTGAAAGAAACGCCAACAGCTTTAGCAAAAAAAGCGGAAAGGCGGTTTGTTAATCCTGGGACAGCGTCAGATTCGTGAATAATAATCGGAATGCGATAAAAAGCAGCGGCTAGAACAACCGAAAAAGAACCAGGACCGCCTTTAGAAAAAATAACATCTGGCATAAAGAAAAAAACTTTTACAAGAGCTTCTAGCAAGCCAAAAATAAATTTAAATGGCTCAAGAAAATTAGCTAAGGAAAAATAGCGGCGGATTTTACTACCAGTTATTTTTTTAACTGACAAACCGTATCCTTCTAAAATCGGCTGGTAATTTTTTGCCGAGCCAAGAAATTCCATTTCTAATTCCAGATTGTTTTTTCTGGCTATTTCTTTTATTTTTTCAGCAACAGCAATTATAGGATAGATGTGTCCCCCACTGCCACCGCCGGTAAAAATAATTCTTATTTTTCTCATTTATTATTTATTATAATATAATTGGATAATTTTTAGCATTACCAGCTAAGAGATATTTTTTGATATATTCATCATAACACCAGCCATAGAAAGAAGAATTGCCATAGCAGTGCCGCCATAGCTTACAAAAGGAAGGGAGGCGCCGGTTAAAGGCAGAAGTCCGGAAATAGAACCGATATGCAAAAAAGCTTGGATGCCGATAATAGAGGCAAACCCAATAATTACAAGTTTTGAAAATTCGTCATTGCATTTTTTTGCCAGCATAAAGGAACGTAAGACAAACAAATAAAAGATAAAAATAAGAGCGCAGGAACCAACAAAGCCAAACTCTTCGGCGGCAATGGCAAAAATAGAATCGTTAATAGGTTCGGGAAGATTTTTAATTTTGTTTAGAGAGCGACCATATCCGACACCAAAAATACCGCCGGAGCCGATAGTAATTAATGCTTGATTAATATGAAATGCAGAGCCTTGCTTGTCAGCGCTTTCGCCGGCAAAATATGTTTTTATTCTTTCTAAACGATAAGGAGTAACCGCAATAAAAACAGAGAGACAAATAAAGCCGAGTAAAATTATGCCGGCGAGGTAAGAAAGTTTGGCGCCACTTGAAAAATAAATAATAAGAGCGGCGGCCATAATAATAACAACAATACTTGTAGCCGGCTGAAGAAGAAGAAGAAAACTAATAAGCCCAGAAAATAGAAGAAAAGGCAAAAAACCTTCTTTTAGATTGCTAGTGCGGCGAGAAGCGGATTTACCGGAAAGCCAGGAGGCAAGATAAATAATAAAGGTAAATTTTACCAATTCAGACGGCTGAAAAGAAAGAAAACCAAGATTAAGCCATCTAGCTGCTCCTTTTTCAGCTTGACCAATTGGAGAAAAGACAAGAATAAGTAAAATAATATTTAGGACGAGTAAAAAAGCAGACCATTTTTTAAGATAACGAAAAGGAAAAAAATAGAAAACAAAAAATAAAGCTCCGCCAAAAATTATACCTTTTAAGAGTTGGAGTTTAACAAAATAATAAGTATCACTATAAATTCTTTTCCCGAGATCGGAGGACGCAGAGGAAAGAAGAAGAAGACCAAAAATTAAGATGACAGCCAGAGAAACCCCTAAAAGATAATCAGGGGGAGACTTTCTTCTTCTTATAGATCCTATTCTTCTAACTATGGTTGCCATAAAAAGATCCTCCTAAAGAATCGTAAAAAATACCTTCGGAGTATGATTTTTTACCGCCGACAATAACGGATTTAATTTCAAAATTTTTATCAAATAAAGAGATGTCGGCAATTTTCCCTTCTTTTATAACTCCCCTATCTTTAAAGCCAAACAAGTCGGCGGGGATTTTAGTAATTTTTTCAACTGCTTTTTCAATTAGCCAGTTTTCTTTGGAAGAGGTAGCTGTTTTTAAAAAATAAGGAAAAGAAGAGGAGGATTCTTTAAAGTTACCAAAAGATGAAACAAGCATTCCTTTTTCTTTAAAGAAAGAAAAATCGCCATCGATTAGATTAGAGGAATGGGAAAAAGTAATATTAAAATTACAGCGCTCGGCAAGATTTATTAGGCATAGAGCTAAAGGTTCTTTTCTGCTACGCGATATATCTTTTAAAGTTTTTCCTTCAAGGCTTTTGTCTTTTGCAATAATAATGACTGCTTTTTCAAGCCATTTTTCTTCAGAAATTTTTTTCTTTATTTCTTCTTGAACTTCAGAAGGGCTTAGAGAAAAAGATAGTTTTTCAACGCTTTCCCTTTTAATAAGAGACGATATTAAAGAAACAAGGGGAACAAGGGAGAAACCAGAAGGATGAAAACTAGCAGATATTTCTTTTAGACTATTACTTCTTTTAAGCCATTTAAAATCTTCCACTTCCGCCTGGCTTAGAAAAAGCATACCGGAACGCATTTTTCTTTTTTCTTGCAAGAGAAGATTTAAAAATTTCTTTTTTGTTTCAAATCTATCTTCTTTGACTCTGACTGAGACAACGGCATTTTTTTGGAAAGCTGATTTTGCTGCGGCGGCTATTTCAACGGGCGGTGTTGTTAGAGAGTAAGAAAAGCCAAAGCCAAAAGAGATTCCAAGAGCACCTTCTTTTAGAGAATTTTCTAAAATCTTTTTAAAAACTTTCATTTCATTTTCAGTAAGGTCTCTTTCTTCAAAAGTGTCGGTGATGGAGTCGCGGATATTTATTTCCCCAAAAAGACTTGCGATATTAACGCCAAATTTTATTTTTGAAAGGGAAAAAGAAAAATCATAGAAAGAACGCCAATTAAAATTTAGTTTTTTCCCTATTTGGTTACCAACTAAATGTTCCGGAAAGCCAAAAATAGGAGCTAGAGAAACCCCACCGTGTCCTAAAATTATTGAAGAAACTCCTTGCTTTAAATAATTTTTTTGAAAACGGTCGAAAAAAATTGAATTAGAAAAATCAGAAGAAGAATCAGGATCAATAAATCCAGGCGAGGCAAAACAACTGGAGGCATCAATAATTTCTTCTGCTTGATAGTTTGGAATATCGCCAACAGCTAAGATTTTATTTTTTTTAGCAAGAATATCGCCACGAAAAAAATCACGGCCGGTTCCATCAATAATAAATGCGTTTTTTATAAGAAGAGCCATAAAAAATGAAGCTGTAAAAAGTTTTTCCTAGATAAATTATAACACGAAAAACAAATAAAGGGGTGTGTAAACTATTATTTTATTTTTCTTTAGGAAAAATTTTCATTTTTTGCTGTTTTTTTACTTTTTGAGGTTGCTATTGACAAACTTTATGAGTATGCTATAATTCTAGCAGAATCATAAAAGCGCCCCCCAGATGTGAATGCCCTTCTTTCTTGGGGGAGTACGTTTTTGTGAGAAAATGCCACAAAATGTGGCAGAAGAGAGGAGGAGTTTCTCCGTCCCTCTTTAAAAAGAAGGGTTGTGCGTAAAATGCCCGAAAACGCACTAGGAGCCGCAGCCAAAAAAAGACGGTTAAAGGGAAGCAAAACGTATTAGGGTACGTACCTGCTTCCCTTTTTTAATTTTTAGAAAAAAATTATGGAAAGCGGAGGGAACAGAAAGGGCATTTTTTATCGAAACAGCGACGATGCCAAAATTTAAAATTTATAATTTCATCCCAAACTTGCTTGATCAGGTCGGATAAGTTTTTTGTTTCCTCGCCGGAAATAATAAATTCTTCTTTTTTAAAATGACCGGAGGAAAGGGGTTCAATAAAATCAAGCACTCCCCTTTCCATACGATAAGGAATTTTATAACCGGACAAAATAATAGAATAAAAAACAAGCTGACGCTTATAGTCACCGCGGCTAGTGGAAGTTTTTCCTTCTATTTCGTTACGGCTTTTAGGAGCGCCTGTTTTATAATCCACTACGGTAATTTCTTCCGGATTAGAACTAAGTTCCAGTTTGTCTAAAATTCCAGAAAGTTTTATATTATTAAAAAACATATTTTCAATTTTGATTTCATTTTTAGTGTGATAGTTCCAAGATTGATTATAAACAGTAAAGTACTGGGGCAGTATTTTTTTTCCTTTTTCCAAAAGACGCAGATAATCATTTTCAGTAAGAAGTTCTTTTTTTAATTCTAGAGCAAATTCGGCGGTAAGAAATTTTTCGTCGGGATTTCTGGTAGTTTTTTTAGCTTCAAAAAAGTTGCGCAAAGTGCGATGAATAGCAGAGCCAAAGCTCAAGGCAGGAGGTTTGGCTTGCGGAAGGCGCACAAGATTGACGTAAAAAAATTTCCAAGGACATTCTAAATAGTTATTTAAAGCGGTAACCGAAAGTCCGCGGCGAAGGAAGATTTCTTTTAAGAAGTTTTTTTCATTTTCTTCTGTTTCATTTTTTATAATGATTTCTGGAGAAGATAGAAATTTATC
>MHLG01000007.1 GCA_001821375.1 Candidatus Liptonbacteria bacterium RIFOXYD1_FULL_36_11 | reverse complement strand
TAATACTACTGGAAATCAAATGAGTTATGGTTTACAGGTTCATACTGACAATAAAGTCTATTGGAGTATTAGTAGTAATGGGAGTACTAATAACTATTGGTATTCAACCCAAACAGTTACTGATACTAATTGGAATCATTTAGTAGGTACTTTTGATGCCGGAACATACAAAGTCTATCTTAACGGGCAGGAAATATCCGGCACTCCTCCCGCTTCCCCATCAACTTCAATTTTTAACTCAACCACAGCTTTAGAAAATCGTTATAATGCCAGTAATTATAACAGTGGTCTTCTTGACGAACTTCATATTTCCAACACCGCCCGCGCCGCCGAATGGATTGCCACCGAATACAACAACCAAAACTCTCCCTCCACTTTTTATTCTTTGGGTTCGGAATCAACCAATTAAATTTTTATATCTGTTTTTTAGTTCCCCCCAAAAATCCCTAATCTTTTAGTTGGGATACTGCGGTAGAGAAATTAAAATAGAGGAATAAAATGCATAAAAACTCTCAAAAACCTCACTTATCTGACGATCGTCAGATAAGTGAGGTTTTTCTTAAATAAGCTCATATTAAACAACAGTTTCTAAACTTCCAGTTTTGCTTATTTCAAATATCTTTACAAAATCTAAAAGTTCTAATACTTCCAGATTGTTTAAAAATTCTTTAGGAATCTTTATTTTTCCTATCCAAACGCTCTTCTGCACCATTTTAAAATCCATATTTTTTAAAGCCTCTCTAACCCAATTTCTTTTTCTTCTTTCATTTTCTGGTATGTCAAAAATAATTATCGCTGTTTTTTCTCCTTTTTCTTTTTTGTATTTTTTAGTAGGCAAACCCTCTTCTTTTATTTTTTTGAGCTGGCCTATTTTTACCAAACCTTTATTGGTTATAGAAAAAAACTTTTTTCCTTTTTTCCTTCCATCTTTTATTAAACCATCCTTCTTTAGTCTTGATAACACACTATAAAATTTTTGCTTGCTTCTTTCTTTTTTCTCTCTTTCATATTTTCCTTGCCTAATTTTTTCTAACTCTCTTTCTATTTTAAACCGCGACGCACCATATCCGGAATTAAGTATTGCCTCTATTGTATCTATTCCATCTATCATTAGATCTTTAACTCCTTCTAAAATTTTTAACATTATTTCTCCTCTCATACTTTTATTATAACAAATTTTACTAGAATAATCTCACTTATCTGACGATCGTCAGATAAGTGAGATTATTCTTTGCCAAACCAAGAATCCCTATATTTATTACTTTATTATAAAAGGAGGGTTGTTATGCGTTACATTTAAATAAATAGCGTGTGCATAACAAAAGCCATTTTTTGTTCTATAATCATTTAGACATTTATGCTTTTTCATCAACTTAAAAATATCTTTAGCGAAAAAGGAAAGGAAGAATTTGTCTGCTTAGAAATTGGCGAATCATTTTTTAAATCCGTTTCTTTTTCTGTCTTAAAAGGAAAAATTTTTTTTAATTCTTCCCGCCTAAAAATTTTTGGCGGCAATGAAAAAAATAGCGGAGAAAAATTAGAACTGCTAAAAAAAAATATTGAAGAGTCTAAAATTAAAAAAGGCGCAAAAACTTTGATTTTAGGGGATAAATCTTCTATCTATACCGTCCTTGCCTGCGTCTCTTCTCCGCGCACGGAATTTAAAGAAGAAATCTCCGAAGGCGAGCTGGAAAATCTTCTTTCTCAAGCAGTCTGGAAATTTATGGAAACCTATAAACCTGAAGCCGCCGCCTCTCTTAATCTTCCCGATACCGAAATCCTTCTTGCTAATATCAGAATTTTAGGCGTTAAAATAAACGGCCATAAAGTTTTAAACCCCTTAGGCTTTCGGGCAAAATCTGTTGAATTTCTTATAGAAGAGACTTTTATCGGCCGGGATTTATACCATAGCATTGAATCGTCCCTTTTAAAAAAATCAGAAATAACTTTTATCTCCGAACTTGGCAAAATAGAAGCTGAATCCATTCTGCGTGAAAATAATTTTGAAAATTCTTTTTCTTTAATCCGTATTTTTCCCTCCGCCTCTTTTCTTCTGACTTCTCGTGGCGCCAAAAAAAACAAATTTTATGGCGATATATCTTCGCCGGTTATTTCACTTTCTGAATCTTTTTCTTGGAGTAAACAAAAACTTTTAGAAAAAATAGCGGTTGAATTAAATCTAAACCTTGAAACAGCAAAAGATGTTTTTGCGCGCTTTGTGGAAAATAACGCCTCGCGCCGCTTCCTTTCTTTTATAAAAACAATTTTAGATGCGGAAATTTTCTCTTTTTGGCAAAAAATATTTAAAAAAACTGGCACAGAAAAAACAATCTTATTTTCTTCTGATGAAATTTTACCAAAATCTTTTTCTGTTTTACGCCAGAAAGGTAAAAATGTCAGTGAAATAAATATAATCAATTTAGCTGAAAAATTTGGTTTTTCTTTAGACTTTGGGAAAAAAAATACTAAATCGGATAATTTTTTCTTTTCTTCTCTAGCCGCTTTTTTTGAGTATTATTTTTCTAACCGCGACGAAGTTTTAAACAAATTAGCTAAAAGACGGGCAAAATGGCTGATTCCTTAATAAAAGCCCTAAAAGAAATTTTATTTTTATGTTAAACTTAAAACAATCATCTTATTAGAAACCAATGAAAAAAATATTTTTTAATAAAAACGACGACGCCTCTTTAGCTGTTGAAAAGATTTTAGGAGAAACTGCTAAAGATATTGTTTTAGTTATTCCAAAATTTTCCCGCCTCGCAGAATCTGTTTCCAACTTCCATCTTATAAAAAGAGAAGCTGATGCTGATAATAAAAATCTGCTAGTGGAATCAGTTGACGAAAACGCTTTAGCTTTAGCGCAAGCCGCCAATATCCCCGGCGTTAATCCTTTCCTTTCTGGTCGCCGTAAAAGCATGTCTGATATTATTATTCCCGAAAAAACCCTTGCTTCCATTAATAATTCTAAAGAAAACTCATCTGAAATTGAAAAAAACAAAGCTAAAAAAGAAGAACTTATAAAAGATTTGCCGAATGATTTACGGGAAGAAGTTGATTTTACTGAAATGGACGCTTCCCGCCGTCCCCGGCGCAAAAAACTTCTTTTATGGCTTCTATCTATTACTGTTGTTTCTGCTGTCGGATTATCTTTTCTTTTTTCTTATATGCCCTCGGTAAAAATATCTCTCAATTTAAAACAAACTCCTTTTGAATTTAATGAAAAAGTTAAAGCGGAAAAAGGAATTAGTGAAATTAATACGGAAAATAATATTATTGGTGCGGAAGTATTTTCCGAAAATAAAAATATCGCTTTAAGCTTTCCTGCAAGCGGCACTAAAAAAGTGGAAAAAAAGGCTTCCGGAACAGTTACCATTTTTAATGCCTACAGTTCTGAAAAACAAGCATTAGTTGCAAACACCAGATTACTTGCTCCCGATGGAAAAATTTTTCGTTTAGTAAGCGCTATTTCCGTCCCTGGCGCAAAAATCTCACAAGGACAAATAACTCCTTCTTCTATTTCCGTTAAAGTTATCGCCGACAAAGCCGGAGAAGAATATAATATCAAACCAGTGTCTCGTTTTACTATTCCCGGGTTTCAAGGTTCTTCTAAATATGAAAGTTTTTATGCCGAATCAAAAGAAGCAATGTCCGGTGGCTTTATCGGCAGTATTTCTTTTCCTACGGATAATGATATAAAAAAAGTAAAAGGAGAAATTGAAAATAAACTTAATGAAATCTTAAAAGGTGCCGCTCTCGCCGGCATCCCATCAGAATTTTATATTTTAGACGGATCTTCGCAGTTTACAATAACTAAGATGGAAATAGGCAGTGAGGTGGGAACTGATAATAATTTTTCCGCTGTCGGAGAAGCAGAAATGAAAACCATTGCTTTTAAAAAGGACCAGCTTCTTGCTTTCCTTAAAGATAAATCAGAAAAAATATCAGGATTTAATATAATTTTTTCTGATTCCTCTTTTGATTTTAGTAAAATTAAAGCTGATTTTTTAAAAGGCCAGTTGGAATTTTATCCTGGCTTTAAAGGGACATCAAAAAGGGAAATTGACGCAGAAGTTTTGAAAAATGAGATAAAAGGTAAAACTGCTTCTCACATTAGAGAATACATTTTATCTCTTTCTGGAATTGAAAAAGCGGCAGTCTCTTTTTGGCCTTTTTGGATATCAAAAGCTTCTGAAAATCCTAGTCGCATTAACATTTCTTTTGATTTATAAGTCTAAAGCCTCTACTGTTATTGACAGATAGCTTTTTTCTGTGCTAGAATTACCCACACTTCCGGCAAATGAGCAATAATCAAATTAAGGGAATTATAGAAGAAGCCTTTCCTGGTCTCGCCTTTCGTGCAAAAACGGAAGATGGTAAGGAAATGCTAGTTCATTTAGCTGGCAAGCTTCGTATAAATAGAATTAGAGTAGTTCCCGGAGATTCAGTAATTATAGAGACTACTCCCTATGATGAAAGACGTGGAAGAATTATCCGTCGTTTATAATTTTTTAATTATTTTTTAAGTTGGGTCTGTTACCAAATACGTTTTCGTTACGAAATTTATAAAATTGTCTTGATTCTGCAAAACAGTATTAAGAATTCTTTATAAAATTAGGACGATAGAAATGATATTTGGTGATAAACTTAAATTCTTCTAGATTTATTCTGGAAGATTTTTCTGGAAAAAATGAAAGTAAAAGCTTCGGTAAAAGTGAGATGTAAAAATTGCAAAGCCGTCCGCAGGAAAGGGCGTATTTATATTTTATGTAAAAATCCTCGCCATAAACAAAGGCAAGGATGATAATTATTTTTTTTCTGTTTTTATGAGAATTTTAGGTGTAAATATTCCGGATAATAAAAGGGCTGAAATAGCTCTAACTTATATTTATGGTATCGGTCCCGTTATTTCTAAAAAAATTATTAAAGCGGCTAACATCAACCCGGATAAAAGAGCTAAAGATTTTATTCCTGAAGAAATATCTAAAATTCAGTCTTTTGTGGAAAAAAATATTAAAGTTGAAGGGGAATTACGTCAATTTATAAAACAAAATTTAGAAAGGCTTAAAAACATTCAATCTTATCGCGGTTTAAGGCATATTAAAAAACTTCCAGTTCGCGGCCAACGCACCAGAAGAAACACTAGAACTGTTCGCGGAAACACTAGAAAAACCGTCGGTAGCGGCCGCCGTAAAGTTGACCTCAAATAATTTATTTATCTATGGGTAAAAAGAAAATTACTAGCCAAACAAGTGAAGAAGCTTTTAAGGAGGCAGATATTGTTTCTAGTGCTGTTGAAAAAGCGCAAACTAAAGGAGTCAGTCGTCGTGTTGAGCATGGACGGGTTTATATTAATGCTTCTTATAACAATACTGTTATTACTATCACCGATGAAAAAGGGGGAGTGTTGGCGTGGGCGTCTGCCGGCTCGTTAGGTTTTAGTGGACCTAAAAAATCTACTCCTTTTGCCGCTTCTAAAGTTATTGCCGCTCTTGCTGAAAAATTAAGAAAAACCGGCCCAGTCAACGTTTCTGTTTTTGTTAAAGGTATTGGCGCCGGCCGAGATTCCGCTTTACGTTCCCTTGCTAATAATGGCTTTTCAGTTATTTCTATAAAAGACGTCACCCCTATTCCGCATAACGGTCCTAAGCCTAAAAAAGTTAGAAGAGTATAAATAATAATATTTTAAATTTTATTTTTTAAAACTATGCGCGGTCCTAAAGAAAAAAAAGAAAGAGCATTAGGTGAAAGACTTGGCTTAAAAGCCGAGCGTTGTTTAAGTCCGAAATGCGCTATGGTAAGAAAGCCGTATAAACCTGGCGTTCACGGTCAAAGCAAACGTCCGAGAAACTTATCTGAATTTGGCATTCAGCTTAAAGAAAAACAAAAAATAAAAATAACTTACGGTATAAAAGAAAGCCAACTTAGAGATATATTTAAAAAAGCCACGGAAGCAAAAAAAGTGACCGGCGCCAAAGTTTTTGAACTTTTAGAAAGCAGACTTGATAATGTTGTTTTTAGAAGCAGTTTAGCTCTTTCTCGGGCTATTGCTAGGCAAGTTATAATTCACGGCCACATTTTAGTAAATGGCCGAAAGGTCATCTCACCAGGTTTTGAAGTTTCTCCCGGTAACCTAGTCTCCGTTAAAGAAAGCTCAAAAGAAAAAGGTGTTTTTAAAAGAATTGCCGAAATCTCAAAAAAAATAGATACTCCGACTTGGATAGTTTTAGACAAAGACAAATTTGAAGCTAAAATAGCCGCTCTTCCTTCGGAAAGTGATATTCCATTTGATGTTAATATGGTAGTTGATTATTACTCTAAATAATTTGCTTCGTTTTTTAAATTTATAAACTATTTCTAAATTTTTAGAAAAATAAAAAATAATTTTTATTATGAAATACTCATACTTAAATGAATCAGTGGAAATAAAAACAGTTAAAGAAAACGATACTGAAGGACATTTTATTATTTCCGGTCTTTATCCTGGCTATGGGCTTACTCTGGCAAATTCTTTGCGTCGCGCCCTTCTTTCTTCTCTTCCGGGAGCGGCTATTACCTCCGCTAAAATAAAAGGCATAGATCACGAATTTTCCACTATTCCGGGAATGATGGAAGATGTTATAGAAATGTCCCTGAATTTAAAAAAAATAAGGTTTATATTATTTTCCGATGAGCCGCAAACCCTCTCTTTGAAAATTAAAGGAGAAAAAGAAGTTACTGCTGCTGATATTAAAATTAATTCTGACGTAAAAATAGTAAACCCGAACGAACATATTGCTTCTCTAACTACTAAAAGTGCCGAGCTTGATATGGAAATTACAGTAGAAAGAGGATTAGGATATTCTTCGGTAGAATTAAGAAAAGACGAAAAACTTTCTATTGGCACTATTGCTCTTGATGCTTTTTTTTCGCCGGTAATAAAAGTGAATTATACTATTGATAATATTCGCGTTGGCGATCGCACCGATTACAATCAAATCAACATTGACATAGTTACAGATAGCACTGTCAGACCGTCCGCCGCACTGTATAAAGCCGCTAACATTTTAAAAGATCATTTCTCTAAAATTTCCGAAACATTTGAAAGCACTAAAGTTGAAAGCCATTCAGAATCCAAAGAGGAAGAAAAAAATGAAAGCAATAAAGATGAAGAAGAAATAAAAAAATCAGCTAAGAAAAAGAAAAAGTAAGACTATAAACTATGAATCATCAGAATAAAGGAAGAAAATTTGGCAGAAAAAAAGGTCAGCGCCGAGCTTTTTTTAAAGGCCTCGCTACAAACCTTATCACTCACGGGCGTATTGAAACCACTGAAGCCAGAGCAAAAGAAATCAGGTCGTTATTAGAACGCCTGGTTACTTTAGGTAAAAAACAGAATTTAGCCAGTCTTCGTTTAATGATTGCTCGCGTAGGAAAAAAACCGGCTGAAAAAGTTTTTTATGATATTGCTCCCAAATATAAGGATAGAAAAGGAGGTTATTTGCGTATTATTAAAACCTCTGATGTGCGGCGTCGCGATGCTGCTAAAAAAGCCGTTATTGAATTTATTTGACGTTTCTTTGAATTTTGTTTTTAATTTATGAGTCTATCATTAAATATGCTTTCGTTACGAATTTATAAAATTGTAGTAGAAATAGTATTTAATAATAGACCCTTGTAACTATGGACCACATTTTAGATGCAAAAAATAAAAAGCTTGGTAGACTAGCGTCAGAAGTCGCTTTAATTTTACAAGGAAAGAAAAAAGCCGATTACGCGCCAAATAAAGATAATAGCGATAAAGTGGTAATAAAAAATATTTCCCAAATAGAAGTTTCCGGGAAAAAAGCGTCTGATAAAATTTATCGTCATTATACTGGCTACCCGGGAAATCTAAAAGAGGAAAAATTTGAAGATATTTTTACAAAAAACCCGCCCGAAGTTTTAAAACGTGCCGTTTGGAATATGCTTCCTAAAAATCATCTACGCTCAAGAAGGATTAAAAGACTTACTTTTGAAAAATAAAAAATTATGAAAATCGCTTCTAAAAAAGAAATAAAATCCGTTAAAACACTTTCTGGAAAATATTTTGAGGGCATTGGACGACGTAAAACTTCCATTGCTAGAGTTCGTCTTTTTCCAGGAGAAAAGGGATTCTTTGTAAACGGATTAGATTTAAGTACTTATTTTCCGCCTAAGAAAATGCAGGACAAAATTTCTACTCCTTTTAAAGTTGCCGCCACCGAAAAGAATTATGGTGTCAGCGTTTTAGTAAAAGGAGGCGGAAAAAGCTCACAAGCTGAAGCTGTCAGACATGGCCTATCAAGAGCTCTCGTTTCCTTTGATAAGGAATTAAGAAGCAGATTAAAGAAAGCGGGGTTCCTAAAAAGAGATCCAAGAATGGTGGAAAGAAAAAAGTATGGTCTTAAAAAAGCTCGCCGCAGTCCGCAATGGCAAAAACGTTAATTTTATTACTAAAAATGTAATTTTAAAACTCGCCGTAGTTTACTGTAAGATGTTAGTAAAATTTTTTCTAAGGCATAAATATTTTATAATACCTCTTTGAAATAATTTATTTTTTCTAAGACTCCTTTTGTATTTAAGATAAAAAGCGTCTTACCGCTCTCGTTAAAATAAAAACTTATAGCCCGATTATCTATTTCGGCTTGGTATAAAATTTTCCCTTCTAAAGTTGAATTTTTATCAGCTATTTCTATAAATAAGATTTTTTGTCCCTGTAAAATAAAGAAATGATTTTCATCACCGCATCTTATTGCTGTTACTACTTCTTTATTTCCTAAAAGCGCCTCTCTTCTCTCTTTATTTTTTAAATCAATTATTACTATCTTTATTTCTCCTTGCTTATTTTCAATAAAAACAACTTTTTTATTATTTACCAAAACAAAACTTTGCGCTTGCTCGCTTATTTTTTCTGTTTCTGTTCCGGAAAATACATATAATGCTCCGCTTTTTGCGGATATTAAAACAACTCCCTCTACGCTTCTTTCTATTTTTGAAGCTTCTTCTCCTTTTATATCAGTTAAAACTTTTTTCTCTTTACTGGCTGTATTATAAGAATAAATTTTTTCTCTTCGCCCATAAACTATTTCATTTCCTGAAAAATCAAAAACAGCCACTGAC
The DNA here is from genome assembly GCA_001821375.1 of Candidatus Liptonbacteria bacterium RIFOXYD1_FULL_36_11. GTDB lineage: Bacteria > Patescibacteriota > Minisyncoccia > UBA6257 > XYB1-36-10 > XYB1-36-10. The sequence continues at coordinate 3,378 of MHLG01000007.1, read as the reverse complement.
TCATTCTCTAATATATTCAAAAACATCTTCTCGTAGTTTAAAAGGTAAAAAGTCTTTTCTGTTGAAATTACTATCTCTTGGGCGTTGTCTGGATTGATCTTTGCTTTCTTTATTACTGTTGCGTCTTTTCTTCCTTCTCTCGTGGATAAATTATTCAGCAAGACTCCTAAATTTAACGAAGACCCTTCCTTTAAATTTTTAAGAAAAAATCCTTTTTTTGCTTTATCGTAAATTAATATCCTTTCAAAGTTTAAAGATGCGGAAATAAAATCTCCTTTCCCTATATTTTTTTCTTCTTTTAATAAATTTCCCTTTAAGTCTTTTATTATCACATTTTCTCCTTTTGTTTGAAAATATTCTATTCCTTCAGCCACTTTTTCTCTTTCTAACTTTTGCGGAACAAGGATTATATTTTTTTCTTCAGCCACTTTTTCCTCTTCTACCTCTATATAATTTTCCCACGGCATAAATTCTTCTTTTGCAATTTTCAAACTATAATTTTTTGGAAAAAGGTTAAATAATTCCGTTTCATTTAAAAAGCCAGTTTTTCTTTTTTGCTCCTTATTATTTATGTAAATTTTTGCGTCCTTAGGCAAAGTTTTTACCGCTATTGCTCCCGCTTTTTTTAATGTAAAGTCTTCTAAATCAAAACGCCACCCTTTGGAAAAAAACACTACCAATGGGCCAGCTACAAAAAAAACAGCTACAAGAGCATAAAAAACAATTCTTCTTGCTTTACGCGACATATCCTTTACTATATGATAAATAGTAAAATTAAGTCAAAAAAATAAATGAAATTCTTTATCAAAGGCAAAGATAAACTAAATGGAGAAATAACACTTTCTGGAGCAAAAAATGCCGCTTCTAAAGCTATGGTTGCTTCTCTTCTTACTGAAGATAAGGTAATTTTGGAAAATTTTCCTCGCATTGGCGAAACAGAAATAACCGCCGAGCTCTGTGAATTTATTGGCAGTAAAATAAAATTTAACGACTCCTCTTTAGAAATTAAAACTCCCGCAATAAAGAATTTTAAAGTTACTTCCCTTTCTAGAAAAAATAGGATTCCTATCCTTGCTCTTGGACCGCTTTTAGCTCGCGGCGGGGAAGCGGAAATTCCTTTCTTAGGCGGAGATAAAATTGGTCCGCGACCGGTTAATTTACATCTTAGCGCACTTTCCAAAATGGGTGTAGAAGTAGAAACTACTTCTGATTCTTATATTGCAAAAGCTCCAAACGGTTTAAAAGGAACGCTTATTAATCTTGAATTTCCTTCTGTTGGCGCTACTGAAAATATAATATTATCCGCTGTCTTAGCTCAAGGAAAAACGATAATAAAAAACGCTGCCGTTGAGCCGGAAGTCTTAGATCTTATAAAAATGCTCCAGAATATGGGAGCTATTATCGGTTTAGGCGCAAATCGCGCTATCTTCATAGACGGCGTAAAATCTCTTCGTGGCACTTCACATTATATTATTCCCGATAGAAACGAAGCCGTTTCTTTTGCTTGCCTTGCGGTGGCGACTAATGGTCGTGTTTTTGTCAAAGGCGCTATTCAAGAACATCTTTTCACTTTTCTTAATGCTTTACGTCTTTTGGGTGGTGAATATGAAGTTAAAGAAAAAGAAGGCATTCTTTTCTATCGCAGGAATGGTTTATCCTCTTTAGAAATAGAAACCGATACCCATCCCGGATTTATGACGGATTGGCAACAACCTTTTGCCGTACTTATGACTCAAGCCGAAGGCCGATCTGTTATTCATGAAACTATTTATGAAGACCGTTTTGGTTATGCCGCTGATTTAAATTCTATGGGGGCTAGTATTAAAATATCTGTTGAATGTTTAGGTGAACTCCCTTGCCGATTTAAAGGAAAAGGATTTTATCACAGTGCTATTATTAATGGTCCCTCTGAATTAAAAGGCGTATCTATTACTGTCAGAGATTTGCGTTCCGGAATTGCTCATCTTATCGCCGCTTTAACCGCCTCTGGTGAATCAGAAATATCTGGCATTGAAGAAATTGAAAGGGGATATTATAAAATAGATGAGCGACTTCGTTCTTTAGGCGCCAGTATTAAAAAAACAGATTAATTTTTGTTTTATTTCTAAAATATGTTTATCACTAAAATAGGCATAGATCTAGGCACGGCTAACACTGTAGTCTTTGTTCCGGGAAAAGGTTTTATTATCAACGAACCCACGATTGTTGCTTTAACAAAACCGGAAAATAGAATTCTTGCTGTCGGCCGCGAAGCCAAAGAAATGATTGGCCGCGCTCCGGATGATATTATTCCATATCGTCCTTTAAAAGATGGAGTTATCGCTGATTATTATATAACAAAGGCAATGCTTTCTTATTTTATTTCCAAAGCTGCTGGTCGCTTTCATCTTATTAAACCGGAAGTAGTCATTTCTGTTCCTGCTGGAATAACCCAAACAGAAAGAAGAGCGGTAATCAACGCTGCCAAAGAAGCTGGCGCTAAAGAAGTTTATGTAGTACGCGAACCAATTCTTGCGGCGCTCGGCGCTGGTATTCCTATAAATTCCTATAGCGGTAATATGATTATTAACATCGGCGGCGGCACCGCAGAAGTAGCCGTAGTTTCTTTAGGTGGTATTGTTTCTTGGAAAAGCTTGCGTGTGGCTGGTAATAAATTTGATCAGGTTCTTATGGATTACATAAAAAAGAAACATTCCTTATCTATTGGCGAACAAATGGCTGAAACAGTAAAAATTTCTATCGGTTCCGCTTTACCTTCAAAACAAAAATTAGAATTTCAACTTCGCGGTCTAGATCTTATTTCCGGCCTTCCAAAAGACTTAATTATTAACTCAAACGAAGTGGCGGAAGCTATTAGTCCGCTTTTAAACGACATCGCCGCCGCTGTTCAGGATGTCTTTAATAGCACCCCGCCAGAATTAGTAGCTGACATTATGGATAAAGGAATTATTCTTTCCGGTGGCGGCGCCCTTCTTCGCAACCTTGATGAATTTTTTGAAAGGATTATCGGCGTTCCTTCCTATCAAGCGGAAGAGCCTCTTTTTTGCGTTGCTCGCGGCACTGGTATTATTCTAAATCACCTGGACACTTATAAGCGCACTCTTCTTAATAAAAAATAATCGTGCTTTTTGAACAAGCTAAAAAATATTTTATCAATCTTGCCGAAAACAGCCGCCTTTCCCACGGTTATATTTTTTATGGAGCGGGGAATGATAAAAAATCTTTTATTTTAAGTTTAGCTAATTATCTTGAAAAAAAATTTTTTAATATTGAACCTCGTCCTCTTTCTGATTTTTTTTCTATTGAACCGAAAGGGGAATCTGTCGGCATAGATTTCGCCCGCGGTATAAAAAATTTTTTATATCAAAAACCAGCTAT
>MHLG01000006.1:43162-44071 GCA_001821375.1 Candidatus Liptonbacteria bacterium RIFOXYD1_FULL_36_11 | reverse complement strand
AAAATGGAAAAGTAAATCCCTTACTGTTATCACCCCAAGATTTTTAAATTTTGCGGCAAACTTTTCTCCTATACCATACACATCAAAAAGGGGAGCATTGAGCCTTATCATTTGCCCACATTATAATTTATTTTGCCGTTTTTTTCCACCGCAATTTTTATAATAAAAAACATTTCTTTTTTTAAAAATCAAAGCCTATTTTATACTAAAAACTTATCCCCTTGCCCGTCTTCTTTTCCGCTCTATAATGTTAATACTGCGTAAAATTTTTTAGTTGTTTTTCTAAAATATTTTACTAAAAAAGTCAATATAATTATAAATTTTTAACTGAAACCTACCCCCGGGATGGTTTTCTAAAAGCTATGTCTGCAATCACAAAAGACGAAATGGGCAAAACAGCTCTCCTGCCGGAAAATTTTTTCAAATTAAAGCGTTTTTTCAGCCGATCAGGCAAAAATCCTTTAGATGAAATCATCTGGATAAAAAGAGATGCGATTGTAGGCTCGGGGAATAAAAAGGTTTTTGAACAAAAAGAAGTAGAATTTCCCGATTTCTGGTCCGCTAACGCCGTTAATATTACTTCTTCAAAATACTTTCGCGGCCGTCTAGGTACTCGTGAAAGAGAAGTAAGTCTAAGGCAGATGATAGAAAGAGTGGTAAAAAATATCCGGCGTTTTGGTGAAGAACTCGGTTATTTTAAAACGGTTGAACAAGCAGATACATTTGAAAACGAACTTTCTCATATTCTAGTTCATCAAAAAGGCTCTTTTAACAGCCCTGTTTGGTTTAACGTCGGTACTATGCCTCACCCGCAATGTTCTGCTTGTTTTATCCTCTCCGTTAAGGATGATATGTCTTCTATTTTAGATTGGATTAAAACTGAAGGGATGATTTTTAAAGGCGGCTCTG
>MHLG01000006.1:39252-43152 GCA_001821375.1 Candidatus Liptonbacteria bacterium RIFOXYD1_FULL_36_11 | reverse complement strand
CCCGGTGTCTTTTATGCGCGGCGCTGATGCTGTTGCTGGTATGATAAAATCTGGCGGCACCACCCGCCGCGCCGCCAAAATGGTCATTTTAAATATTGACCATCCGGATGTCGTGGAATTTATTAATTGTAAAGTTGAAGAAGAAAAAAAGATTCACGCCCTTTCCGAATCCGATTACGATATGGCTGATTTAAACAACGAAGCATGGTATTCTATCCAATTTCAAAATGCCAACAACTCCGTGCGTCTGACGGATGAATTTATGGAAGCGGTTGAAGCTGGTGGTGAATGGTCTACTAAATTTATAAAAAATAAAGAAATCGCAAAAACTTATAAAGCCGAAGAGCTTTTAAGAGGAATTGCCGAAGCCGCCTGGCAATGTGGCGATCCCGGAGTACAATTTGATACTACTATTAACCACTGGCACACTTGCTCTAATACTGGTCGTATTAACGCTTCTAATCCTTGTTCCGAATATATGCATTTAGATGATTCCGCCTGTAATCTCGCCTCTATCAATTTAATGAAATTTTTATCGGAGGACGGTAATTTTAAAATTGATGAATTTAAACATACGGTTGATATTTTTATCTTAGCACAGGAAATTCTCGTTCAAAGTTCAAGCTATCCAACAGAAAAAATCACCGCCAATGCAAAAAAATTCCGCGAGCTTGGCTTAGGTTATGCTAATCTTGGTGCTTTTCTTATGGCGAAAGGTTTTGCTTACGACTCAAAAGAGGGAAGAGCTTGGGCATCCGCCATCACCTCGCTTATGTCTGGTGAAGCTTATCGTTTTTCAGCAGAAATCGCCTCCGGTAAAGGGCCATTTGACGGTTTTCAGGAAAACAAAGAACCAATGCTTAAAGTAGTAAAAATGCATGAAGACGCTTCTGAAAAAATAGACTTTGATTCTCTTTCTGATAAAAATCTTTCCTTTGAAACTGTAAATGTTTGGAAAGAAGCTTTGGCTTTAGGCGAAGAATTTGGTTTTCGCAACTCCCAGGTTTCCGTCTTGGCTCCGACCGGCACTATTTCTTTTATGATGGATTGCGATACCACCGGCGTTGAACCGGATTTTTCTCTTGTTAAAACAAAACAACTTGTCGGCGGCGGCTGGATGAAAATAGTTAATCAAAGTATAGAAAAATCCTTGCGAGCTCTAAATTATTTAGAAGAAGAATCCAAAGCTATCTTGAGTTGGATTTATGAAAACGGCACCGCCGAGGGCGCGCCTTTTTTAAAAGAAAACCATCTGCCAATTTTTGATTGCGCGGTTAAAACCGGTAAAGGCACCCGTTCCATTTCTTGGCGCGGCCACATCAAAATGGTTGCCGCTGTTCAACCCTTCATTTCCGGCGCTATTTCTAAAACCTTTAATATGGCTCACGAAACTACTGTAGAGGAAATAGAAGAAGCTTTTATTGTTGCTTGGAAACTTGGCGTTAAAGCTTTTGCCGTTTATCGCGATGGTTCAAAAGCTACTCAACCTCTTTACACTGGCGATTCCAAAGGCGAGAAAAAAGAAAAAAGCTCAAAAGACGGAATACATCCAAACGTTCCTTACCGCCGCCGCCTCCCTCCGACACGTCCCTCTGAAACTCATAAATTCTCTATCGCCGGCCACGAAGGTTATCTTATCTATAGTATGTATGAAGACGGCGCTTGCGCAGAAATTTTTATTGAAATGGCAAAACAGGGGAGTACTCTTTCTGGTCTTCTGGATGCTTTTGCTATTACCATCTCAATGGCTTTGCAATATGGCGTTCCTCTAAAAAATCTTGCTGATAAATTTATTTATAGCCGTTTTGAACCAGCAGGCTTTACCACTAATCCCGACATAAAAATAGCCACCAGTATTGTTGATTATATTTTTCGCTACCTCTCTTTGCGGTTTCTTTCTCCTTTGGAATTGAAAGGAGTCGGCGCCTTTTCTCTTTTAAACGGTAACGGTAACGGCAGTAATGGAAATGGTAATTATAAAAACGTGAACGGAGCAAATGAAATAAATGAAAAAAATAATACCGCAGTTCTTGAGAACAACAACGCTAACAATGAAAACAGTAATCACTATTTTGTGGACAGTAAACACAGCGCCGGCACAGTCTGTAAAAAATGTGGTGGTATGATGGTTAGAACCGGCACTTGTATGACTTGCCTTTCTTGCGGCGAATCCTCCGGCGGCTGCTCCTAACTTCTTTTTTATTGCTTCCGACTTTTCACTTTTAACTTTATACTTTTAACTGTGCTCCTAGTTTTTACTGGCAACGGCAAAGGAAAAACAACTTCTGCTATTGGGCAAGCGATTCGTGTTCTTGGTTCCGGTGGCAAAGTTTTTTTTATCCAATTTATAAAAAGCTCCAGCTTTCCAGCCGGCGAAGATAAAATCCTTTCTTCTTTTTCTGATAATCTTACTTTTATAAAAGGCGGTCGGGGATTTGTCGGTATTTTAAACGATTCTCTTCCTCGTTCTGCTCACGAAAAAGCCGCTCTAGAAACTCTTTCTTTAGCTGAAAAAGCACTGCTCTCAAAAAAATACTCCCTTTTAGTTTTAGATGAAGTAAATGTCGCTTTAAACTTAAAACTTCTTTCTCTTTCTAAAGTTTTTAATTTTCTAAAGAAAGTTCCTCTGGAAACTGATGTAATATTTACTGGACGCAATGCTCCGAATGAACTTATTTCTCTCGCCGATATTGCTATCGAATTTAAAGAATTAAAACATCCCTACAACTCTGGAGTACAGGGTGAAAAAGGTAAAGAATTCTAAATAAATATGACTTTAACTTCTCACGCTGTCGTTGGCGCTAGCCTTGCTTCTATTTTTCCCGAACACCCCCTTCCCGCTTTTTTTGTCGGTTTTGCCAGCCATTTTCTAGTAGATGCCATTCCTCACGGCCACTATCATCTCTCTTCTTTAAAAGAAGATAAAAAAAATCCTCTGAATACCGATATGATTTTCAACGGCGGTTTTTTCCTAGATCTCCTAAAAATTACCTTTGATTTTTTTCTTGGCATTTTCCTTTCCCTTTTTCTTTTTTCTTTTACCGGCGGAGTTTCATTTATCTCTATTTTTCTCGGCGCTTTAGGAGCCATCTTTCCTGATCCCCTCCAATTTCTTTATTGGAAAATCAGAAAAGAACCGCTTATTTCCCTTGAACGTTTTCATCTTTGGATTCATACAAAAATAACTTTTGATGATTTTCCTTTTATCACTTGGCCGATAGAAATTTCCGCTGTTTTTTTCTCCATTTTTCTTTTTAAAATCATTTCCTTTTTCTAAAAAAACAAATCCCGCTGAAGATAAAATTTTCAGCGGGATTTTCCTTGCTTATAAAACTTTTTTTGTCTTACCGGCCAAACAACAAACTCCAAAGAGTCGGCAATGCTGCGCCACCAACTTCGCCAATTCTTTCTTGCGGCGGGGGAGCTACAGTATTCGGCGCTGGCGCTGAAGATGGTTGAGGTTGAATGTTCGGCGAAACAGTTGGCGATCCAAAATCGGAAGTGGGATTAGAAAAAGGTTGTTGCTGTTGCTGAAACATCGGCTGGTCTATTGTACTTGGACTCGGACCCATTCCGCCTCCATTTTGTTGTTGCTGGAATATTTGTTGGTTTGTTACGTTAATCCCAGGACTTACTACTGTTTGTTCCTGTTGTTGTATTTGGTTATTTGGGACATTTTGATTATTAATCTGCATTCCTCCTTGGTTCATCATATTTTCTTGTTCAAATTGCTGGACTTTAATAAATTGTCCATCATTCGAAAATGAGTTGTTTGTACCGGGTTTTAGTTCATTTAATATTTTTCTCTCATTTATAGGCATATTTGGTCGTTGTTCAAGCTTTTGCTTATTTTCTATTTGAAAATTTTGCTCTCCTGGCTTACCCGGCTGTATAAATTGC
>MHLG01000006.1:17472-39003 GCA_001821375.1 Candidatus Liptonbacteria bacterium RIFOXYD1_FULL_36_11 | reverse complement strand
AAAGAACCGCTTTGCATCTTGGAAAATCTTTCTTCTCCTAGTTTTTCTTTCAAACAACTTACAACTTCCGTGGGAGCATTATTAAGCATATTTCCCGCTTGATTATTTCCTTCCTTTCTCTGCTGTTCCATCTGCTGTATTTGCTCTTCCGAAATTAAATTATTTTTTTTTGCAAAATTAAAACATGTTTCTTGATTATTCCGGTCAGAACAAAAAGCATCACACTCTTCTTTAGATTTACATCCGCCCGGTCCCGCCGGCACATTTTTTTCAAAACAAGAACGGATTTGTTCTCCAAGATTTTTATCTGGTAAAAATCCGCCCGTTTGCATTTTAGCAAACTTTTCCGGACCGACAACTGATTGAATGCAAGAAAGGGCTTCTGGAGGAGCCATCTTTAATCCTTCTTGAAACTTCTGTTTTCCTTCTTCCATTCTATTCAAATCTTCTTGCGGTATTAAGCCATTTTCTTTACCAAAATTAAAACAAGTTTGCTGATTTTCCGAATTTTGGCAAAAAGCATCGCATGATTCTTTAGAATCGCATCCACCTGGACCCTTACCGCCGGTTTTCTTGAAAATCTCCGCCTCTTCCGGTTTCATAAATCCAGCTTTAACGGCAAAATCAGCGCACTCATTGGCATGACTGGTATCTTTGCAATATGCATCACAAGCATCTTTAGTCTTACACTTGCCTGGCATTTCTCCCTTCTTCATTAAAGGAAGGACTTTTTTTGCATCCGCTAATTCTTCTCCCGAAACAAGTCCGGCTTTTTCAGCAAAAGCGAGACACTCTTCCATATTATCTGGATTGCCACAATAAGCGTCACACTCTTTTTTATTTTTACAACTACCCGGTTGGGTAACACCATTTTTAACCGCGTTTTGAACCTGTTTTGCTTCTTTTAATTCCCGCTCGCTCATTAATCCATTTTTCTCCGCAAAAGCAACACACTCATCAATTCGGCTTACATCAGAACAATAAGACTCACACTCATTTTTATTTTTACATCCTCCCAGACCGCCTTGGGTTTGAATTTGACTAAACTTTCTTGCCCGCTCCGCTTCTTCTTTTGGCATTAACCCATTTTTCTCCGCAAAAGAAACACAAGCTTCCATATTTTCTCCTTTATCGCAATAAGCTTTGCAAACCGCTTCATCTTGGCAGCCACCAAGCTCAGCAACTGGATATTTTATATTCAAACTTTGCTCGTTTATACTCGTGTTATTTTGAGCGCTAGCCACACTAGTAATAAAAAAAGCTAGTAGAAAAAAAGATGATACCAAAAGCGTCTGGAATATAACTTTAGCTGTTTTTTTTCTCATAAATAAATTTTATTTTTTATCCTTATTGACCAAAAGGATTTTGGTAAACATCCTTGAAAGGATTGGTTTTATTAATTGGATTTAAATCAGGCATCTTTTCAGTAGTTTGTGCGGGCGCTACTGATTCACCGATATTTGCAGTATCAGTATCTAATTTTGGAATATCGGCGGCAGTAACTGAACTTTCAGGTGTGTTTTCATTATTTTGCTCAACTTTATTTTGCATACCGGCGTAAAAGTAAAGAGCAACTCCGGCGATAATAACTACAGCGACAGAAATAAAAATCGGCTTCATATTTTTCCCGCCGCCGCTTGAATTCAAATTTATATTATCCATTTTTAAATTTTTTTTTAAAGCGACCTTGCTTAACATTGTTAAAAGCTATTTTTATTATAACGCTATCAGGATAAAAGTTATCCCCCGTTAAAAACTTTTAGGAATTTAATCTTGAAAATATCAATAACTTTAAGTTAGAATCTAAAATAGCAAAACAAAAAATATGCGCCCATAGCTCAGCTGGTAGAGCAGTCGCCTCTTAAGCGAACGGTCGGAGGTTCGAGCCCTCCTGGGCGCACCACTTTTCTTTAATATATTTTTTATTTCAAACTCCGGCTAATCTCATTTCAATTTTTTATTTGCCTCTCTTCCTTTTTTATTGTTTAATAAAACAAAAGCTCTCGTAGTGAAACGGATATCACGACAGGCTTCCCTGCTCGCCGGTAGACAAGGTTGCCCGCCGAAAGAATTAACCTACCCACTTTAATAACGTCCCTTTAGCTCAACTGGATAGAGCGCTTGGCTTCGAACCAAGAGGTTGGGGGTTCAAATCCCTTAAGGGACACAAATTTTTAAAGGCGGGGAACCTGTCGTTGAGGTGTTCAAATCCCTCCGAGAGTGCCACAAAATAATTTTTGATAACCTCGCTAAAATGCGTTAAATTTAATGTATCTATGAAAATTCCCGAAGAAATAATTACTATCACAAAAAAACTTGAAAAATCCGGTTTTGAGGCATTTTTAGTTGGTGGTTGTGTCCGCGACCTTATTCTAAACCGCGAGCCGAAAGACTGGGATATAACCACAAACGCCCGCCCGGAAGAAACCCAAAAAATATTCTCAAGCCCGCCAAGCGAGACCCCGACAAAAGGAGGGGCTACTTTTGAAACTTTTTATGAAAACCAATTTGGCACCGTCGGAATAAAAACCTCCTCGGAAAATCCCAAACTTAAAATCGTGGAGATAACCACTTACCGGATTGAAGGAAAATACACCGACCAGCGCCACCCCGACGAAATTAAATTTGCCAAAACCATAGAAGAAGACTTGTCTCGCCGCGATTTTACAATCAATGCTATAGCTATGTCCGGCGCTTCCTTAAAATCTTCTTTAGTGGATCCGTTTGGTGGAGAAAACGATTTAAAAAATAAAATTATTCGGGCGGTAGGTGATGCAAAAAAAAGGTTTCAAGAAGACGCTTTGCGCCTTTTGCGCGCCGTACGCCTTTCCGTTGAACTCAATTTTGCAATAGAAAAAGAAACCCTCTCCGCCTTAAAAGAAAATTCCCTTCTCCTTAAAACCGTTTCCAAAGAAAGAATCAGAGACGAATTTATAAAAATAATAAACACACCTGAAGCCGCTTTAGGTATTCGTCTTTTAGAAAAAACCGACCTACTCCGTTTTATCATTCCCGAACTCTTGGAAGGTGTTGGTAATTCTCAAAACAAACACCACATCTATGATGTTTTTGAGCATAACGTCCTTTCTTTAGATTACGCCGCCAAAAAAAATTACAGCTTGGAAATTCGCTTAGCTTCTCTTTTGCACGATGTCGGTAAACCACGCACTAAAAATGGGGAAGGGGAAAACGCCACTTTCTACGCTCACGAAATCGTTGGCGCAAAAATGACTCGTCTCATTCTCCAAAGTCTTTGTTTCCCTGTGGATTTAATTGAAAAAATAACTCATTTAGTGCGTTACCATCTTTTTTACTACAACGTTGGTGAGGTTTCAGAAGCTGGGGTTCGCCGTTTTCTTGCTCGCGTTGGCATAGAAAATATAGATAATCTTTTGAAAGTCCGCGAAGCCGACCGTATTGGTTCTGGAGTTCCTAAAGCTTTTCCCTACAAGCTTCGCCATCTTCTCTATATGATTGATAAAGTTCGCCACGACCCTATTTCTCCAAAAGCTTTAAAAATCAATGGCACCGACCTTATGGATCTTCTTAAAATTCCCCCCAGCCCGCGTATCGGTATGATTTTAAACGCTCTCTTGGAAGAAGTAATGGACGATCCAAGTCAGAATACCGAAAAACATCTTGAAAAAAGAGCAAAAGAACTGCACAAGCTAAGCGATGCTAAACTTGCAAAAATTATGGCTGAAGCTAAAGCTAAACAAGCTGATTTTGAAAAAGCGGCAGAAGATGAAATAAAGAAAAAACACCACGTCAATTGACTTTTCTTAGTTTTTGTGTATACTAATAACAGTTCTAATTTATCTTAATATAATAAGGAGAGGGAAAAATGAGCAAAGCAGCAATTTTTATCCAAGCGTTTATTATATCTCAAGAAGCTTTCAATCAGGAGATTTTTAAAAAACCGAAAAGCAAGAGAGACAACGGAAAAACTGATAAGCAGGAAGCTCTTAAAGTTCTGCGCGGAGCAGAACAAAGAATGTTTCTTGCTATCCAATCCGCGGTTTTAAAAGAAGAAGAGGATAAGAAAATGATTCCTTGTCTTCTTTTAGTGGATATTTGCTTAAGTTAGACTCTCCTAAACGCCGCCCCCCACGGCGTTTTTTGTTTTTTATTTTATGTTATACTGCCTCTATGAAAATTTTTATAAAACGCATAGATAAATCCCTTCCTCTTCCCGAATATAAAACTGCCGGCGCCACCGCTTTTGATTTTTCCGCCCGCGAAAAAACAATTATCCTACCAAAATCCGTCGGCTACATTCCTTTAAATGTTGTTATTAAAGTTCCCGCAGGCTACGTTTTACAAATTTTTCCAAGAAGTAGTACTCACAAAAAAGGCTTACTAATGGCAAACAGCGTCGGCATCATTGACCTGGATTTTTGCGGTGATAATGACGAAATAAAAGCTGCTTACTACAATTTTACGGATAATGAAGTGATTATAGAAAGGGGAGACCGCATCGCTCAAGGTATAATAAAAAAAATAGAAAGCGTGGAGTGGGAAGAAAAAGAAAAAATGGAATTTGAAAACCGCGGCAGCTTTGGCACCACCGGTTTTTAAACGCTTGATTAAATTCTTCATTATGTTACTCTTTAGAAAGGTAGCTCTTTTTCCACGCTCGTCTCCTTTTCCCTCCAAAGACGCGCCGATCGATATCACAAGACAAAAGAGCTTTCTTTTCTGCCGAGTTAGGTTCCCGAAAGACCTTCCTCGGCTTTTTTTCTTTCATTTTTCTTATTTTCTGCTAAAATCTTCTTGTATTTAACAGGCTCCCTCATTAAAATTTTAAATATATTTTTCACGGGGTGTGGTATAACGGCATTACGCACGCTTCGGGTGCGTGTAATCCGGGTTCAATTCCCGGCACCCCGACCAATTCAGACATTTTTATAATAAAGTTTTTCAAAGCTTTATTTTTTCCATTCTTAAAACTCTGTTGTATTATTAAAACAAAATGGCTTTTTTAAAAAACAGAAAAATCCAGCTTCTTGGAATTATAATTTTATTTTCTACTCTTTCCAGTCTTGTGGTTTTTTCCACTGACCGCATTTTTGATTACGATTCTCTTTATCACATCCGCCACGCCTGGCTTTATCGCACTGAAGGCCTTTCTTTTTCTGATTTTCCTTGGCTTCAATTTTCTTCAATCGGAGAGTTAAAATCAGATATCTGGTATGGCTTCCATCTTTTTCTTCTTCCTTTTACTTTTTTTCCTGACTTTATTTTTAGTATCCGCCTTTCTTCCGTTGTTCTTGCCGTTTTTTTTCTCCTTTCTTTTTATCTAATTTTAAAACGCCTACCGGTAAAATATCCTCTCTTTTTTACTGTCCTTCTTTATTTTTCCTCCGGTGATTTTCTTTTTCGGATAAATATGTGCCGTCCTCATATTTTTTCTTTTATCTTTTCTCTTTTTCTTCTTTTTTCTCTTTCCAGCGGTTTGTTCTGGTGGTCTTTCCTTTTTTCTTTTTTTCTCGCTTTTTTTCACGTTTCTCTTTTTTGGCTCTCTTTTCTTGTTTTTAGCGTTGTCTTTATTTTTAAATTATGGCTGTCAAAAAAAATATTTTTATCTGACTTTTTTAGCGTATTTTTAGGCTCTGTTGCCGGCCTCTTTTTACGCCCCAATCCACTTGGTTCTCTAAAGCTTGCTTATATTCAAATTTTTGACCTTATTTTAGCAAAACGCGCCGGCATTCCTTTAAAATTCGGCCGCGAGCTCCTTCCTCTTTCTTCTTCTGATATTATTTTTCAATTTCTTCCTTTAGCCGCTATTTTTTTCTTCTCCATTTTTCTTTTTATTAATCTTGCCCGAAACGAAAAATTTTTTTCTCTCGCCGTTGAAGAAAAAATTTTTCTTTTTTCTTCTTCTTTTCTTTCTTTTGTTTTTCTTCTTCTTTCTTTTTTTGTTGCTCGCCGTTCCGCTGATTTCCTTTCCATTTTTCTTCTTCTTTCCTTTCCCATTCTTTTTTCTCTATGGTTGAAAGATATTTTTAAAAAAACAAAAAACAAGCGTTTCAAAATAATTATCTTTTCCGCTAGTTTAATTTTTTTGCTTATTTCCGCCGCTCGCAGTATTTATGTCGTTTCTCTTTTTGAAAAAAACTCTGACTCGCCTGATAAATTTAAAGAAATCTCTCTTTGGTTAAAAGATAACACTAAACCTGGAGAAATTGTTTACAACTCCTACTGGGATAATTTTCCTAATCTTTTTTTCTGGAACTGGCAAAATTACTATCGCGGCGGTATGGATCCCATTTTCCAATATTCCTTTAGCCAGGATTTATTTTGGAAAAACTACTTTATCGCTTACCGCGGCGCGCCTTACACATGCGGCAAAATTCGCTGCACTGAAAGCGAGGTTGAAGACGCCTCTCTTGTCTTAAAAAGAGACTTTCACGCTTCTTATATTATTTTAGAATATCGCCGCAGCCCGAATTTTATTAAAGTTGCCGACAGCTCTCCTAATTTTGAAAAAGTTTTTTCCACTCCTACCGAAGTAGTTTATAAGATATTGTAAAACTTTTTATCATTTACAAACGTTATCTTTAATGTTAATCTAAAAACATGCCAAAAATTAGTCACAAAATGAATATCGTTAATAATTTCTACCCAACTTTAGGGGCAAATTTTGTTTTGTCTAACCAAGGCGCTTTCTCTTTTTTATTTTTAAACTTTAACTTTTAACCAAAAAATAAAAACTACTTTTAAACGTCTCGGCTAGGCAAGCCGAGACGTTTTTTATTTGCCTAGCATAGAACCTTGAAAAAACAAAAAACAGAAAGGAAAGAGAAAGATTATGAAAGCAAAAAACGCGGTAGAAAGAATAGAAAGAAAAATCATCCATCGTTTTTTAGGACTACTGATTGTTTACAGTTTAGGGATGTCTTTTGAAATGGCGACCTATGTAATGTTTCTGTTGAGCCACGACTTAAATCTTTTTGAAGTTAACTTGGTAAACGGAATATTTATGGTCTCCTGCGCCTTGATGGAATTTCCAACCGGTATTATTGCTGATGTCTTCGGTAGAAAAACGTCTTTTATTTTTTCTTGCTTTTTTTCCAGTTTAGGAATGTTTGTCTATTATTATTCTAGTTCATTCTGGTGGTTTGTCCTCGCGGAAGTGATTATCTCTGTTGGCCGCGCTTGCTTTAGTGGCGCTTTTGATTCTTGGGTTATTGATTCTCTGAAATTTCACGGTTGTAGTGATGAATCTGAAGAAAAATGGTGGAGATCCAGTAAAATTATGAGACGACTCTGTTTTCTAGGAGCTTTTGCCGGATCTTTTTTTGCGGGAAAATTTGGTTTGGCTTTTCCTTGGTTAATTGGCGGGATAATTTCTTTTTTAGCTGGGATTATTGCTTTATTTTTTAGTGAGAGTTATAGAAAAGCGTCAGACTTTATTTTAACTTCCAAAACCCGTAACTTGTGTAGCTTATGGAAAATCTTAAAGCTTAACTTTAAAAAAGAAACTTCTTTATTTTTTTCCGTAACGAAAAAAAGCTGGCTTTTTTTCTGGAATAACCCAATCGGAAAATTCTTAAGTATTCTTGTCTTTGTAAATTTATTTTCTTTTCAAGGACCTAATATGCAATGGGCGCCTTTCTTTGCGGAAAAAATAAGCCAAAATCCTTTTGTTTGGGGTTTTATCTGGTCCGGAATTTCTCTTTGTGTTATTCTAGGAACCCTACTTTCAAAATTTGTAGGAAAATTGTTTAACGGCGACAAGAAAACTTCTCTGCTGTCCATCCAACTTTTTATCGGATTTTTTCTTGCTCTTTCCAGTTTAGGTTTCTTTTCCTGCTACGCTATTTTTATATTTTTTCTATTTCATGAAATAGGCCGGGGAATTTTTGAGCCGGTTAGTGATCACTGGCTTAATCAAAACATTCCCTCTGCCGAACGTGCCAGCCTAAACTCCTTAAATTCTTTATTTGGGCATTTAGGAGCCGGATGTGGACTTTTAATGAGCGGATTTTTAGGAAATTATTTTTCCATAAATCTTTCCTGGTTTTTTTCCGCTTCCGTTTTAATCACCTCCTCTTTTTTCTTTAGATCCTTTAAAATACAAAATAAAAACTAAACAATGTTTAATAAAAGCGGCTAGTGAAAGCCGCTTTTTTTCTTTAAAAACTGCGTTATTTGTTCTATATTTCTTTTATGAAATCTAATCTGGGATTTTGGAAAAAACTTAAAAAGCCGATTCTAGCTCTTGCTCCGATGGCGGATGTTACCGATTCTGCTTTTCGCCAAGTTATTTTAAAAAGGGGAAAGCCCAGCATTTTTTTTACCTGGTTTGTTTCCGCTGATGGGCTTTCTTCAAAAAAAGGCAAAAAAAATCTTCTAAAAGACCTTTATTTTACGGAATCCGAAAGGCCAATAGTAGCGCAAATTTTTGGCGCCAAACCGGAAAACATTTTTCAAGCGGCAAAACTTGTTAAAAAACTTGGCTTTGACGGCCTTGATATTAATATGGGCTGTCCCGATAAAAAAATCTTGAAACAAGGCGCCGGCGGCGCTTTAATTAAAAATCCCGCCTTGGCGAAAGAAATAATTTTAGCCGCTCAAAAAGGCGCTGGTAATCTTCCCATCTCTGTGAAAACTCGCCTTGGTTTTGATAGTGATATTCTTAATGAATGGCTCCTCACTATTCTTAAAACAAATCCCGCCGCTATTACTATTCACGCCCGCACTGTGAAAGAGCTTTCTGGAGTTCCTGCCCGTTGGGAAAGAATAGGGGAGGCTGTGAAAATAAGAAATAAATATAAAAGCAACGCTTTAATCATCGGCAACGGCGATGTTAAAGATTTAAAAGACGCTTTCCAAAAAGCTAAAAAATACAAAGCCGACGGCATTATGTTAGGCCGCTCCGCTTTTGGTAATCCCTGGATTTTTAATGAGAAAATAAAAAAAGAAAATCTTTCCCGAGAAAAAATTTTTCAAGCTCTTCTTGAACACGCTTTACTTTTTAAAAAAATCTATCCTCGTCGCAATTTCGCCGTAATGAAAAAACACTTCGCTTCCTATATTTCCGGATTTTCCGGCGCCAAAGAAATTCGCTCCCGCCTGATGGAATCTAAAACTGCTTCCGAATCCGTCTCTGTCTTGAAATCTTTTTTAGAACGGTTAAAATAAATCCGTTCTTGACAAGCTTGTTATAATAAAAATAGAACCTATAAAGACAAAGGAGGTGATAAATTATGTGGACTAGTAAACGCTGGATGCTACCGGCCGTAGCTCACTGTTGCAGCGGCAGTTGAATACGGGGGCGGGAGAAAAAATCCCGCCCCCTTTCATTTTTCCCCCTCGTATTTTATAATCTTATTAGTTCTCTTTGTTAACTATTTATATGGAAAAGGAGTTTATCATGTTTAATCCCGCTTTTTTATTTCTTATTCCGCCACTTATTTGTCTTTTTTTTGTTCACTATGCCGGCACCCGCAAATCTCGTTCGCGTTCAGACGCTTCCTACAATAGTTAATCTTTCCGCCTTCTCCCCGGCGGATTTTTTTTAGCACTTTCTTTTTTCCTCTTTTTTGCTAGTATTTAAAAAACAAAACAACTCATATTTTATGTTTTTAAAGGGCCTATGGTCTAGTGGTATGACGCGACATTCGCATTGTCGAGACGGGAGTCCGATTCTCCCTAGGTCCACTAAAATTTATTTACAGCGGACTCTTTATATTTTTTAAATTCGGATTAGTAACTTGCGTATAAATTTGCGTGGTGCGGATATTGGCGTGGCCTAAAAGTTCCTGCACATAGCGCACATCGGTGCCGTTTTCTAATAAATGGGTGGCAAAACTATGTCGTAAAGAATGAAAAGTCGCCTCTTTTTGAATACTTGCTTTTTGCAGCGCATTTTCAAAAACTTTTTGTGCGGTTCGCTCATTTAATTTACCTCCGCGTTCACTGGCAAAAACATAATCATCAAGCGTTTTGTTTAAAATTAATTTTTTAATATTTTCTGTTAATTTTTCCGGTAAAACAGTAATACGATCCTTATTGCCTTTCGCGCCTTTAATATGAATAATCAATTCCGCTAAATTTAAATCTTTTATTTTTAAGTTGATGATTTCGCTGACACGCAAACCGCCGGCATAAGCAAGAGATATCATTAAATTATGTTTTTCATTATTAATTACTGATAATATTGATTGGATTTCATCACGAGACAAAACAATAGGCAGTTTACTTGGAGTTTTGGCAAATCTGATGTCAATTTTGCTGTGATATTTTAAAACATTCCAACAGAAAAAATTGATTGCTTGTAGTTTTTGGTTTGTAGTTTGCGACGACATTCCCCTGTCTATCACGGATAATAAATATTGTTTTATAAAATCAACATCAACTAAGCCAAAGTCAGTTTGTTTGGCGCGCAAGTATTCAGCCACACAGCTCACATAACTCTTAATGGTTTTAGGGCTATATTTACGAAGCCGCAATTCATCTTCAAGTTTTTTTAAATAGACTTCCATTATTATCTTTAATATAATTAAGTAGTAATTAAATTATACATAATATACATAAAAAGTGCAATATTATGTACAATATACGAAAACACTTCGTATATAAACGAGTTAGCCGAAATCGCTTCGCTTGCGAAATCCTCCGCTTCGCTCCGGACTTCGCATTTCGGCTAACGTCCGCGCCTACCAGCGCTGTTATCCTCGTCGCTCCGCGACATCGTCTAACAGCACCTATGCGGAATTTATGAAAAAATCGTGATACAATTTTTTCATAAGCTCCGCATCAGGCGCGGACGTTAAGTGAAATAAATTTTGGCGCGCTATAAAGAGTAACATTTATATAGGAATTTTATTTTTTAAAGAATGAATATGGCTTTATCTAAAAAAGAGGAACAAATATTGAAATCAATTGTTGTCGCTTCTGAAAATGACCCTGACAAACCAGAATTTCCACCAGATAACCCTAAATTCCCGGCCACGCCGACTTTCAAAATAGAAGTGCCCGGATTTTCAAATGTATGGTTTAAAGATGAAAGTAAAAATTTAACCGGAACACACAAAGATAGAATGGCTTGGGAAATGGTGGTGACTTACAAAGAATTTTTACTTTCTAAAAAAGCTGGAAGAATTAAAAAGCTTCCAATTTTATCCATTTTGAGTTCTGGGTCTGCTGCTCTAGCAATTCAAACACAATTAACAAAATATAACTTACCAAACTTACATGTGTTGATGGATTCTTCCGCAGACCCTAAAATAGTCAGCAGTTTAGAAAAAATTGGATGTAATGTTTTTTTGGAAAATTTAGGTAGAAAGAGATTTACATGGGAAGATATCCTAAAGCTCACAAATAATGAAAATGGTTTTGATATCACTTCAAATGAAGCTTACGATCCCACAGTTAGATTTTACGACTGGTTAAGTTACGAAATTATCAACAATGATGCAGATTTTATTTTCGTGCCTTTTGGGACAGGTCAGCTTTATGAAAACATTATGAATGTGATCAAAAACGAATTAGGATATAAAAGAAAAGACCAAAGATTTAGAGGAACCAAAAAAACATTACAAAATGCTTCTATATTGGGAGCGACAACAAGTAATCCAAAATCAAAAGCCGACAAACTATATGCTCCATTTTTACCTTTCGCTAATTACTCTAAACAATGGATAAAATTTTACAGATATACCGGACTTTCTGGAGAAATGAGCGAGGTTTACAATCTTCAAGAAAAATATTTAGATAAAGCCATAAAAATTGCTGAAAAGATGGGGCTTGAATGTGAACCTTCAGGAATCGCAGGCTTAGGTTTGTTATTACAAATAAAAAATAAAATTCCTAAAGACAAGAAAATTCTTATTGTTAACACTGGCAAAACTAAATGGGTATAGACGCGCGCCAAAATTTACTCCTTCGCTCCTTTCAGTCGCTCGGGGGACGCTGCACTTTCGGTCGCTTTGCTCCCTTACCCTCACTTAACAAGGGATATACGGTTCGGGGCTCGACTCGCCCCTCACCCAAATTTTTCTTCCGCTACGCTTCAGAAAAACTTCGTATATCCCTGACGTTATGTGAAATTTTTGAAAAAAGAGATATTAATTTTTTTTCAAAAACTACACACAACAAGTGCTATGCGACTACGCCGGACGTGAAACAAATCTAAAATTATTTTATGACTAATGTGGCTAAAAAAATAAAATACGACTTCTATTGTGAAGAAATAATTTCTGGAAAAACCAAGAAAAGTGTACTTTATGACTCTGATACAGTAATCGCCTTTCATCATACTAGACCATTTTATAAAATCCACATTGTTGTAGTACCCAAAGAGCATATTCTTGATTTAACAGCTGTTACAGAAAAACATAGAAATTTACTTTGGGAAATTATCACTGTGAGCAAGAATATTATCAAGAATTTATCTCAGAATAATAAAGGCATAAGATTACTAACCAACTTCGGAGAATATCAAGATTCGCCACATCTCCACTTTCATATTGTTTCGGGAGATAAAATAAAATAATTTCAGATTTGTTTCACTGGCTCCGCCCAAATTTTTATTTTTCTTTTTTAATTAAATTAATGAAGAAAAATAAAAACTTCTCATATCCGCAAACGTTAGCCGAAATCGCTTCGCTTGCGAAATCCTCCGCTTCGCATCAAGCGAGTCTGTTATATAAATCCGCTTTAATTGTATTTAATCTATACAAATCTATGAAAAAATCAGAATACATTTTAAAAAGTTTTATAAATGCTTTAGGTGTTTTTGTTTATACCTCCGCCGTGTCACTGCTTCTCTTTAACGGACAAATTATTTTTGGCAAGGAGTCCAGTTTTCTTATGCCGCTTTTTCTTTTGCTTTTATTTATTATCTCGGCATCCATAACCGGTCTACTAGTTTTAGGAAAACCCATTCATCTTTATTTAAGTAATCTTAAAAAAGAAGCCTTTCTTTTTCTCTTTTCCACTTTAGCTTGGCTTGTTTTCTTCATTGTTATTATTGTGGCCGTTTTATTACTACTGTAATTTTTGGCAGATATTAATTTCTATAAAACCTTGTAAAATCGGTAGATTTGTTTTATAAATATTCTAGTATAAGCTCTTGCTTATCTTTAAAACCCAAAAAAGAAAGGAAATTTATTATGAATGACGCAAAACTTTTAGAAGAACCCGTAAAAGAACTTTTATCCTTTCACAAACTTGTAATAAAAACTATTTGGGAAATTATCAATCCCGAACCCGAAAAATCTAAACAAATAATCCGAAAAAGTTTTTGTTGCGAGTTTTTCCTCTTCGCTTTATGTTTGGAATTTCTTCAAAAATGCAAAATTTCCGTTGAAGAAATTCCAGAAATTATTAAAGAACTTCAAAAAATAAGAGAAAGAATTCCCCATTTAAGAAACGCCAATCTTCTTAGTGAAGAAGATGAAAAAAAACTTTCTGACAGGCTTTTTCAACTTTTAGAAGATTACGGCATTTCAATGTTGCGGGACACCGCTGAAATATTAAAAAAATCTCTTTAAGTTTTCTTTCCCTTTCTTTTTAAAGCCCCTTTTGGGCTTTTCTTTTTTTTCGGCCGCAATCCTCAAATTAAAGTTTTCCACATCTTTTTCTGATTATTTATCAGCTCTTTGCTATAATTAACTTAACGTGCTTGATTACAAGTAACTTAAAGGTCGTCCTAATTTTTTACAAAATCTTAAATAAAAAATATGCTCATTCAAACTTGGAGTAATGTAGTCGTTGAATCTTTGCAAAAACTTTGGATGGATGTCATTGGATATTTACCAACTCTTCTCGGAGCCATCATTGTTTTTATTATTGGTTTAATAGTAGCGGCAGCCTTTGGAGCGGTTGTCGGAAAAGTTATTTCTCTTCTTCGTATTGACGAAGGATTAAAAAAGCTTGGCGTGGAAAAATATTTTGACCGCGCCAATATCCGCCTTGATTCCGCAAAATTTTGCGATCGAGTGGTTTATTGGTTTTTAACAATCGCTTTTCTTTTAGCCGCAACGGACATTCTTCAGCTTTACGCCCTTTCTTCTTTCTTAAGAGACGTCCTAAGCTATATTCCGAGTATCGTGGTTGCCGTTCTTGTTATGCTTTCTTCCGTTATTCTTGCTAACCTCTTAGAAAGAATTGTCAGAGGTTCTATTTTATCTGCTAAGCTTCATTCTGCTCGTTTTCTCGGAGCCCTAACTTGGTACTCAATAGTAGTTTTCGGTTTCTTAGCGGCACTACTTCAACTTAATGTTGCTGCTGCGATAATCAATACTTTAATAACCGGCTTGATTGCTATGTTAGCTTTAGCTGGTGGTATCGCTTTTGGTATTGGTGGAAAAGATTATGCCGCTCATTTAATTGAGAAATTCAGAAGCAAAGTAGAGGATTAATTATAAAAATTCAAAGTAGTTTTTAATCAGCTCCGGCTTTGTGTCGAAGCTGGTTTTTTTGTTATAATTACGAAGAAGTTGATGCTCATCAGTAGTCTCCTAAATTATCCTCATCTTTTCTCTTGACATTGTTTTTAATCCGCTTATAATCATTACTGTTAAAGAATATACTGTTAAACATAAAAAAACAAAGCGGCTGAAGACCTCTAAATTTATTTTTTTCAGCCGCGCTCTGCGCGGCTTTTGTTTGATAAAAATCATCTGGTAAAAACTTCACGTCTTTCGACCAAACTGTTTAAACGATTTGGCCGGCAGAAGTGGGAAGAAAAGGGTGGTTGTAAAATTATTTCGTTACGAAATTTAATATTTTCCGCCAAGACGAGGAAAGCCAGTAAAATAATTTGAGTCGTAGTAGGACTACGGTGAAAATCATTTTATGCCAGCTTGACGAAGTATTGGTGAAAAATAATAAATTGCAGTAGAAATAATTTTACAACCACCCTTAAGAAAGATTTCCAGTTTTTTGAAAACAAAAAAAGTTAAAACAATATAACTTCTCATTGTTGAGATGGTCGGAAAAAGGGCGTACGGTGGATGCCTTGACACTAAAGAGCGATGAAGGACGCGGCGTAGCGGCGATACGCCTCGGGGAGGTGCGTAGCAACCTATGATCCGGGGATTTCCGAATGAGGAAACTCTATTACGTAAAACGTAATAACTCTGGTTTAATCCGGAGAGCGAACCCGCTGAAGTGAAACATCTCAGTAAGCGGCGGAAAATAAAACAACTGTGATTCCCCAAGTAGCGGCGAGCGAAAAGGGAACTAGCCTAAACCAATCAGTGCGCAGCACTGGGAATATCAAACGCCAATAATTCCTGTTAAATAAAAATTAATTTAACAGGACAGATGATATCAAATAATTTTTAATTTATTTGTAATTTATCTCTTGGAATTTGGTTCTTCCACTGCTGTGCAGTGGCTGGGGTTGCAAGGTAGATACGTTCTTTATTTATCGCAAATCCTAAAGTCTTGGGAGGTGCGGTAAGTAAAGAGAAAGTTATAAATTCGTTTGTTAGCCAAACCGTGCTGGAAAGCCGGGCTAAAGAAGGTGAAAGCCCTGTAGGCGAAAACAAACGAACTTTTAGTATTTATTCTTAAGTACTTCGATAAAAGAAAACGTCGGAGGAATCTGCGAGAACTGTCTCGTAAGGCTAAATATCTTTAGTGATCTATAGTGTACTAGTACCGTGAGGGAAAGGTGAAAAGCAGGCCGGAAGGCCGATGAAATAGAACCTGAAACCGTATGCCTACAAGGAACCGGAACGCTACCGCTGTTGCTCAGCGTCCCGCTTCAATTTTTGATTTCTATTTTTTTTGGAAATTTAAAATTCGGAGCGCTGAGCAGCAGCGAGGCGCGACGGTGTGCCTATTGAAGAATGAGCCAACGAGTTTATCTGTCTCTTTTGTCTAACCTCTACGGAGGGGAGGCACAGCGAAAGCGAGTGTTAAAAGCGCGTTTATAAGGGGATGGATAAGACCCGAAGCCAGATGAGCTTGCCCTGGACAGGATGAACCTCGCCGAAAGGCGAGGGGAGGTCCGAACCGGTTGATCGTTCAAAATCTTCGGATGATCTGGGGTAAGGAGTGAAAAGCTAATCGAATCTGGTAATAGCTGGTTCTCTCCGAAATAGCTTTAGGGCTAGCCTCGAGTGTTTCTGATTGGGGGTAGAGCACTGGATGGTCTTGATAGGGTGAAAGCTCGCGAGACCAATCAAACTCCGAATACCAGTTAGATAACTCGGGAGTTAGAACGTGGGGGCTAAGCTCCATGTTCGAAAGGGGAACAGCCCAGACCGCAGATTAAGGCCCCTAAATGTTTGCTAAGTGTGCCAAGGTAGTGTAACGCCATAGACAGATAGAAGGTGGGCTCAGAGGTAGCCATCCTTTAAAGAGTGTGTAACAACTCACTATTCAATGGCGGGATGCGCCGAGAATGTACGGGGCTAAGCAAGCTGCCGAAATCGCGGACTCATGGGTTTTATTGGGTAATTTATAAAGATGATTACAAAACTATTTTATAATCATCTCATAGCACATTATTAAAAATTATGGCTGGCGTTTCGAACGCGCGTCGAAAACTCCTAATAAAATAGGAGCGGGGAGACATCCTCCCGCCAGCCGCCATTTTTAAATTAAAACTTTTTTTAAAAAGTTAATTATCCAATTAAACCCATGAGTGGTAGGAGAGCATTTCATGCGCGCTGAAGGCGGACCCGCGAGGGCTGCTGGAGTGCATGGAAGAGAGAATGTTGGCATGAGTAACCACAAAGCTGATGAGAAATCAGCTCCCTGAAAATTCAAGGTTTCCGTGGCACTGGCAATCAACCACGGGTTAGGCGGGCCTAAGGCGATGGCGAAAGCCGCAGCTGATGGACAGCCGGTTAATATTCCGGCCCTCCCGCTTTTTTCTAAAGGAGTGACGAAAAGGAGTAGGTCAAGCATCTTAATGGTTTGGTGTTTTTTACCGAGGGTGGTGGAAGATAAATCTTTTCACCTGCTTTTAATGGCGAACTTTAGGGAAAAGACGAGTCTTGGCTTTGGCCTGGATTAGTTGACTAATTACTTTTCCGAGAAAAACTTCTAGGGTTAAGGAAGCGGGATCCGTACCGGAAACCGACACAGGTGGATAGGGCGAGAAGCCCAAAGGGAACGAGTGAATTCTCGTTAAGGAACTCGGCAAAAAAGCGGCCGTAAGTTAGCAATAAGGCCTCCCTGATGATGGCGCCGCAAGGCGTTATCAAAAGGGCGCAGCGAAAGTATCTCTAGCGACTGTTTACCAAAGACACAGCTCCCTGCGAACTCGTAAGAGGATGTATAGGGGGTGACGCCTGACCGATGCGAGAAGGTTAACGGTGGCGGTGTCCAGCACTAAATTTTTAAAATTTTTGAAAATTTAGTGCTGGATGCTAACTGCCCGAAGCCCTCGTCAATGTCAGCGATAACTATAATCGTTCTAAGGTAGCGCAATTCCTTTCCGGGTAAGTTCCGGAGCGCATGAAAGGCGTAACGACTGGAGAACTGTCTCAACGAGAAGCTCGGTGAAAATGCGATTCCCGTGAAGACGCGGGATACCTGCAGCGGGACGAAAAGACCCCGGGAGCTTTACTGTAGCTTGATATTGGGCTTAAATTGTTGTTGCGTAGAATAGGCGGGAGGCTTTGAAGTTTCAACTCCGGTTGAGATGGAGCCGCCAGTGCAATACCGCCCTTTAATGGTTTAAGTTCTAACTCATTAGAAATCCTTTTAGGTAAGTCTAATGAAGACAGTGTCTGGTGGGCAGTTTTTCTGGGGCGGAATCCTCCTAAAGAGTAACGGAGGAGTTTATTAAGGTCGGCTAGAGTCGGATGGAAATCGACTCGATTGTGTAAAGGCAGAAGCCGGCTTAACTGCAAGACCTACAAGTCAAGCAGATGCGAAAGCAGAACTTAGTGACCCGACGAACCTTTACAGGAAGGTCGGAGACAACGGATAAAAGCTACCCCGGGGATAACAGGCTGGTGTTGCCCGAGAGTCCATATCGACGGCAACGCTCGGCACCTCGATGTCGGCTCATCACAGCGCGGGGCTGGAGAAGGTCCCAAGCGTTTGGCTGTTCGCCAATTAAAGTGGTACGCGAGCTGGGTTCAGACCGTCAAAAAAAAGAACCCTTAACGATAATCGAACACGGCGGCCTTATGCCGTAAGGCATATTGCAAAACTGACTCATATCGGTGAAACCCTAATAATATAAATTAGAATTTAACCTGTCATATGTTAGGATAATACCGAGGGAAGTTTTGTATGAAAAATAAAATTCAAAAAGCATATATTGCAGGATTTCTTGACGGCGATGGGAGTATTTACGTTAGGTTGAAACCTAATTCTACTTATAAGTATGGATTTCAAGTTGCGCCCTATGTTGTATTATTTCAATCGCAAAAAAGTCAAAAAGATTTTGAGAAAATTTGCTCACTTATCGGCTTAGGATATTTAAGAATTCGTAAAGATGGAATCCTTGAATATATTATTAGTCGAAAAAAAGCAATTTATAGTTTTCTTAAAATAGTTAAACCATTTGTGATTTTAAAAAAAGAACAAATTAATTTAACATTAAAAATCCTGAATAAAAAAGAAAGCGTTAAAAATAAAAACGACTTTCAAAAAATTATGAATCTAATTGATCGTTTTAGAAAATTAAATTATTCAAAAAAACGAAAAAAACATACAATAACCCCGTAGAGACTTGATTATTTTACTAATCAGAGTCCGCGATTTTTCGCGGGCTAACACGTCAGTCATCCTAAATTTAGGATGATGGTATAGTCCACACTGTTAGTAATAGCAGATAATGCAATTCTAGTTACTTTTTTGTTACTAGTTTTTTAATTTGCGTGAGACAGGTTGGTCTCTATCTGCTGCAGGCGATAAGCACTTGAAGGAAGTTGACCCTAGTACGAGAGGACCGGGTTGAACGAACCTCTGGTCTACCGGCTTTGCCACCAGGTGAATTGCCGGGTAGCTATGTTCGGAAAGGATAAGCGCTGAAAGCATCTAAGCGCGAAGCCTCTCCTAAGATTAAGTGCATGACCTCGTAGAAGACTACTACGTTAATAGGCTCTAGGTGTAAGGCTCGTAAGAGTTTTAGCCAAGGAGTACTAATGGTCTATTCCGGCCATCTCAACGATGAGAATTTATATTGTGATAATTAAAAATGAGAACCTTTGCATTTGCCGGTGTTCTATTTAAGTGTGCCCCACCTCTTCCCATTCCGAACAGAGAAGTGAAAGCGCTTAAAACTGATGATACTATTTAGGGAAAGTAAGTTATGCCGGCAATTGTAAGGGTTTTTTATTTAACTGAAAGTTTTCTCTCTTGGTAAACCATTCTTAATTTTCTATAATATCTTTATGTCTAATCGTTTTTTAAAACAACTTATTTATGGCTCTTTTTTTATTATTATTTTTCTTGCTTTCGGCTACGGATTTTTTCTTTTTATTTCTCCTACCTCTTCCTGTTTTGATGGAAAGAAAAACGGACTTGAAGAGAACGTAGACTGCGGCGGTTCTTGCCAATCTTGCGAAATTAAAGCACTTTCCAAGCTTGAGGTAATAAAAGCTATGCTTATTCCAGCTAAGGAAGGAAGCTCTGTTTTAGTTTTTCAAATTAAAAATCCTAATCCTTTTTATGGTGCCTCCAGTTTTTTTTACAAAGTTTATAACGAAACAGGAGAATTTTCCTTTCTGTTATCTTCCGGAGAATCATTTATTTATTCCGGTGAAACTAAATATGTAATTGAACCTCTTTTATCCTTAAACGCGGAATCTGTTAAAAATATTGTCGTTTCTTTAGATAATATTTCTTGGTCTAGGCGTGACGCTTTTAATTCTCCCGATCTAAATATTCGTGAAACTTCCACTAAACTGGAAAATGACTCTATTTCTGTTTCTGGCATTATCTCTAACCGCGACACTTTTAATTTTTCAAAAATCCCGGTTGAAGTTTTATTTTTTGATGCCGCTAATAATCTTATTGGCGCCTCTAAAACTGAAATTAAAGATTTAAAATCTTTTACTGAAAGACAGTTTATTATTACCTATCCTTCTATACCAGCCGACCCGGGGAAAACAAAAATTTTCTTTGATGCCAAAAAAACCGTATTTTAAAAAATAACTCTTTTATTTCTTTTTCTATCCGTTTAAATCTTTAAACTTTAGTAATGCTCTCTCACTCTTTTAAACTCCTTTTTCCCGTCTATTTTATCTGTTTTTTAAGTTTGGTTACTCTAGCCGGAATTAATATGCGCTATTTTTGGCTGCAATTTTCTTGGATTATTTTAGGCACTCTAGTTATTATAGCTTTTTGGCGTTTTGATTTGAGAAGCATTATTAACGACAGACTTTTTATTGTTTTATTTTACTTTCTCTCGTTATTATTACTCTTGATTGCCTTTTTCCTTTTTTCACCAATAAGAAGCGTCCGTGGTTGGATCTCTCTTGGTTTTTTTAACTTTCAGCCCGTAGAACTTTCTAAACTTTCTTTAATCTTATTTTTTGCTTATTTTTTTGCTAAAAAGCATATCGGCATCGCTAGAATTTCTAACATCATTATTCCATTTTTCATTTTTTTGATTCCGGCAGCCGTTGTTTTAAAACAGCCGGATCTTGGTTCCGTTCTTGTTATGTTTGGTATCTGGATTGGATTTTTATTAACTAGCGGCTTGCGTTTAAAACATCTTTTTTTTGGCTCGGCAATTCTAATTTTTGGCTTTTGTTTGGCTTGGTTTAGTTTTTTGGCAAACTATCAAAAAGAACGTATTATTGGGGTATTTTACCCGGAAAGCGATCCTCTCGGCGTGAATTACAATGTTATTCAATCAAAGATAGCTATTGGCTCTTCTGGATTTTTTGGAAAAGGTTTTAAACAAGGGTCTCAAGTACAACTAGGTTTTCTTCCGGAATCTCACAACGATTTTATTTTTGCCGCTCTTTCTGAAGAATGGGGATTAATTGGCGGATTTTCTGTTATTACCACTTTTTTTCTTTTATGCGTGGAAATTATTTACGTCGGCCGGCGTCTGGCTTTAAATAATTTTGATCGTTTTTTTTGCCTTGGCTCGGCATTGGTTCTCATTATTCATTTTTTTATTAACACCGGCTCAGCCACCGGTTTTTCTCCTGTTATCGGTCTCCCTTTTCCTTTTTTAAGTTATGGCGGATCAAATTTATTGACTAATTTTTCTATAGTGGCTATAGTTAACGCTATTGCTTTACGGTCATCATAAAATATCCGCTTTTATATTAGTGGGTGCGATTGTTCTAGCGGTTATTTTTTTTATCTCTCTTTTTTATTTTAAAAAAAACAAGGCAGACGAAGTTGTTGTTATTATTCCTGAAGGAAAAACAGTTAAAGAAATAAACTCTATTTTAAAACAAGCAGGAGTTTTAAATATTAAAGAAGATTTTTTAAGTTTAGATAAATCATTAGAAGGCTTCCTTTTTCCCGACACTTATAAATTTTACAAAAATTCAAATTTAACAATTATTAAAGAAAAATTTTTAGAAAATTTTCATAAAAAAGCGGAACCTCTTCTTATGCGTAATCCTAAAAACTTTAAACGCA
>MHLG01000006.1:0-17451 GCA_001821375.1 Candidatus Liptonbacteria bacterium RIFOXYD1_FULL_36_11 | reverse complement strand
TCCTGATCCGGAAGATAGAAAAATAGTTGCTGGTATTCTTTTAAAAAGGTTACTAATTAATATGCCCTTGCAAGTTGACTCTACTTTATGTTATATTAAAAGCCAAGAAGAGGCTTCTATTGACTCCAGTAAAAAAAGCTGTTACCCTATCTTTAATAAAGACAAGGAATACGAATCCTCTTACAACACTTACCGGTATAAAGGGCTTCCTCCTGCTCCCATATCAAATCCGGGAGAAAACGCTGTTATTGCTGTCTTAGACGCGAAAGAATCTCCATTTCTGTTTTATCTTTCTAATCCGACAAGCGGAAAAACAATTTTTAGCAAAACATTGGAAGAGCATAATGCCAACAAGGCTAAATATTTAAGCGATTAGAAAAATTTGCTTTTTCTAAATTAATAATTTCAGAAGGTGCGCAATTTTTAAAAAACATATGTCTCTAATGAGAGTTTTAAGCTCCTTTTTTTTGTGCTTTTTATTTTTTAAAATTATTTAAAATTTTTAAACTTTATGCCCAAATTGCCCATAAAAGTTTTTTCATCTCATTTTAGTTCATCAGTTGCCGAGCCAAAACTGGATGCCATTCAAAAAGATTCTTATAATTGGTTTTTAAAAAAAGGGCTTAAGGAACTTTTTCAAGAAATATCTCCGGTCAGCGACTACACCAATGAAGAATTAGACCTCTTCTTTGAAGATTATACATTTGACGAGCCAAAATATACCGAAGAACAAGCCAGATACAAAGACGCTTCTTACGAAGCAGCTCTCCGTGCTAAACTTCGCCTTGTCCGTAAAAAAAATAAAACCGAAGAAACCCAAGAAGTCTATCTTGGTGATTTTCCGGTAATGAGTGAACGCGGCACTTTTATTATAAACGGAGTAGAAAGAGTTATTGTTTCCCAGTTAGTTCGCTCTCCTGGCGTTTATTTTACCGCCAATATTTGGCGCGGTCAGAAACTCTTTGGAGCAAAGATTATTCCTAATCGTGGCGCTTGGCTTGAATTTGAAACCGAACCAACTGGTTTAATTAGCGTTAAAATAGACCGTCATCGTAAAACTCCGGTTACTGATCTTTTGCGTATTTTTAATTTAGTTAATAACGACAATATTAAAAAAGAATTTTCTTCCGTTGATTCTGGAAAAATAAAATTTATTGATATTTCTTTAAGTAAAGACGTTGCTTCCGACGCAATGTCATCCTATCTTGAAATCTATAAGCGCATTCGCCCAGGAGATTTAGCTACCGCCGAAAATGCCAAAAACTTAATTGATTCTATGTTTAATCGCTCCGACCGCTACGATCTTTCTGAAGTAGGACGTTTTAAATTAAATCAGCGCCTCGATTCAAAAGGAAATGAAAGTCATCTTCTTTCCTTAAATGATCTTATTTTAATAATTAAAGAGGTTATTAGATTAAACAATTCTCAAGCCGAAGAACCTGATGATATTGACCATTTAGGAAATCGCCGCATTCGTCCTGTTGGCGAACTTTTACAAGGAAGACTGCGCGTCGGTCTTGCTAGAATGAAAAGAGTTATCCAAGACAGAATGTCTACTATGGATTTTGACACTCTTACTCCCGCTCAGCTTGTCAACCCAAGAATATTAATGGCCATCAGTAAAGAATTTTTTTCTTCCTCTCAACTTTCTCAGTTTATGGATCAAATTAATCCGCTTTCTGAAGTGGAACACAAACGTCGTCTTTCCACTATGGGTCCGGGCGGCTTAGTGCGTGAACGCGCCGGCTTTGAAGTACGCGATGTCCATAGCTCTTACTACGGCCGTATCTGTCCCATCGCTACTCCGGAAGGTGCTAATATTGGTCTTGTTAATCACCTTTCTAATTTTGCTCGTTTAAACAGTCTTGGTTTTTTAGAGACGCCGTATTTTAAAGTTAAAGATAGAAAAATAACTGACGAGCTAGTATGGCTAAACGCTTTTGAAGAGGAAAAACACAAGATATCTCCTTCGGATGTTGCTTTAGAAGATGGGAAAATAGTAAACGGCATAGTAGATGCTCGAATAAAAGGGGAACCGGATGTTTGTTTAAGCCGTGAAGTTGACCTCATAGATGTTGCTCCTCATCAATTTGCGAGCGTTGCCACTTCTCTTATTCCATTTTTAAGGCACGACGATGCTAATCGCGCTTTGATGGGTTCAAATATGCAACGGCAAGCCGTTATTCCTTTAAAAGCTGAAGCTCCGATTGTTTCTACTGGTATGGAAGAAAAGGCTGCTCTTGACTCCGGCTATTTAATTATTGCTGAGAGCGCTGGTGAAATAATTGAAGTTGATGCTACTCATATTAAAGTTAAATACAAAGACGAAACCAAAGAATATAACCTTAATAAATTTAAGAGATCCAACCAATACGGTTCAATCTCTCAGCGTCCAAAAGTTAAAAAAGGAGAAAAGGTTAAGAAGGGAGACATTTTAGCCGATGGTCCTTCTATAGACAACGGCGTTTTAGCGCTTGGTCAAAACTTAACTGTAGCTTTCGTTTCTTTTGAAGGTGCTAATTTTGAAGACGCTATCATTCTTTCTGAAAACTTGGTCAAAAATGATATTTTTTCTTCTGTTCATATAGAAAATTATTACTGTGATGTTCGCGACACAAAACTTGGTCCTGAAATTACCACTCCTGACATTCCAAATGTTTCTGAAGAAAAACTTAAAAATTTAGATGAAGAAGGTATTATTAGAATCGGCGCCGAAGTAAAAGCCGGCGACATTTTAGTTGGAAAAATTTCTCCTAAAGGTGAAGCCGATCTCACCTCTGAAGAAAGGCTTTTACGCGCCATATTCGGAGAAAAAGTGAGAGATGTAAAAGATACTTCTCTTACTCTTCCGCACGGAAAATATGGTCGCGTAATTGGTATTAAAATTTTTTCTCGCGAGCGTGGCGACAATTTAGAACCGGGAGTAATTAAAAAAATCCAAGTTGATATTGCTCAACTTAGAAAAGTAAGAGTAGGTGACAAACTTGCTGGACGACATGGAAATAAAGGAGTAATTTCTCAAATCAGAGCTGTAGAAGACATGCCTTATCTTACTGACGGCACACCTGTTGATATTATTTTAAATCCTTTAGGAGTTGTCTCTAGAATGAATCTCGGGCAGATTTTAGAAACACACCTTGGTTGGGCTGCAAAAACTTTAGGTTATCGTGCTGTCACTCCCTCTTTAGCTGGCGCGACAGAAAATGAAATAGTGGAAGAACTTAAAAAAGCTGGTTTATCAGAAGATGGAAAAGTTGAACTTATTGATAGCCGGACCGGCGAACACTTTAATCAGCGGGTTACTGTTGGCTGTATTTATATGTTAAAACTCAATCACTTGGTTGAGGATAAAATTCATAGTCGTTCAATTGGTCCTTACTCTTTAATAACCCAACAGCCTCTTGGTGGTAAAGCTCAATTTGGCGGTCAGCGCTTTGGAGAAATGGAAGTCTGGGCTCTTGAAGGTTATGGTGCCGCTTATACTCTTCAAGAAATGTTAACGGTTAAATCTGATGATATTATGGGTCGTTCTGCCGCTTTTGAATCAATAATCAGAGGCGAAAAAATAAAAAATCCAAACATCCCCGCCTCTTTTAACGTTATGATGAACGAGCTAAAAGCCCTTGGATTTAACATCAGACTTATAGATAGTCTTTCTGAAAAAACTCGTTTTAACAGTGAAGAAAGCAATAATGAAGAAGAAAGGCCGAGAAGAAGAAAAACCGCCGAATAATAATTTTAAAAATAAAAAATAAAATATGTTTTTTGATTCTCTTAAAATAACAATTGCTTCTCCTGACGATATAAAAGAATGGTCGCATGGAGAAATAATCAAGCCTGAAACTATAAATTATCGCACTCAGCGTCCAGAAAAAGATGGATTGTTTTCTGAAAGAATTTTTGGTCCGACAAAAGATTATGAATGTTATTGTGGTAAATATCGTCGCATTAGATATAAAGGCGTAATTTGCGACAAATGTGGTGTAGAAGTAACTCGCTCTATAGTCCGTCGCGAAAGAATGGGTCATATTGATCTTGCCACTCCCGTATGTCACATCTGGTTTTTTAAAAATGTTCCGTCCAAACTAGGCTTAATTCTTGATATCCCCACTTCTAAACTTGAAAAAGTTATTTATTATGCCGCTTATATAGTAATGGGTGTTAATGAAGAAAATAAAAAACGAGCGGTAGACGAAATTAAAAAAGAATTTGAATCCAGAAAAAAAGAAGAAGGCAACAATAAATCTTCTGAAAAAGCTTTGGAAGATGCGACTGAAAACACTATTGAATCTTTAAAAAATTTGCGTATTGGTTCTGTTCTATCGGAAGCTGAATATTTTAATCTTGCTAAAAAATTTGCCGATGTTTT
The DNA here is from genome assembly GCA_001821375.1 of Candidatus Liptonbacteria bacterium RIFOXYD1_FULL_36_11. Taxonomy (GTDB): domain Bacteria; phylum Patescibacteriota; class Minisyncoccia; order UBA6257; family XYB1-36-10; genus XYB1-36-10. Next base: position 13,082 of record MHLG01000006.1, on the reverse strand, counting down.
TAACGCTGGAACCGGCGGCGAAGCTATCCGTAAAATTTTAGAAAAAATTGACTTAAAAGCCGAATCTAAACGTATTGGGAAAGAACTTGAAAATTCAAAGGATGCTACTAGAAGAATAAAACTATTAAAACAAAATAAAATAGTTGTTTCTCTTTTTAATAACAATCTACGACCGGAGTGGATGGTTCTAAAAACCCTTCCGGTACTTCCGCCTGATCTCCGCCCGATGGTTCCATTAGATGGAGGACGCTATGCGACAAGCGACTTAAACGATCTTTATCGCCGCGTTATCAACCGCAATAATCGTTTGAAAAAACTTTTAGAGCTTAAAGCTCCAGAAGTTATTGTCGTTAATGAGAAAAGAATGCTTCAAGAAGCCGTAGATGCTTTGATTGATAACTCCGCCCGCACCGGCACTTCTCAACAAATGTCTTCTAGTCGCCGTCCTTTACGTTCGCTAGCTGATATGCTTAAAGGAAAACAAGGGCGTTTTCGTCAAAATCTTCTTGGAAAACGTGTTGATTATTCCGGTCGTTCCGTTATTGTTGTCGGTCCTAAATTACGCTTAAACGAATGCGGTTTACCTAAAAAAATGGCGCTTGAGCTCTTTAAGCCTTTTATTATTTCCAAAATAATTGAAAGGGGATTTGCTCACAATATAAGAAATGCTAATCGCCTTATAGAAGAAGCTCCACCGGAAGTCTGGGCTATTTTAGAAGAAGTTATTTCTGATAAAAAAGTACTTTTAAATCGCGCCCCTACTCTACATCGCCTTTCCGTGCAAGCTTTTCGTCCCGTTTTAATAGAAGATCTTGCCATCCAAGTTCCACCTATGGTTTGCGCCGCTTTTAATGCAGACTTTGACGGCGACCAAATGGCCGTCCATCTTCCTCTTTCCGAAGAGGCTCAAAAAGAAGCGCGTGAAAAAATGCTTGCTTCCGTTAATTTATTAAAACCTGCTACTGGCGATCCAATCACCACGCCTACCCAGGATATTATTTTAGGTTGTTATTACCTTACAAAAATAAAAGAAAATGGCGCCGGCGCTGGTAAAATATTTGCTAATGAAGACGAAACTGTTATGGCTTTGCATAATAAAGTCATTGACATAAATTCTCCTATTAAAGTTGGCTCTCCAAAAAATGAAGAAACTTCCTGTGGTCGTCTGATGTTTAATGGTGTTCTTCCAAAAGGTTTTCCTTTTGTTAATAAGACTTTAAATAAAAAAGAACTTGCAAAAATAGTTAACAAAGTAATTAACCAATACGGTTTTGACGAAGCTTTCGCTACTTTAGATAAAATTAAAACTTTAGGTTTTGAGTATGCTACTAGATCCGGCATTACTTGGGCTATGTCTGATCTGCACCTTCCTCCTGAAAAAAAAGGCATTATTGCCGAGGCTGAAAAAGAAATAGAAAGAATAAGAGAACAATATTTTGAAGGTATTCTTACTAAAGAAGAAAAAAGAGAACGTTCTATAGTTGTTTGGAATAAAACAAAAAGCCAAATTGCCGCTCTTGTTCCAAAAGCGTTGGATGAACATAATCCTATTTATCACATAATTGATTCTGGTTCTCGTGGCTCTTGGGCTCAGCCTGTCCAGATGATGGGTATGAAAGGCTTAGTGCAAAATCCTAAAGGAGAAACAGCTGAACTTCCAATAAAATCATCACTGAAAGAAGGTTTTAGCGTTCTTGAATACTTTATTTCCACCCATGGTTCTCGTAAAGGATTAACCGACACCGCTCTTAAAACTGCTCAAGCTGGTTATCTTACTAGACGTCTAGTTGATGTGGCCCAAGACGTTATCATTAAAGAAAAAGATTGCCATACTAAAGAAGGCGTTGAAGAAAAAAGGGAAAAAGATTCAAAAATAGCGCAATCTTTTGCTTCCAGGCTTTTCTCACGCACCACTCTGGAAAATATAAAAACAGGTGGAAAAACAATAATTAAAGCTGGAGAAATTATTAATCATGATCAAGCTGAAGAAATAGAAAAAAGCGATATTCAATCCGTTCTTATTCGCTCTCCTTTAACTTGCAAGACGCTTTATGGCGCCTGCTCTAAATGCTATGGTTCTGATTTAGCTAATAATGAAGAAATCAAAATAGGGGAAGCTGTCGGTGTTATTGCCGCTCAATCCATCGGTGAACCTGGCACTCAGCTTACTCTTCGAACTTTCCATATCGGCGGTACCGCTGGCGCTGATATTACTCATGGTCTTCCAAGAGTTGAAGAGCTTTTTGAAGCTCGCGTCCCGAAAGGAAAAGCAATAATGGCTGAAAGTGATGGCGTTATAGAAGATATCAAAGAAGGCGGACTAATAAAAAACATAGTTTTAAAAACGTCCGGCAAAAAATCAAAAATTATAGAATACCCAACACATCGTTCTGCGGATATTTTTTGTAAAATAGGCGACGTAATAAAAAAAGGTGATCAACTTTCCGAAGGCCACTTAGACTTAAAAGAACTTCTAAAATACAGAGGTATTTTAGAAGTGCAAAATTACATTATTAGCGAAATTCAAAAAATATACGGCTCTGAAGGTGCGCCTATTAATAATAAGCACATAGAAATTATTATTCGCCAAATGTTCTCACGAGTTAAAATTACTGAAGCTGGGGATTCCAGATTTTTAGTTGGTGATATTATTGATAAATCAAAATTCCTTGAAGTAAATAGAGCTATAAAAAAAGAAGGTAAAACTCCTGCTAAATCCCAACAACTTCTTATGGGCATTACAAAAGTCTCTCTTTCTTCCGAAAGTTTCTTAGCTGCCGCTTCTTTCCAAGAAACTGCTCGCATTTTAGTTAATTCTTCCATTGAAGGAAAGGTTGATAGATTAAGGGGTCTTAAAGAAAATGTCATTATTGGTCGTCTCATTCCTGTCGGTACTGGGTTTCACGGGGATGAAAGAATATCTATTATAAGCGAAGACGAAGCAAAAGAAGAAGCTTCAAACAGCGGCGTTGAATAGTTTTACCATTGACTTAAATTATTTTTTTTGCTACTCTTTCACCGATATATGGATATAAACGATAAAAAGAAATACGAAATAGGGTTTTTATTTGAGAACGAACAAGATGTTGCCGAAATATTATCCGCTTTAGAAAAAAACGGAGCGGAACGTTTAAATGAAATTCCTGTTAAAAAAATTTCTTTATCTTATCCCATTAAGAAAAGATCGCAAGCAAATTTTAGCGCGATTATTTTTTCCTCTCTTCCGGAAAAAATAAAAGACATAGAAAATAGCCTAAAATTTTCGCCTTCTATCCTTAGATTTCTAATCGTTCTTATTCCCGATAGTAATAAAAATTCTCGCTCCAGAAAAAGTGAACATCAAAAAAACGCTCCCAAAAATGAAACTCGTGATAATTTTTCTTCGGAAAAAGAAAAATATTCCGAACAGCACGATTATATTGGCGGTATTTTAAGTAATGAAGCTTTAGAAAAAAAACTGGAAGAAATTTTAAGTTAAATATATTTTTTTGCTTATTAGGTTGATTTTTACTTTTCTTAGGTTTAAACTCCAACAATGGACTTAAATAAAGTTTTTGTTATTGGTCGGTTAACTTCCGATCCGCAAACCAGAACTACTCCTTCCGGTCAGCTCGTCGCTTCCTTTTCCCTTGCTACTAATAGGGTTTGGCGTGATAAAAACGGGGAACGTAAAGAAGATACTCAATTTCATAATATCGTCGCTTGGGCGCGCCAAGCTGAAATAATCAAACAATTTACCACTAAAGGCTCAACTCTTCTTATAGAAGGGCATCTTCAAACAAGAGCTTGGCAAGATCGCAACAATCAAAATAGGCGTACTACTGAAATAATCTGCGAAAACTTGCAATTAGGCCCGAGGCCTGCTAATATGCCAGGCGGTGGTGGAAGTTTTTATTCAAAACCGCCGGAAAAAAATTCCGCCGATCAAGAAGAAAAATCTCCTCAAACTAAAGTGGAAGAGATGCCTTCTATAGATTTAGACGATACTCCTTCCGAAATTAAAGACGAAGATCTTCCATTTTAATTAAATTTATCAGCAAAAAACAAGAATATGAAACAGTGCTATTTTTGCTCGCAAAACCTAAAAAATATTGACTATAAAGACGTTGATTTACTTCGTCGCTTCATCTCTTCCAGAGGTAAAGTTATTGATCCGAGACATACAAGCACTTGTGCTAAACATCAAAGAATGGTTGCTACTTCCGTCAAACGTGCTCGTTTTTTAGCTTTCCTTACTCACGCTTCTTAAACTAAAAACTACCGGATTTTTTCCGGTATTTTTTTAAATTTTTTTATATGTCTCTGGATTCTTTAATTTTTCACTTTTTTTTCAATCTTGCCGGTAAAAATTGGTTTTTTAACGTCGTTAGCGTCTTCTTTGCCCGCTATCTTCCTTTTTTAATTTTTATTTCCGCTGTCTTTTTCCTTTTTTCTCTTCAAGACTGGAAAAAAAGGATTAATTTATTTTTTCTGTCTCTAGTCTCTATTATTATTTCTCGCGGCATTATTGCCGAATCTCTTTCCTTACTTTTTAAACGTCCAAGACCTTTTGAGGTTTTTAGCCTAAACAGTCTTATTCCTTCTTCTGGTTATTCTTTTCCTTCTGATCATATGTCTTTTCTTTTTGCTCTCTCTTTTTCCGTTTGGATTATTAACAAAAAATGGGGAGCTGCCCTTCTTTTTCTTTCTCTTTTTGTCGGTTTTGGAAGAATATTTGTCGGCGTCCACTGGCCGAGTGACATTTTAGCCGGTATTATCATTGGCGTTTTTTCTGTTCTTCTGTCAAAAAAGTTAATTTTTAATAATAAATAAAGCCCTATTAGAAATAGGATTTCCAATAGGGCAAAATACTTTTTTAGGAGTAAATTATTTTTTTATTTAAATAGCCAAAGAAAAACAGCTTTTTTCTTTCCCAACTACAAATTTCTTTTTTTTGGCGGTGCATTTATTACCGTCTGGAGAAAAAACCTTCAAATTTGTGCAGATGCATATCTTCTTCCCTTTTCTTCTTTGATTTAGTCGGCAATCTCTGCAAACTTCCCCATGCCCAGGCAATACTTCCTTATTAAATAGTACACTCGACATAACAAATCCTCCCAGCAGATTTTTTGTTGCGCGCCAACATTAAGCGCACTTCTGCAAAACCCTCAAGATGCTACTTAAAAGTATAAATTACTTATTTTTCTCTGTCAATTTTCCTGAACTTGTGCAGTTATTTTGTGCTGTAATTATACACTTTGCGCGAACCTTTTTCGAGCGGAAATTGAACGAATGAATCAGCCCCGCCACCGCCCCGCAGAGTCTCGGCGGACCCCAAAAATATTCCTTGCTTTTCGGATTTGCCTGCCTGCCCTGCCTACCGGCAAGCAGGCGGTAGGCAGGGCGTGCGACCAATTTTTTCTAAAAAGGAAAGGACATTTTTCTTTGGTGTTCTGCCCTAGAAGTTTCTGGGCAGGTGGCGGGACTAATGCGGTCTCGGTTTTGCGAAAACTATTTTTTGGGGAAAGGATTTCGCAAAACACTCGGCTAATCTTTTTTGAATTCGGAAGTCGCAAGCGGAGGAGGAGGGGTTTGGGGAGGAATCCTCCGCTTGCTCCGCTGTTTTCTTTTGGCGGGATTGGGGCGGGATTAAATTAACTTTCTTCGGTAAAAAAATTTCCGTATCTCTTCGACCAAGATAATTGATGAGGCAATTGGAATAATAATAAGCCATTCCAAAAGCGAGAGTGGTGTGGTGTGCAGGATTTTCTGCAAAAATGGCGTATGGAGCGCGAAAAGTTGTAGAAATATAACTATCACTGTGGCGCCGACTAGAAACTTATTAGAAAACGGATTCATCTGAAAAATAGATTTGCTTTCGGATCTGCAATTCCACGCATTGAACCATTGGAACATCGCAAGCGTTGTGAGAGAAATTGTCAAAGCTTTGGTAAAGTCAGTTTCAAAGTACCCTTTGAAAAGATAGAGTGTTCCAATGGCCATCGGTAATGCCATCAAGAACATCCTTTGCGCCATAAGTCCATCCACAATCCATTTTTTAGGTCGCTCAAATTTTCCTTGCAGGAGTTCTTGTTCTTTTGGTTCCATAGCGAGGGCAACATCAAGGAAGCCATCAGTAACAAAATTAAGCCAGATGATTTGAGCGGCGAGAAGAGGCAACGGGTATCCTAAGACAAGCGCGCCGGTAACAACTAACACTTCGCCCGCGCTTGTGGAAAAAAGATAAAGAATGACTTTTTTAATTGTCTTATAAATCCCTCTGCCTTCTTCAGCAGCTGAAACTATACTTGCAAAATTATCATCGAGAAGCACTATATCCGAAGCTTCTTTTGCCACCTCGGTTCCAATTTTCCCCATTGCCACACCAAGGTCGGCAGCAACAAGAGACGGCGCGTCATTCACGCCATCTCCGGTCATGGCCACGATTTCGCCTCGCTTGCGATAGGCTTGAATAATACGAAACTTGTGATCCGGCGTGACGCGTGCAAAGACGGTGGTGTGGGCAAGTTTTTCCGCTAGCTCATCATCGGACATTTTATCGATTTCTTCCCCAGTAAGGACACTGTCACCTTCACGCCAAATATCCGCCTCTTTCGCAATTGCCTGCGCCGTAAGACTGTGATCGCCCGTAATCATTACCACGCGCATATCCGCCGCTCTTACTCTCTGCATTGCTTCTTTAACTTCTGGACGAAGCGCGTCACTCATACCAAAAAAACCAACAAAAGTGAGCGGTGGTATCACATTCCCATCAACGCTCCGCTCAGTATCTGGATTTATGGCATAGGCAACTACCCGAAAACCTCCCTGCGCAAGATTATGGAAAACTGATTCTAATTCTTTTTTCTTTTCTCCGTTCAGAGTTTCGGTTTCATTTTTGTGCCAGATATTTTTACAAAGTTCAAGCACTTTCTCCGGTGCGCCAACGATAGTAAGGAAATTTTTGCCGTCAACCGCTCGAATTGTAGCGTGATACTTTTTTTGATAGTCAAACGGCATTTCAAAAATTTTCGGTGTTTCCTGCTCCAGCGCTTCGTGGCGAAATCCAATCTTTTCAGAGAGCACCAACATCGCCGCCTCGGTTGGATCGCCCGCAATCTTCCAAGTACTGGTTTCTTGGAAATATGACAGTCGCGCGTTGGCGCAGAATGCCGCAATTCTTCCGCTAAAAAGCAGGTCAGGATAATTTAAAAGGTCAATAATTTTACCATCAAGAATCGCTTCGCCCTTTGGCTCGTATCCGCTACCTGTGATATCAAAAATTTTGCCGTCCACATACACGCGCTGAATCAACATTTCGTTTCTAGTAAGCGTTCCAGTTTTGTCCACAGCAATAACTTTCGTTTGCCCTAAAGCTTCCACCGCCTGCAATCGCTTCACTAGCACATTGCGCTTTGACATTCTCCGAACGCCAGTTGCCAAAACTAAAGTCATTACAATCGGAAGCCCTTCGGGGATAATAGAAACCGAAAGTGCCACCGCCGTGGTGAACATTTCTTTGAGGGACTTACCAGAAAGAACGCCAAGGACAATTAGCGAGGTGCTGATGACGGCTACTGTAACGATAATAACGCGAGAGAGATAACGAATATTGGTTTTTAGAGGAATCTCGGTATCAATCGAGGAGATTTTCTGCGCAATTTTTCCAATTTCCGTTACGAGTCCGGTAGCCACAACAACCGCCATACCGCTTCCGCTTAAAATATGTGTACCTTTGAATACCATATTTTTCTGATCCGCCACTGGCAGATTGTCGGCTGGTACTACTGTATTGGTTTTAGTCACTGGTTCTGATTCTCCAGTAAGACTTGCCTCGTCAACTTTCAGGGTATTCCCGAAAATAATTCGTGCATCAGCCGGCACTTTTTCTCCTTCCTGCAATATAATAATATCCCCGAGCATTACCTCGATATCTGGGACGATAATTTCTTTTCCATCTCGCAATACAGTTGCCGAAGTCTCGGCAAACTTTTTCAAAGCAAGTAGGGTATTTTGCGCCTTACCCTCCTGAATTGTTCCTACAATCGCATTAAAAAGAAGCACCGCAAAGATAATCGAAGCATCAATAACTTCTCCCATCGCAAAAACAATACCCGCCGCGGCAAAGAGAATATAAATCAACGGACTTTGAAATTGTCTGAAGAAAATAAGGAGTAAGCCATCCACCTTCCCTTCGGGAAGTTTATTGAGTCCATATTTTTGAAACCGTTCTGTCGCTTCTTCTTTTGTTAGGCCGTGCTCACGCGAATCGAGCGCAAGAAGAACCTCGGGGACTGTTTTTGTATGCCATGAAATTTGTTGCATTATTGCCATAGGATTACTTAATCAAGTCTTCAATTGCGACATTAAGAGCTTTCGCGATTTTGCTCACCACAAAGACGGATGGCTTTTTAATAACACTTGTTTCAATCTTGGTAAGTGTTGTATAAGCCACATCCGCCTTACGAGCAAAATCGTCTTGCGAAAGCCCTAATTTTTGTCGCAATTTCCTTATTTTTTTGTCCTAGTTGATTACTTTCCATATATTGATAACCATATTACTATTGCTTAATTCCGAACAAGTTACTACTGGTGCCCAGAGTGGGAGTTGAACCCACAACCCTTGCGGGACACGATTTTGAGTCGTGCGCGTATGCCAGTTCCGCCATCCGGGCAATATTTATTTTAAAAATTCTTTTTCTATTCCTGACTTCAGATATTTTTTTCCTTTTCTTATATCTACTCTATTTGCCAGTTCCGCCATCTGAGCTTTTATTTTCTCTAATCTACCTGCTATAATAAACAATAACCGCCAAAAAATCAAAACATAAATTTAAATTTAAAAATTGTTTTTTGTATGTTTGTAATTTGGCTTTTGTGATTTGGAATTTTTATATTTATGGCTAGAGTAATTGCTGTTATTAATCAAAAAGGCGGAACTGGGAAAACAACCACGGCCGTAAATTTAAGTGCTTACCTCGCGGCTTTAGGTAAAAGAGTTTTATTAGTTGATTTTGATCCGCAAGGAAATGCTTCTTCCGGTCTTGGTCATCATCACAATCTTGAAGATTTAAGTATCTATCATGGGTTGATCGGTCAAACCGAACCGGAAAAATTAATTAGGGGATCGGCTGTTATGAATTTACACTACATCCCCGCTAATAATCATCTCGCTGGCGCTCTTATTGAACTTGTCTCTGCGGAAAACCGTGAATATTTTTTGCGCCGTTTCTTAAACAATCTGCGTCATCAATATCACTACATTTTTATTGATCTTCCGCCAAGCTTAAGTCTTTTAACTGTAAACGGTATGGTAGCATCCGATGAAGTTTTAATCCCGGTGCAAGCGGAGTATTATAGTTTGGAAGGCTTAAGCCAGCTTCTTGAAACTATTTATCTTATTCAAAACAACTTAGCTCATCCTTTAAAAATTACCGGCGCTCTTATCACTATGTATGACAAAAGGGAAAAGCTTTCCCGTGAAGTTACTAAAGAAATAAGAAGGCATTTTCGTCACCATGTTTTTGAATCAGAAATTCCCCGCGCCGTTGCTTTAGCTGAAGCGCCCAGCTTTGGCAAACCGATAATTCTTTACAACTCATCTTCTCCCGGAGCCATCGCTTATCAGCGTTTAGCCAGAGAAATAATTGAACAAGAAAAACAAATGAGCGAAGTAGAACGCGGTTTTGGTAATTTTAACATTAGAATCTAAATATTATTCTACAATTATTTTTTTAAATTATGCTTGGTAGAGGATTAAATTCTTTAATACCGGACAAAAGCGGATTGAATAGTCAAAATAATCCGTTAGGCGAAGAAATAAACTCTTCGTTTTCAAACCAAAATAATTATCCCGCAAAAAATCCGGCTGTTTTTCAAAACCAAGATCAGGTAAGTCAGTCTGTAAATCAATCCATAATCCAACCTGAAACCAACCCCTCTCTTCCTAATGAGGGAAAAAAAGAAATTAATAATTCTTATTTAGTTGAAGAAGAAAAACTTTTAGAACCGGTAAAGCCGGAAATAAAATCTTCTCTAACAGAAGAAAAAGAAAAAAACTCTTTTTCAAACCACATTTTCTTTTTGGAAATTGAAAAAATAAAACCCAATCCTTTTCAACCCCGCCGCTACTTTGATGAAACAGCTCTTAAAGAACTTTCTTCTTCTATTAGAGAGTTTGGCGTTATTCAACCTCTTGTTGTTACTAAAAACGAAATAGAAACTCCTACTGGCACCGACGTTGAATACGAACTTATTGCCGGCGAGCGCCGCCTTTTAGCGTCAAAAATGGCTGGGTTAGAACGCGTTCCGGCTATTATCAAAGGAGTTACTCCCAAAAAAGAAAAGCTAGAAATGGCTGTTATTGAAAACTTACAAAGGGAGAACTTAAATCCTATTGAAACTGCCCGTGCCTTTTCTAGGCTTCAAGATGAATACGCTATGACTCAAAGGGAAATAGCTTCTCGTTTAGGTAAAAGCCGAGAGGTGGTGGCAAACACTATTCGTCTTCTTTCCCTGCCAAGCCAGATGCAGGAAGCTGTGGAAAAAGGGCAAATTTCTGAAAGCCAAGCGCGCCTTCTTCTTTCTATTTCCGATATTACTGTTCAACAAAATCTTTTCAACGAGATTCTGCGTAACAGTTTAAGTGTGCGTGAACTGCGTAACCGTATTATTTCCATTAACGCTCGCGCTAATGCCGTGGAGCGTTTTTCTGAAGTTGACCCGGAAATAAAATATATTCAAGAAAGGCTGGCAGAAATTTTAGGCGCCAAAGTGCGAGTGGAAAAAAGCGGCGATTCCGGAAAAATTACTATTTCTTTTAACTCTTCGGAAGAACTTAAAGGAATTATAGAAAAAGTAGTCAAAGAAAAACTCTAATATCGCAAACTAAAAATTCTTATTTTTGTTTTTTAGTCCCTTTCTTTTAGTTGCTTGCCGAATATGCTCGCGAGCCATATTTGTTTTTACGAATTCCAGCCAATCTGGTGATGGCTTTTTTCCTTTTTGTTTCAAAATTTCCACTAAATCTCCGGAACTTAAAATATAATTTAAAGGAACTATTTTCCCATTTACTTTCGCTCCCACTGCCTCATCGCCAATTTTTGAGTGTATTTGATAAGCAAAATCAACCGGTGTCGCTCCGGCTGGCAAATCTTTTACTTCGCCTTTTGGAGTTATAGCAAAAATCCTATCCTTAAAAAACTCAACTTTTAAATCTTTAATAAAATCTGCCGGTGCGCTTATTTTATTATGCCATTCTTTTAATTGTTTTATCCATTCCATTTCTCTCATTGAATTTAAAACATCTTTTTTATCCAAACTCTTGTATATCCAATGTGCCGCTATGCCGTTTTCTGCTTCCTCGTGCATTTTCTCTGTTCTTATTTGAAACTCTGTTATTTTTCCATTTAAACAAAAAACCGTGGTATGCAAACTCCTATACCCGTTTGGTTTTGGCATAGCTATATAATCTTTTATCCGTCCCGGTAAAGGTGGCCAAAAACTATGGATCACTCCCAATGTTGCGTAGCATTCTTCAATTGTTTTAACGATTATGCGAAAAGCTATTAAGTCATATACTTGGCTTAATTCTTTTTCATCTCTTTTAATTTTTTTATATAAACTGAAATATCTTTTTGCCCTGAAATTTATCTCTTTTGGTTTTATATTATTTTTTTCTAATGCCTCCTCTGTTACTAATTGAACTTTTCTTAAATATTTTTCTCTTTCTTCAAATTTATCTTTTACTTCCTCTAAAAGTTTTCTATGATCTTCCGGATAAATAAAAGGAAAAGCGAGATCTTCTAATTCACCGCTCAAATTTTGCATTCCTAAGCGATAAGCGAGAGGAGCGTAAATTTCTGCCGTTTCTAGTGCTATTCTTTTTTGTTTTCCAATTGGTAAAGCTGAAAGAGTCTTCATATTATGCAACCTATCGGCAAGTTTTATTAAAACCACTCTAATATCTTGACTTAAAGCCAAAATCATCTTGCGTAAATTTTCCACTTGCGTTTCTATTCCTCTAAACTTTACCTTTCCAAGTTTGGTAACTCCCTCTACTAAAAACAACACTTCTTCTCCGAAGTTTTTTAAAAGTTCTTCTTTTGAAACTTTTGTGTCTTCTAAAACATCATGCAAAAGCCCGGCTGCTATGCAAATATCATCTAATTTCCACTTAACAAGCTGTTCTGCCGTTGCTATTAAATGATTAAAATATGGCTCTCCAGTCAGCCTTTTTTGTCCGTTGTGGGCCTTTTTTGCAAACTCATAGGCTTTAGCCACTAATCCTTCCAGGTTTTCCTTTATAAAACTCTTTATCATTTTTAACTATAAATCTACCAGTTTTTATTTTTTAATCAAAAAAACCGGTCTCATCAACCGGTTTTCTCTTTTTTTTCTTCTCCTGGCTTTTCCCATACCGCATGATCGCACTCTGGATATCTTGAACATCCCCAAAAAATTTTTCCCCGCGCCCGTCCTTTAGAAACTCTTTTTGATACTAATTCTCCTTCTTTGCATTTTGGGCAGATAATCCCTGTCTTCTGCGATTCAAACTTTTTAAATCCGCCAATTCCACCTTCTAATGTTTTTGTGTTTTTACACTCCGGAAATCCGGAACAAGCAAGAAATTTTCCAAACCTCCCTATTTTTATAATCATCGGCTTTCCGCACTTCTCACATTTTTCATTTGTCTTTTCTTCTGGCATTATTTCTTTTTTATCAAGCTCTAAATATTTTTCTTCTAGTCTTTTTGCAAATGGCCCATAAAACTTGCTTATTACTTCCCGCCACTTTGAAACACCGAGAGCCACTTCATCCAACTCTTCTTCCACATCCGCCGTAAATCCAATGTCTACTATTTTAGGAAAATGTTCAGTCAATAAATTATTTACCACTCCTCCAATTTCCGTCGGCTCAAACCTTCTTTGCTCATTTTTTATTACATAATTTCTTGCTTGTATCACAGATATTATGGAAGCATAAGTAGATGGCCTGCCTATCCCGTTTTCTTCCATAGTTTTTATCAAGCTTGCCTCGTTAAATCTTGCCGGCGGTTGGGTAAAATGATTTTCTAAAGCGGCTGAAAGTATTTTTCCCTCCGT
>MHLG01000005.1 GCA_001821375.1 Candidatus Liptonbacteria bacterium RIFOXYD1_FULL_36_11 | reverse complement strand
ACACCCTCTTGCTTTATCAAAAATAAGTGCTATAATATAAGCAATTGTAGGTTTTAGCTTCTAAGAATTTTTTCTTTGAAGTCGCAAGCCCCCGCAAGTACGGTTTTTAAAAAAACAAGCTTTACCTGAAAAAAGGAAAAGCGCCGGCAGTCGGCAAGGTCTATTCCTCTCTAGTGGAATAAAGGTCCCCTACAAGATAAAAATTAAATAGTTCTAAATGGCAATTAAGTTATATATAGGGAACCTTCCTTATTCTGCCACCGATGAATCTTTGAAAGAAAAGTTTCAGGAAGCTGGAGAAGTATCTTCAACTAACGTCATCAAAGACAAGATGACCGGTCGTTCCAGAGGCTTCGGCTTTGTGGAAATGGTAAATGACGAGGAAGCCCAATCGGCTATCAATATGTTCAATGGACAAGATCTTGACGGAAGAAAACTTATCGTCAATGAAGCTCGCCCAATGGAACCTAGACAACCAAGACAATTCAGACCGTCTAGATAAGCCTAAAAAAAATAACCCCTTCACGGGGTTATTTTTTTTTCCTTCTTAAAAAAGTTGGAATATCCCAAACGCTTTCGCTTCTCTTCTCTTCTTTTTCTTTAGAAATACCACTTCCACTACTGTTTCTTTTTTCTGTAGAAAAAGGTAAAAACTCTTCCTTCTTTTCTGTTTCTATAGTCAAAAAACTTCCTTCCTTCTTTGTAGTATCCGTAGCCCGCCCACTCATTCCCGCACTTAAAATAGAACCAGAAGAAAACAAAGATCCAAGCGCCGGCCGCGCATCTGAAAAACCAGTTGCTATCACCGTCACTTTTATCTGCCCCAACTTTAATTTTTTATCATAATAAGCTCCAAAAATTATTTTTGCCGATGGGTCTACTGCTTCCGTTATTATTTTTGCCGCCTCATTTATTTCCGTCATCTTTAAATCACGGCCTCCAGAAACTCCAAAAAGCACACCTTTTGCTCCATCCGCTGACACCTCAAGAAGAGGAGAATTTATTGCTTGTCTTACGGCATCTATTGCCCTCTCCTGTCCCCCGGCTACTCCCACTCCAACTATCGCCGATCCGGCATTTTGCATCACTGTTTTTACATCTGCAAAATCAACATTTATTATTCCCGGCGTTACAATTAAATCCACTATTCCCTGCACCGCATTTTTTAAAACCTCGTCAATTTCCAAAAAAGCTTTTACTATCGGCGTATCTTTATTAATTATAGAAAAAATCCTGTCATTCGGTATGACAATTAAAGCATCTACCTTATCGCGCAGTTTTACTATTCCTTCCTGCGCTATGCGACTTCTTTGCACTCCCTCAAAAGAAAAAGGCTTAGTTATCACCGCCACGGTTAAAATGCCATTTTCTTTTGCTATTTCTGCCACCACTGGCAAAGCTCCAGTTCCCGTTCCTCCTCCAAACCCTGCCGTTAAAAAAATTAAATCAGCTCCCGAAAGAGCTTCTACTATCTCATTTTTATTTTCTTCCACAGAACGCGCACCCATCTCTGGATTCATTCCTGCTCCAAGACCTCCGGTTAAATTTTTTCCTATATGAATTTTTTTCCTTACATGGCACAGTTCTAAATCCTGAAGATCTGTGTTAACCGCTATAAACTCCACCCCTCGCACAAAATCATCACTCATTCTTGAAACCGCATTTCCCCCTCCTCCTCCCACTCCTACTACTTTTACCTTAACCGCACACTGATATCCAGTTTTTTTTCCTGAAATTCTTCCTCCTTTTAAATTCTCTTTTCTCATATATAAAAACTGCACTTCATAAACACGCAAGCTTTAAAATTATAAAACTATTAAGAAATGGTTACAAAAGTTTTACAACCACCTCTTAAAATATCCTTAAAAAACTGCTAAGGCAAAAAATAATCCAATATTCTAGAAAAAGGATTGAAAAATCTTATTTTCCCTTTTAAAACTTCATCACAACCAAAAAGCGCTAATCCTAAAACAGAAGCAAACTCCGGATCCTCTGCTTTTTCCTCTATCTCCTTATTTGTAAACTCAAATTGTTCAAGTAACACCATCCCTACCTGCACCGGAAGTTTAAGTTCTCTTTTTCCAAGTTCCGTTATCCCCGGCATCTTTGATCCACCTCCAGAAAATACAACTCCTGCCGGCAAGTCTTTCTCTTTACCAGCAGATTTAAGCTCATTATTAACCAGCTCAAAAATTTCCGCAAGTCTCACCTCTATTATCTCCGAAAAAAATTTTCTAGAAATAACCCCCCTATTTCCGGCATCCACTTTCTTTAACTCTATTTTTTCTTTCACTGGAATATCCCGCGACAACGCATATCCGTAAGAAAGCTTCAACGCTTCCGCCGCCTCAATCGGAATTTTTAGACCTATTGCTAAGTCATTCGTAATATTAGCCGAACCGATAGGTAAAATAGCCGCATGTAAAAGTTTTCCTTCCTCAAAAATACTTATACCAGTAGTACCGGCGCCTATTTCAACAAGAGCCACTCCTAAATCTTTTTGATTTTTAGAAAGCACTGCTCTCGCAGAAGCAATCGGCCCTAAAACCATTCCTCCTATTACTCCCGCACTCTTTTCTACAAGCTTATTTAAACTCCTCACATTCTGTGTAAAAGAACTTATAATAATAGACTCTACTTCTAATCTATTACCAACTAATCCCGCCGGATCATCAACTTTTGGCATTCCATCAACTATAAAATCTTTTGTTAAAGTATGAATTATGACTCGATTACTGCTTGAAACCGCGTCTTGAGAGGATTTTATTACTCTGTCTATATCATCCTTTGATATCTCATTATCAGCACGAGAAACCGCTACCATTCCTCTTGAAACCTGTACTTTATTTTGGTCTCCTCCTACATTCATATAAATATTTTTCAAGCAATGTTTTGCGGCTCCCTTTACCCTCTCAAGGGAAGACATTACTGACTTTTCAGCATCATCAGTATAAGCCACTACTCCTTTTCTAATTCCAGAAGATGCTTGCTTAAAAAGAGAAAAGATTTTTACTTTTCCCTCTTTTGTTATTTCAGCCGCAGCTGTTTTCACTGAAGCTGTGCCCACATCTAGCCCTGTTATAAAACGAGTCATTTTAAAAATCTTCCCTAATTAAAAAACAATCAAAACTACAAACAACACTTTAAGGGTCTTCACTAAATATATCCGTAGTGAACTTATTAAATCCACTAAAGTATTTAACGATAGTCTCCTCAATTCTATCACAGGAAAAGTAAAATCAAATGGGGAAAAAATAATAAAACAAAATCTCTTTTTACTTTATTTAAAATCCCAACGCCACAACTATCTCTTCCTCTTTCTTTTCCATTTTTTTTGCCTCTTCCTTTTTCTTGTGGTCAAACCCTAATAAATGTAGAATTCCATGAGCTAAAAGTTTTTTTATACTCCCGCCTTCTTTTAAAATAAAATCAGGAGCAAGATAAACCTCCCCAATATTTTCCTTTAGATAATGCTCCGGAAAATCATGTGGCGGAGAAAAAGAAAGTATGTTTGTCGGCTTTTCTTTTTTTCTATACTTCCAGTTTATCTTTTTTATTTCCTGATCGCTGACAAAAAAAACTTCCAAATCGGCCTTCTCAACTAAAAGAAAATCAAGAATGTCCTTTACGACTTTTTTTGCCTCTTTCTCAAACTTTACAAATTTTTTTTCTAAAGAATAAATCTTTACCATCTCAATGATAAAAAACAATCCCCGACTTTTAGTCGGGAAAAGTTTATCACTTTTCTAATTTTTCTTTTATTATTTCCGCCACCAGCTTTCCATCCGCTTTGCCTTTTAATTCTTTCATCACCTCTTTCATCACTACCCCAAAATCTCCTCCTCCTTTTACTATCTTTAAGACCACCTCTTCTATTTCTTTTTGTTCCATTTCTTTCGGCAAATATACAGAAATAATTTCTACCTCTTTTTTCTCTTTTTCTGCTAAATCATTTCTTCCCCCACTAAGAAAAACTTCCGCCGCTTCCTTTCTTTTCTTCTGTTCTCGCCTCAAAAGAGCTATCGCATCTTCCTCGCCAACATCCTTTCCTTTTCCTCGATTTTCTATTTCTAGATTTTTAAGAGATGCCATAACCATTCTTAAAACCCCAAGACGAAAAGAATCCCCTCCTTTCAAAGCTTCTTTTATGTCTTGATTTATTTTAAAAAGCAGCCCTTCTTCCATAAATTTAGCTAAAAGACAAACTAAATCTTTCCCAATTTGCGTAACTTCTGAACTTCTTTAAGTTTAGTATTTTTATAAATAGCGGATATTCTTTTTTTAATTTTACTCTCCGCTCTCTTCTTAAATCTCCTTTTCTTTACTTCCTTTATTATTCCACTCTGCTGCACTCTTTTATTGAAACGATAAACCAAAGAACTTGCCGCTTCTCCTTCTTTTTTTCTTATTTCCATAATTAAGAATTAAGATTAAATCACAAAAAAAATATTGTCAACCTCCTTTATTAAACCTATAAAGCTAATTTACAACTATTTTTTAGCTAAAATATCTCTTATTTTTTCTCTTTCTTCCTCACTTGGAATATTATTTACTACCGATTGAATTGATCCGCCGCCATCATTTAGAAACCTCGGAATTATATGAATATGCAAATGATCTACATCTTGTCCACCTGCCCGTCCTGTATTTATACCAATAGAAAGACCATCCGCTCCCGTCTTCTCTTTTATTAAAACAGCCGTTTTTTTAACCGCTGAAAAAACCGGTGCAATCTGCGCCTCTTCTAAATCTAAAAGAGAACCGGCGTGTTTCTTTGGAATAATAAAAATATGACCTAAAGATCTCGGATGAATATCTAAAACAGCCATCGCCGCCTCATCTTCATAAACTACATCCGCTTTTATTTCTTTATTAGCAATTTTGCAAAATAAACAACTTTCCATAACTATTTTATATGCCTCTTTACCTCTTCCGCCATCTTCTCTACTGGCACAGTCTCTTGTATGCCCGTCTTTAAATTTTTTATAATTACACTCTCTTCAAAAACTTCTCTTTGTCCTAAAATAACAGCTACTTCCGCGCCCCCTTTATCCGCCATTTTAAGCTGTTTAGCAAAAGAATCCTTACTTAAACCTTCTATCACCCCCACTCCATTTTTTCTTAATTCTTCTACAAGTTTTAAGCTTCTTTTTTTTGCCACCTCCCCCACATGCACAAAAAAAACACTTTTATACTTATTCTTTTGCGCCGGTATTTTTATTTCCTTTTTTTTCATTATCTCTATAATCCTTTCCACTCCAAAACTAAATCCGACTCCCGCTGTCGGCCTTCCACCAATCATTTCTATAAGATAGTCATAACGTCCACCACCACCAACAGCTAACTTTGAAGCATTCTCCTCCTTTTTTTCTCCCTTACTTCCCGCTTCAACAAAAATCTCAAAAACAGTCCGATCGTAATAATCAAGTCCTCGCACTAAATTATTATTAAGCTCGTAAGAAATAGATAACTCTTCTAAATACTCTAAAACATCTTTTAAATGTTTTTGACAATTAGAACAAACAAGATCTAAAAAAACTGGCGCCGCCTTTTTTACTTCCTGGCATTCCTCTCTCTTACAGTCAAAAACACGAAATGGATTTACATCTATTCTCGTCTGACAATCTCGACAAACCTTCTTTATGTTTGTTCTATAATATTTTTGTATTTTTTTCTTTATAGCCGGCTGGCACACTCGGCAACCTATAGAATTGACTTCCACCACTACATCTTTAAAACCTATCTCCTTTAAAATTCTTGAAGCTAGTGATATTGCTTGCGCATCAAAAACCGGATCATTTTCTCCACCAATAATTTCTACCCCGAACTGACGAAATTCGCGATACCTTCCAGCCTGCGGATTTTCATGCCTGAACATCGGACCAAAATAAAAAAGTTTCACTGGCTGTTGTAAACGAGAAAATCCATATTCAATATACGCCCTCGCTACCGACGCCGTCGCCTCTGGTCGCAAAACCCACTTGTCTTTATTAGATTTAATAAAAAACATTTCCTTATGCACATCCGTTCCTTCCCCGCCTGCCGAACGCAAAAACAAATCTGCATTTTCTACAATGCCAGTTTCTATTCTTTCAAAATTATAAAACTTTGACACCCCTTCAGCCACTTCTAAAAATCTGTCCCACCAAGGAAACTCCGCGGGCATTATTTCATAAATTCCTTTTACTGCCACAAAAGCTGGTTTCTTATTTTTTTTTTGTTCTTTTTCCACTTTAAAATTTTAATTAATAATTTGGTGTCCCCACCGCCTCCGCTTTATTTATCGGCCAAAGCTTTAAACGCACCATTCCCATAATTTCATTTTTTGCCAAAGTTCCCCAACTGCGCGAATCATAACTAAAAGAACGGTTGTCTCCTAAAACAAAATACTGGTCGCTCTTTAAAGTAATCTCTAAATTTCCATAAGTTTTATCGGTAATAGGTAAATAACTTTCCGAAAGTGTAAACCCACCAGAATTTTCTTTGTTAAAAATTTTTACCTCTCCTCCATTAACAACAACCTTTTCGCCCGGCAAACCAATTATCCTTTTTATATAAAAAATAGCCTCGTTTCCCGGATAACGAAAAACAATAACCTCCCCTCTTTCCGGCTCTCTTAACCGGTAAGAAAGTTCATCCACTAAAAGATAATTCCCATCAGAAAAATTCGGCTCCATACTCTCACCATTAACCAAAAAAGGCTGGATTAAAAAAGTCCTTATTATCAGAACTGAAACTACTGCCACGAAAGCTACCTCAATTGTCTCTAAAAATGAAGCTAAAAATCTTCTCATTTGTCAAATTGTAGCAAAAAAATAAAATCTTGTCAAAGTTCTAAAATTGAAAAAAAATCCTTTTAAAACTATAATATTTTTATGGACAAACTTAAAAAAATAAAGCTTATTTTTGCCCTTGGCAACCCAGAAGAAGAGTATAGCCAAACTTTCCACAATGCCGGCAAAATAATCATCAATTTTTTAGCCGGGAAAAATGCTAACTGGAAAGAAAAAAACGGATTTTCTTATTTAAAAAATCCCTGTCTTATTTTTTCAAAATCGGAAAACTTTATGAACGAATCCGGACAAGCCGTAAAATCAGCTCTTTCCTTTTTTAAAATAAAACCGGAGGAAATGCTTTTAATTCACGACGATTCAGATATTTCTCTCGGAGATTATAAAATAACTTTTAATCAAAGTTCCGCCGGCCACAAAGGAGTAGAATCTGTTATTTCCGTCTTAAAAACAAGAGATTTTTTTAGAGCTAAGATCGGCATCCGAAAACCATCTCTAAAAAGAAAAAAAGCTGAAGAATTTGTCCTTAAAAAAGCATCTGTCGCCGATTTAAAACTTCTCTATTTAACCGCCGCCGATTTAATTGAAAAATTAAGATTGAAAGAAACTTTTCCAGAAACATAAGAAAGATCAGAAAGTGGCAACTTTATATCACTAAACTCTCCGTCTTTTTCCAGTCTACTTTTAAAATCTACTACTGATTTTTCATCACTTCCTTCTCCCCTTACTAAAACAGGCTGATTAACTGCCGCCACAAAAATTCTCTTTATTTTTACGTTCGGACCAGCAATAGTATTTAATTTCTCCAAAAAACCATCCCAAGAACTTTTATTTTTATAAGCCTCTTTAACTACCGCTGTTAAATTATTAAACTCCTTTGCCTCTGTTTTTAATTTTACCACTTCTGCTGACACCTCCGTGCTGTTAAATCCCGCGCTCTCTTCTTTCTTTATCTCACCAAGCACACTTTTTAAAAACAAGTTAGAAATTAAAAATATTAAAATCAAAAAACTCAAACTAGAAACTGCCACACTCCTCCAAAATCTTACAAAAGCAGACAACTGCACATTTTTATATTCTTCCTCTGTTCCTACTGGCGCTAAACTTATCATTGTATCGCGAGACCTTGCTATTTGCCCTCTTAAAGCAAGACCCGCCACCACAAACCATGACGGACTTAACTCGGTAAAAACTTTTGGAGTTAAATATACCGGACTAATAGAAAATTTTTCTCTAAATAACGATTCTACCTCCAGTTTAGGCAAATCGGATACTATAAAAATCCCATTAAAATCATTTCCCCATCTATTTACATAAAAATTAAATACCTGCTGTAGACTTCTCTCTAAAACCACTTGCACTGAAGCCACGCCTACTGAAGATAAATTTAAAGACACAGAATAACTAAAATACAAAAACGAATTTTTCACTATAATAAACTCCGTTTCTCCACCGCTTAAATTTAAAATAATATAAGACCCATGCGGGTCAAATCCTGCCGCACCTAAGACCGCAAATCTAGTTAAAGCAAACGAAGAAAACTCCACCGCCACAACATTAAATAAAGAATTTTTAAGAACGCTCAAAAAAGAATTAACTTCTTTAGTCATCGCAAAAGCTCCTAAAAATTCCATCTGTTTTAATCCGCCACCTTCTGCCTCGCTGTCTCCTATTCTTTCCCAATCATAATATGCTGTTCCTACAGGTAATGGAGATATCATCTGCATATTAAGCTCCGCCGCCCCGGTTATACCTTTTTCTGCTATCGGAGGAAGTTTAAAAGTCTGCACATAAGCTCTAGAAAAAGGTAAGGAAACAACCACATTTACCTTCCCTTTTTCTTGTGAAAAAACAGTCTGTTTATAAAGCGCATTTAAAGCCTCTTTAAACTGCTCTGGATTCTTAACTTCTCCAGAAACTAAAATTTCCGGAGGGAGCCTTAAGGAAGCAACTGAAACCTTTCCTTCTTTTATAATCGCAAATCTTAAAACAGATTCGGAAATTTCTAATCCCCCAACTGACGGCTCTTGCGTTAAAATTTTAAAAAATTTTTTAAAAACGCCGGAAAAATTCATTTTTAAATATTTACCTCGTCAAAAGATAATAAATTTACCTCCCCTGTAGTAGAATTAACTTTCAAGTCTGCTTGAATTTTCTTTTGCCTCATTAAAGCCGTACCCACTGAAACCACTCTTGTTTTTCCTACCTCCGGAGAATCTTTTGTCACTGTCACTTGCGCCGTTCCCGTGCCAAGCGTCAACGTATAGCTATCAGTATTATAAAAATCTTTATTTCTTATTACTCTTCTAACCGCATCCATTGCTCCTCCTCTTGCCACTACCAGCGCTTGCATAGACATTTTATCCCCAAGCCCAGACTTACTCACCGAATAAGCCACAAAAGATGAAGCCACCATCATCTCTACAATTACCCCACCTAAAATTAAAACTATCGGCAAAGCTGCCGCTCCTAACCGTCCTTTTTTTAAAAAAACAACAACCCTACTCATAAAATACTCCTAAATTATAACACAACACTAACGCAAATCTAAAAAAGTCTGTCGCTAAATAAAACAGCTCCACGTAATAAACTTTAATCTCTTCTAAAAAAATCAGTTTAGTACAACCACCTCCTTAGATCTCATTTCAAGTAAAACTGTCGCAAACCCAAAAGCTAAAAGAAGTTGATAAATAAAAAAACCTATTATTATCACCGGCCAGTAAACAATCGGTGCCACTCCTTTAACTAAAATAAATATAAAAATCAAAGATATTAAGTAGAAAGCCGCCCCAAACTGACTAGCCGCCTCGCTCATCTTTGTAGAAACTATAAAATAAAGCGTATCCACCGTTTTATCCCTAAAATTTATTGGCTTCCCAAAAAATCCTATTATCTGATTCTCGTATGCAGAAACTATTTCTCTATGCATAATAGTTTTTTGCTCCGGAGAAAGAAGAGCTAACTGTGGATTCATTTTTTCCTGATTAAAGGCCAAAGCTTCTAAATTATCAGAAAAAGTTTTTTCTAAAGAAAATCCCGGATATACTTTTTCCATTAACGATGAACTTGAAAGCAAAATATTGCTTAATAAATTTTTTGAAACAAAACTGACGCTTCCTGTAGAAGCCGTTCCTATATAACTGAAAGATATAAAAATAGCTATCGCCGTCATAAAACTTATCATTACCACTTTCCCTACTCTCGCAAACCTAATAGACAATCCCCCCTTCATTTCTCTAAATCCCCGATAAGCCGCTATTATTAAAAAAATAAAAACAGCCGTCACCCCGCCAAGAATAAAATAAAAACTCCCTTTTCCTAAAAGAAAAACTGAAAGTATTAAAGAATCCATAAAAACAAATCCTGAAAGAACTTTAAAATCTCTCATTAGAACATTCTGTAAAAGAAAAGCTAAAGAAAAAACTATCAATGCCGAAAAAAAAGGCCAAAATCCTCCTCCAACATCGCTAGTTAAAAATTGGAAAAAGAAATAAGCAAAAACACCTGCTAAAAAAGCAGTAAACACCCCAACAGTTGTAACTTTCCAAAACGAACTATCCGCCTCAATTGCTCTCTCCGTTCTGTTTAGGCTCGTCTTGAGTTCCCGTTCCATTCCCTGAATCATTATTATTTTTATTATACATTGCCTGCCCTATCTTTTGAAGTTCTGTGGATAACTCAGAGGTTTTTGATTTTATTTCTTCCAAATTTTCTCCCTCTTTAACTTTCTTTAAAGCTTCAATTTTTTCTTCAACTGCTTTTTTTATCTCCTCTGGAACTTTTTCCCCCGCGTCCTTCAAAGATTTTTCCGCCGCATACGCCAAACTTTCTGCCTGATTTTTTGCCTCAATTAATTCTTTCTTTTTTCTGTCTTCTTCCGCATGTATTGTCGCTTCCTGCTTTAATTTTTCAATTTCTTCCTTTGATAAAGAAGTTGAAGCTTCAATCTTAACCGATTGCGTTTTTCCTGTAGCCTTATCTTTTGCCGATACATTTAAAATACCATTCGCGTCTATATCGAAAACAACTTCAATCTGCGGCACACCGCGAGACGCTGGCGGTATCCCATCCAAAATAAACCTCGCTAAAGTTTTATTATCCGCGGACATTGGTCTTTCTCCTTGCAAAACATGAACTTCTACGGAAGTTTGCGAATCCGCCGCCGTGGAGAAAATTTGTTTCTTTTCCGTCGGCACAGTAGTATTTTTTTGTATCATCGGCGTTGCCACTCCTCCCATTGTCTCAATAGACAAAGTAAGTGGCGTAACATCTAGAAGTAAAATATCCTTTACGTCTCCTTGCAAAATCCCCGCTTGCACCGCCGCTCCCATCGCCACCACCTCATCCGGATTTATATCTTTATGCGGCTCCTTATTAAAAAGCTTCCTTACCGCTTCTTGTATAGCAGGCATTCTTGTTTGCCCCCCGACAAGCACCACTTGATCTATCTCGGAAAGCTTCATCCCTGCTCCCTTCGGTTTTTCCAATGTTACTGTTTCCTCCACCAGCTTTATTGATTTATCTATTAAATCTTTTATCAATTCTTCAAGCTTGGCACGCGTCATTTTCATTAAAAAATGTTTTGGACCGGAAGAGTTTGAACTTATATAAGGAAGATTTATTTCTGTTTCCAGCGCTGAAGAAAGCTCATGCTTAGCACGCTCCGCTCCTTCTCTTAATCTCTGTAAAGCCAGCGGATCCTTTGCTATATCTATCCCTTCCTGTTTTTTATATTCCGCCACTAAAAATTCAATAATCCTCTGATCAACATCATCTCCTCCAAGATGAGTATCGCCCCCCGTCGCTTTTACTTCCACCGTATCATCTCCTACTTCCAAAACAGAAATATCAAAAGTTCCTCCGCCAAAATCGTAAACCACTATTTGCTCGTTCTTATTCTTATTCATCCCATATGCTAATGCCGCCGCCGTCGGTTCATTTAAAATTCTTTTTACTTTTAATCCTGCAATTTCTCCGGCATTTTTTGTCGCCTGTCTCTGCGAATCATCAAAATACGCCGGCACGGTTATTACTGCTTCTTCTATTTTTTCTCCCAAACGAAACTCCGCATCCGCTCTAAGCTTTGCTAAAATCATTGAAGAAATCTCTTCCGATAAAAGCCATTTCTCCCCCATCTTAACTTCCACCCCGCCAGATGCCGATTCTCTTATCTCGTATGGAAGAAGTTTTTTATCTCTTTGCACCTCTTCATCTGAAAACTTTCTCCCTATTAAACGCTTTACCGAAAAAATAGTATTATGTGGATTTGTCACCGCCTGCCTTTTTGCTAAAAGACCAACCAGCCTCTCGTTTGATTTTGATAAAGCAACCACTGAAGGCGTCGTTCTCCCACCTTCGGCATTATCAACCACTTCCGGTTCCCCTCCTTTAACTACTGCTATTGCCGAATTTGTTGTTCCTAAATCTATTCCTAAAATTTTTCCCATAATTCTTATTATGCTTTGAGTTTTACCAAAAAGCTACATTTATAATTTTAAAAACTACTTTGAAACTTTAACTCTTGCCGGCCGAATCACTTTTTCATACAACATCCACCCCCTCTCTATTACTTCTACAATTATTCCGCTCTCTTTCCCAGTTCCTTCAATCTCGCTAACCGCCTCATGCCACGCCGGGTCAAACTTTTCCCCCAAAGCCTTTATCACCACTACTCCATTCCTTGTAAAAAAACCTTCAAACTGCGACCGGATTAAAGTCAGTCCTTTATTATCCGGCTCCGCAAAAATAGCCAAGTCAAAACTGTCCATTATCGCAAGTAAATCTCTTAAAAAAGCCTCATTGGCAAACTTGGAAAAAATCTCCGCTCGCGCCACTTCCTCCTTCTTAAAATTCGCCAAATCCGCTTTCGCCCGTTTCCATCCTAAAAGATACTCATCTCTCTCTTTTGTACATTTTTCCGCCTCTCCCGCATCACTTATTTTTTCTTCTTCTTTTAAAACTTCCTCCACTTCTTCTTCTTTTTCTTCTTCTTTTTCTTTTTCTTCCTCCATAAAAACAATAAATTTAATCTATACTCCTTTATCCTGCCTATTTAATTAAACAGGTTGTTATATAAGAAATTTTAATCAAAAAAACTGCTATGTCAAACTTAATCAATCGCCTGACATAAAATATCTATCTACTTATTAAAAATAAAAAGA
>MHLG01000004.1:10080-14065 GCA_001821375.1 Candidatus Liptonbacteria bacterium RIFOXYD1_FULL_36_11 | reverse complement strand
AATATTTGGATAAGCGGCAAACTAGTCGGCTGCCGACAAAAGATGTTATTACTTTACAAACTTAAGGTGGCGGATATCTATCTGAACCTGGACATAAATTTAAGACTCTAGAATGAATAGTTTATTTTCATTGCTTTTTTAACCTCAAAAAGAGTTTCGGAGGCGACTTGCTTGCCTTTTTCGGTTCCTTCTTTTAAAATCTTATCCACGAGTTTAGGATTTTCATTAAATTCCACTCGGCGGCGGCGGATAGGCTCCAGAAAATTATTTATAGCCTCAACTAAAAGATGCTTTACTTCCACATCGCCAACTTTTCCGCCACGATATCTTTTTTTAAGGTCAGCCACCTCTTCGGCGTTAGGATTAAAAATTTCATGGTAAGTGAAAATGGGGTTGCCTTCGGTATGACCGGGATCGGTGGGATGAATTCTTTTTGGATCGGTGTACATTTTCATTACTTTATTTTCCACCCCGCTCGGAGAATCAGAAAGATAAATAGCGTTATCAAGAGACTTGCTCATTTTTTCATTGCCGTCTATGCCGATTAGACGAGGCACTTTAGAAATAGAAGCTTTTGGCAAGACAAGAATATTTCCGTAAAGGCGATTAAAGCGCCGAACTATTTCACGAGTTTGTTCAATCATTGGAAGCTGGTCTTCGCCTACCGGCACAAGATTAGCTTTGAAAGCGGTAATATCGGCGGCTTGAGAAATAGGATAAGCGAGAAAACCGACGGGAATTTCTTTGCCAAATTCTTTTTGAGCCAGTTCTTTTTTAACAGTGGGGTTTTGTTCCAGCCTTCCTAAATTAACAAGATTAAGATAAAAAACAGTTAGTTCGGCGATTTCAGAAATTTGCGATTGAACCATAATAGTGACAAGGCGGGGGTCAAGACCGACGGCAAGATAGTCTAAAGCAACCACGCGAACGTTGTCGCTGACTTTTTCCGGATTCTTAAAATTATCGGTTAAAGCTTGAACGTCGGCAATAAGAATAAAAATTTCCGCTTCTTTTTGCAGAGCAATTCTTTCCTCTAAAGAGCCGACATAGTGGCCGAGATGTAAAGGGCCAGTCGGGCGGTCTCCTGTTAAAACGCGAGTCTTGAGCATAGTTTCATTATAGAAAATTTAAGTCTGAAATCAAAATACTAAATAATGATTTTTAATAAGGGAAAGTTTTTATAAGACTTGGGATTTGAATTGGTTGCCGCGGTCTTTGTAGTTTTTAAACATTCCAAAGGAGGCGCAGGCGGGAGACAAAAGAATAATATCACCAGGTTTTGCGGAATCTTCGGTGTTTTTAAAAATTTCTTCCATATTTTTACAACCTTCAATTATTTTTCCTTTAAAACTAGCTTCTTCCGAAGCTTTTTTTATTTCGGCGGCAGTATCCCCTATTAAGATAAGTGTTTTAACAGAACTAGAAAAAATTTCTTTTCCAAGTTCGCTGAAATCGGAACCTTTTTTAGAGCCGCCAACGATTAAGATAATAGGTTCTGTAAAAGAGCGGATGGCGGCGATAGAAGCTTCAGGAGTAGTGGCAAAGGAGTCGTTGTAGTATTTTATTCCATTACGTTCGTCGACAAATTCCAGACGATGTTCCAGTCCTTTAAATTTTTTTACTTCTTCGGTAATACTTTCTGTTTTCGCGCCGGCTAAAAAGGCGGCGAGAGAGGCGGCGCAAACATTTTCCAGATTATGCTCACCGCGTAAAATTAAATCTTGGCGACGGCAGATTATTTTTTCCGCGTCACCAATTTTAATAACAATATTTTCTCCATTAATAAAAGCTCCCTCTTCTAATTTACGAAAACGGCTGAAGAAGTATTTTTTTGCCGGCGTAAGGCGAGAAAATTTAATCGGTTCGTAATAGTCGCCGTTGATAATGGTAAAATCTTCTTTTTTTTGCCAACAGACTATTGATTGTTTGGCGCGAATATATTCATCACGAGTGGCATGATAATCAAGATGCTCGGAAGTGATGTTTAAAACAACGGCAATATGAGGGCTTGTTTTTAAATCCTGGAGTTGAAAGCTGGAAAGCTCAAGCACAACAAAGTCGTTTTCTTTTACTTCGTCTAAAAAAGAAAGCATCGGCAAGCCGACGTTACCGCCGATAAAGGCGTTATTAAAGGAATTTTTTAAGATATTGAAAATAAGAGTGGAGGTGGTGCCTTTGCCTTTAGTGCCGGTAACGCCGATTATTTTCCCGCGACAAGAAGAAAAAAATAAGTTAGCGGAACTAGTAACGAGAACTCCCCTTTTTTCCGCTTCAGCAATTTCCGGAAGAAGTATTTTTACTCCAGGGCTACGGAAAATAACGTTAAAGTTTGAAAGATTAGAAAG
Organism: Candidatus Liptonbacteria bacterium RIFOXYD1_FULL_36_11; assembly: GCA_001821375.1. GTDB lineage: Bacteria > Patescibacteriota > Minisyncoccia > UBA6257 > XYB1-36-10 > XYB1-36-10. The sequence goes on along the minus strand of MHLG01000004.1, from coordinate 11,720 downwards.
GTAATTTTCTCCCAAAATAAAATTTGCGCCTAAAGATTCAGCTTTGGTAAAATTTTCACCGAGCTCCTCTTGTGTTTTACTGTCAAAAACGGAGGCTTGTAAACCGTTTTTCTTTAGATAACTTAAAATATCCAGGCCTTCCATGCCAAGACCGATAATAGCTATTTTTTTATCTTTTAAATCTTCTATTTTCACGGTATGCGAATATTTTAGTTTCTATGTTCTAAAGCAGAGCTTAAAGTTTCTTCGTCGGCAAATTCTATCTCGCCGCCGGAAGGTATACCGCGCGCCAAGCGAGTAAAACGTTTAGCGAATCGCTTAAGATCTTTTTCTAAAAAGGAAGCGCTAAAATCGCCAAAAGTGGTGGGGTTGATAGCTAAAATTATTTCTTCCGCTTGTCCGCCTAATTCCTCTAAAATAAAATTTTTAAGTGAAGCGAGGCGTCTTGTTTGTTCGTCTTCTAAAACGCCATTTTTTTTCAAGTCCCCCAAAATCAGATAACGCCCTTTAAATTTAGTGGTGCGTTCTAGAGAAATAAGATCAGTTTCTTTTTCAACAATAGCAATAGTTTTATGGTCGCGGGAAGGATCGGTACAAAAGCGGCAAAGAGAATCGCTATTTTCAACTGTAAAAAAACAACGCGGGCAAATTTTAACATCTAAGAGAGAAGAAAGTCCGGCGAGAAGATTTTTTAATTTTCCCGGTGAAGAAACAAGAAAAAAAACTAAGCGGGTAGCGTGGCGGGGACCAATACCAGGAAGTTCCGTAAAGGCACTAATGGCTTTTTTAATTTTTTCAGATAATATCATTTTCCGGAATGTGAATTTCGTCTATATTGGAAAAGCTTGCTTTTTCTTGGTCAAATTTAAGTTTAACCGAGCCTAAAGGACCGTTACGGTGTTTAGCAATAATAATCTCGGCGGTGTTTTTTTCTTCTTCAGGAACATCGGATTTATCGCGGTCTTTTCGATAAATGAAAAGGACAATATCGGCATCCTGCTCAATACTGCCGGAGTCGCGAAGGTCGGAAAGCCGGGGGATGCGAGTATCGCGCTGTTCCACGGAGCGGGAAAGCTGGGCGAGAGCCAAGACGGGAACACTAAGTTCGCGCGCCAGCGCTTTCAATCCATGAGATACTTCGGTAATTTGTTGGACGAGATTATCTGATCTAGTACGGGCAGTAATAAGCTGGAGATAGTCAACGATTATCAAACCTAAGCCATGTTCCATTTGCAGACGGCGCGCCATTGCCCTTATTTGAAGAATAGAAGGAGAAGGCGTGTCATCAATAAAAATCGGCGAATGGGAAAGGCGGTCTAAGGCGCCTTGAATCATTTCAAATTCCATATCATCACTAATACGACCAGTGCGAAGGCGCCATAGAGGAACGCTGGATTCAGCAGAAATAAAACGGTCAACAACTTGTTCGCGCGACATTTCAAGAGAAAAAACGCCAATAGGAATGTTTGAAGAAAAGGCAGCGTTTCTTGCAATATCAAGAGCAAGAGAAGTTTTACCCATAGAGGGACGGGCGCCCAAGATAATAAGATCGGATTTTTGCAAACCGGAAAGCAAGCTGTCTAATTTTGCAAAACCAGTGGGAACGCCACGAAGAGCGTTGCTGCCGCCAGCGTGAAGTT
>MHLG01000004.1:4684-10066 GCA_001821375.1 Candidatus Liptonbacteria bacterium RIFOXYD1_FULL_36_11 | reverse complement strand
AAAGCTTCTTTAAGTTCGTCTCTTATATTTACTAGTTTTTGGACGATTGATTTTTGGGAAACGGAGACTATTTTTTGTTCTATTCTATCAACTAACTCATCCACAGTGTCAGAAGAATTAAAAACGCTTTCGCCAATAAAGGAAGAAAGGTCTATAAGGTCGCGGAGTATTTTCTTTTCTTTAACAATAGTGGCGTAATGTTCCACATGAGAGGAAGTCGCTACAGAATTGACGAGTTCAGTAAGAAAAGCAGAGCCACCAATAGCTGACAAATCGCCTTTTTCTTTGAAAAAGTTTGACAGGGTGAGAATATCAATTGGCTGATTTTTGCCAAAAAGTTCAAAGATGGCGTGATAAATTTTTTCGTGGATCGGGTTGTAAAAATCTTTGTAATCTAAAATATCCGCAATTTTATAAATAGCGTTTTTATCTATTAAAAGTGAGCCTAAAACAATTTTTTCGGCTTCTAGATTTTGCGGCGGAATTTTTATTTTATCTTGAGCCATTATTCAGAAAGAGATGGTTGCAAAATTATTTCTAAATCATTTTTAATGATGACAGCGCCAGTTTTGCCGTCTTCTATTTTATATCCTAAGCTTTCTATTTTTTTTCTTAATTCATCAGCTTTGGCAAAATTATGGACCGTTCTTAACACCTCTCTTGCTTCCGTTATTTCCTTAATTTTTTCAGGAATCGGATGAAGTTTAAGATTAAATCCTAGAATGGAAAAAATATCAGTAAGAACGGAAAAGGCGGCTTTGGCTTCTAATTTAGATAAAGGAAACAGGCCGGAAAGAGTGTTGATAAAAGAAAAAACGGAGGCTAGAGATCTTGGCGTATTAAAATCATCATCCATATTTTTTTTAAAATCTTTCAAAAGAGAAGAGATTAAAGATTTAACTTTTACTCTTTCCTCTTTTTTATTTTTATCTGAATTTAAAAAGGAAGAAAGGCGGGCAAGAAAAGATTTAATGCTGAATAAAGAAGAGATGGCTTGTTTTATGGTTTCCTCGTTAAAGTTTAAAGGAGAGCGGTAATGGGAAGAAATGGAAATAAATCTTAAAACATCAGGGTGAAATTTTTTCAAAAAATCTGCGGCGGTGATAAAGTTATCACCACTTTTAGCCATTTTTTCACCATTAACGTTTATAAGTCCGTTATGCATCCAAATAGAGACAAAAGGATGTTTGCCGGAAAGAGCTTCCGCTTGCGCTATCTCTGCTTCGTGGTGAGGAAATTTTAGGTCAACTCCCCCGCCATGAATGTCATATTGCAAACCAAGATATTTTTCAGCGATAGCCGTGTCTTCAATATGCCAGCCCGGGCGCCCTTCTCCAAAGGGACTTTTCCAAGAAGGTTCAGAAGAATCTTTTTTCTTTTTCCAAACGGCAAAATCAAGCGGGTCGTGTTTTTTTGGGTCTTCTTCAATTCGCCATCCGGGACGCAGCTCTTCCAAGTTTTGACCGGAAAGCAAGCCGTATTTTTTAAATTTGCGAACTTCAAAATAAACGCCGTTTTCTGTTTCGTAGGCATAACCTTTTTCCACAAGCCTTTTTACTTGGCTGATAATAGCGGGTATTTCTTTACTAGCTTTAATATAAGCATTAATAGAAGAGATATTAAGTTTTTTCATAGTCTCAAGATATTTTTTAAGAAAAAAAGAGGTGATTTCTTTTGGCTGTTTTTTTTCTTCCCGCGCGCGGTTGATAATTTTATCATCAACGTCAGTTATATTTTGGACGTATTTAAGATTTACTCCTTTATATTTGAGCCAACGAGCAATAACATCAAAAACAAGATAGCTTCTAGCATTACCGATATGAATGTAATTATAAACAGTAGGACCGCAAACAAACATTTTTAAGCGGCGTTTTTTTGAGAGAAAAAGCTTTTTTTTATTTCCGGAAAGGGAGTCAAAAATTACCATAGGGCTATTATAGCATTGCTTTTTTATAATTGGCAAAATTTGGCTTTTTACATTTAAAGCGATAAAGTAAAAGTAGAACCCCAAAGAAAGGAGCTGCCATCATGTGTTTAAAAGACGTAAAAAAAAGAAATTTAAATACTATACGGGGCAGCTTGAAGGATCCAGTAAATTCGTTCTTCAAAAAATACGCGTTTGTAGAAGTAGTTGGCGAGATTACGGAAAAAGGGTCGGCAGTAAAAGCCAAAATTTCTTTTTCTGATAAGGAAGAAGAAATTCAAGGTAAAAAAGGGTTTTCTGTAAACTTTGAGACGGGAAAAGTAACCCGCCATAATTTTCCGGCCGCAGATTTTTTTATTATCCCATGGGTAAATGAATGGGAAGCGTGCTTATCCCAAATTAGCTTAGAACAAGTTTCAGATGGGGTTTTATATGAAGCTTTCCAAGGATGTTTGGAAAGTTTAAAGGATAGGCTGCGCAATATTTTAAAAAAATGTTGCAGAGCTGGAATACTCGTAAAAAAAAATAAATTGGTTTCTTTTTGGATTTTAAATGAAGGAAAGATATACATAATAAAAGAAGAAACCGAAAAAGAAGAAGAAGACGGATAGCTGGTAGCTGGAAAAAAAGCCTCTCAGGGTTGAGGGGCTTTTTATTAGACTTAAGAAATAAGAACTTCGGCAAATTCCTGGCGATGGCCTTTTTTCTTTCTAAGCCTGGTTTTAGAGTGGTATTTAAAAATAATTTTCTTTTTTTCCCTGCCTTCTTTTAATACTTCGCCTTTAACGGAAACGTCGGGAAGATAAGGATTACCTATTTCAACTTTTTCCCCGTCCCAGGATAAAAGGATTTTATCAAAGGAAACTTTGCCATCGGGAGCGGTTTTGATTTTCTCTATTTTTAATTTTTCGCCAGAGGAGACAATATATTGTTTTCCTCCCGTTTCAATAATGTAAGACATAATCAGTTGACGCCTATTGTAACACTCGCCCAGATTAAAATCAAGATAGAAAAGAAAAGGGAAAAAAAGCTAAAAAAATAAGAAATGAATCTTTCGCGACGATAGAAAAGAAATGAAAGAAACAGATTTAAAGTTAAAGAGAAAAAGGCGGATAAAAGAATATAAACAGAATCAGAAAAGGAGCCAAAAAAAACAAGGCCACGGAGAGAATCAAAACGGATAATGAGAGAAAGGCCACGGAGAGACCAAAGATAGTGGGAGATAAAAAAAGAAGAAAGGAAAAGAAGAAAAAAACTGGTAAAAAAATTAAAGATAATAAGTTTGTCGTAACGCATATTTTTATCTTCTTAAAATAGCGGCGGCATCATCGGGGTCAATAACAGTAATTTCCACGCCAGTAGCAAGTTCCATGCCGGCAGAAATTGATATTTTAGGAATAATATCAATATGCCAATGGTAAAACGGAGCGCAGCTTTTTTGATTTTTTAAAGGAGAAGAATGGATAAAAAAGTTGTAATCCGCATCGTAGAGATTTCTTTTTATTTTTAAGAGAACTTTTTGCAAAACTTCAACGACGCCGGTAATAATTTCGGGAGAGGTTTTTTCAAAAAATGGTTCGTGGTTTTTGGGAAAAATTCTAACATCAAATGGTTCTTTAGAGGCAAAACGAGTGAAAGCAACAGCTTGCTCATTTTCTAAAATGACTCTTTTTCCTTCCTTTTTTTCCCATTCTATGGTGGCACAGTAGGCACATTGCTTATTTTTTTTATAGAATTTTTTTGCGCCAGAGACGGAGTGAGTTATGTAAGGAGGAATAATTGGCAGAGAGGCAAGCTGGTAGTGAGGATGAAAAATAGAGGCGCCGGCTGATTTTCCCCAGTTCTGAAAAAAAACTGCATAAGACGCAAACTTGTCTTTTTTAAAAAATTGAAACCTATTTTGGGCGGCATAAAAAACTGTTGCCGCTTCTTCTAAAGAAAGACCGGGAAAATTTTTTAGATGGTCTTTAGTGATAATAAGTTCGTGCCGGCCGACAGCGGGAAGAATTACATACGGGCCTTCATTTGAGAAAGAAGGAATATCACCAACTTTAAGAGCGGGATACTTGTTTGGAAAAACTTTAATACGCCAATTAGTTTTATCGGAAAAAGAAAGAACCGAAGGAAGATTACCGTGATTTTCCGGGTCTTCAAAAGGGCAATCTTTTTCTGGAGGAATGATTCTTTTAGCTATTTTCTTTTTGAAAAAATCTGTGGGGCGTTTATTTCTGTTTGGCGAAATAATAACCCACTCGCCACTTGTTAAATCCTGACGAAGTTCGGAGTTAGAATTATTCATATAATTTATTGACAAAGTTTATAAAATTTATTATCTTTAAAACAGAACAAAACAAATTTATTTTAACAGAAAAAGAAAAGGAGGTATATAGTAAAGATGGGAATGTAAAATGAAAGAAATATTGAAAAAAACTTGAATAGTGAAAGGGGAAAAAGATGGCTAAGATACAAAAATATCTTTCTTCGTTTGAAGCGGAGGAAGCAGTAAGAGTTGGAAGATGTAATTTTGCTCTAAAAGAAAACGGGAAGAAAGGAGTGGTAAAAACGCGTGTTGTTTGCAGGGAAGAAAAGGCAAAAAAACTGGAGAAAAAGTTTTCTCTTTTAAGAAAAAATTTTTCTACTTTGTTCCTCCGCGGGTTTTCTTTTTTTGATTTTGATTGCGGGGCGAATGAAGCGGAAAAAAAAATAAGAAGTGTGTTTTCTTAAAAACTTAAAAATAAGAAGTGATTTCCGGCACGAAAAAGTGCCGGATTTTTTTATTGGTTTTTATAGGCGGTTGGTGTAATACCAGTATAAAACTTCTTTAGCAATAGGAACGGTGTTCAAACTGCCTTCGCGGGCGTTTTCCACTAAAACAAGGATAGCTATTTCCGGATTTTCCGCAGGGGCGTAACCGACAAAGAAAGCGTTGGTTTTTTTATTGTTTGACACTTGGGCGCTGCCAGTTTTGGCGGCGACTTTAAAAGGCAGGTCATTAAGAATATGAGCGGTGCCATAATCTTTTTCAACGGCGTCTTCCATACCTTTCTGAACTTCTTTTATTTCAGGCGCAAGATAGGAAATGTCTTTTAGGATTTCGGAAGTAGAATCTTTTGCCACTCTTAGTTTTAAAATTTTTCCGCCGTTAGCAATAGCACCAATATAATTTAGGAGTTCAAGAGGAGTAATAGCAACATCGCCTTGGCCGATAGTAACGTTATAAGTATCACCGATGCGCCAAGGCTGTCCGGTTCGTTTTTCTTTTTCTTCCGGGTTTGGCAAAAAGCCAGTTTCTTCTCCGGGAAGATCTATGCCGGTTTTTTCATTAAGATTAAATCTGCGCCACCACTCATTTAATTTATTTATACCAAGCCCTTTAAATCCTTCAAAACCGCCACCAAGGTAATAAAAGTAGACATTACTGGAACGCGCCAAGGCGGAATAAAGATTGACCCAGCCCT
>MHLG01000004.1:0-4672 GCA_001821375.1 Candidatus Liptonbacteria bacterium RIFOXYD1_FULL_36_11 | reverse complement strand
CAAGAAAACGGCTGGGAGTTTCCGGGTTATACGGATTAGGGATTTCAATAAACCCGGGAGAGAAAAAGCTTTTATCCGGTGTAACTATTTTTTCTTTAAGAGCGGCGACGGAAACAAGAGGCTTAATAGTGGAACCGGGATTATAGATACCAGAAGTAAAACGATTAAAGAGAGGAAGTTCTTTAGAAAAAAGAATGCTTTTCCGCTCATCGCTTTTTTCTTTTAAAATAAAAGCATTGGGGTCAAAAGAGGGAAAACTTAGAGCGGCAAGTATCTCACCATTTTGCGGATTAAAAGCGAGGCCAACGCCGGCTTGGCGGCCAAGATTTTCTAAAGCTAATCCCATCCGGCGATAAAAAAATCTTTGGAATTCACTGTCTATATTAAGTTTAAGAGTTTTTCCGGGAATAGGGTTTTTGGCACTTTTATTTTCAATAATTTCCTCACGCGCGTTTTTGTAATTAACCGACTCCCCTTTTTCTCCTTCTAAAAAGGAATTATAAAAAAGTTCCAAACCGCTTTTGCCTATTTCATCACCTAAACTAATTTTTTTATCTTTAATAATATCGGACGAAGAGACCTCGCCTGTGTAACCGATAAGATGGGCAAAAACTGGACCAAAAGTGTAATCGCGGCGATAATCATCAATTATTTGGAGTGAGTTTATTTTTAAGCTTTTTGCTTCAAGAGCTTCCGATAAAGAGAGATCTTTTTTTATGACAAGCTCGGCGGTTTTTTCCAAGTTAATATTAGAAAGTTTTTCTTTTAAAGATACGGAGTCTATTTTAAAAATTTCACTTATCTTTTTAAGGATGGTCTCTTGGCTAACTTCATCTTTAAAAAAATCCACTAAATTAAGGACGGCGGAGAAAGTAGGTTTGTTTTCAAGAAGAGGAACACTAAAACGATCTGTGATAAGACCGCGAGGAGCAGGAATTTGAACGGAGCGGCTCATATTAGCTTCCGCCCTTTCAGAAAAAAAAGTTCCTTCAAAAAAGTTAAGATAAAGTAGACGACAAAAAACAATTAAGGAGAAAATAAGAGCAAGAAAAAAAACGAAAGAGAAAGCTCTATTTGAGACTGGGCTTTCCAAAGAATTGCGACTTTTAGCTTCCGCATCTATAACAAATTCGTCAAAAGAATCTTCTTTTATCCGTCGTCGCAGAAGATTGCGAGAGTAAGCTAGCGGGTGAATGTGTTTTTCCTTCTGCTCCGGTAAATTTTGTTCCACTGAAGTTTCTGGTAATATCGTAGGTGTAAGTTTGCGGAGCTTTATTTTTTTATTACTAAAAAACATAAAAGGAATCTAAAAGAAATGAAAACGACTAGAAAAAAAAGAAATAAAAAAAGCCAGAATGGCGGCAAAGAGAGAATTTAAAAATATTTCTTTTATAGCTATAAGAGGAAAATGAAACAAAAAAAGAGGGGAAAGAAAAAGATAAAAGAGAGCACTACCAGTGGCCACTAAAATAATAAAATTAATTGTTTTTGATAAAGAAAGAAAACGGCTAGCAAAATATGCCAAAATAGTTACTACCGCCAAGACGCAAAGCTCCGGCGATAATTCCGGTCGCCAGCTTAAGATAAAAAAAGAAGAGAAAAGATAAAAAAGAAGCTCTACAAAATTAGGCGAAAAAAAAGTGGCCAGAAGAAGAATAATAAGAGAGATATTAGGGCCAAGTCCTTTTATTAATAAAAAACCGGAAGATTGGATAAAGCCGGCTAAAAAAATAGCCAAAAGAAAAGAAAAAAAGTGGAGAATATTAATATTAAGTATTTTAATCATTTTTAGCCTAAAAACGAAGATAAAAAACTTAAAGGAATAAACCCCAGTTAAATAATTTCATAAATTTAATGGCCTACCTGCCGGTAGGCAGGGGTAAACTTAAAATATTTACTTTTCTGATTTCATTAAGATTATAAGAAAAGGCTACGGGGGCACTCCAAAAAGGGCTACTTTCTTCTCCTTCTACACGGCTAACTTTTCCAATAATTAGTCCCGGAGGAAAAAGTTTGGGGTCAGCAGTTAAAATAAGATCACCAGCTTCTATTTGCAGTTTTTTACTAATAAGTTCAACTTTTGGTTCAAGTCCTCCTTTATATAATCCTCTTGCTAATTCTTTACCAATATAAACAGGGAATTCCCAGCCGGGTTCAAAGAGAGTGCGAAAAGAGGAATATTCAGGAAAAACTTCGAAAATTTGCCCAAGAAGAACTCCTTGAAAAACGATGGGAGATTTTTCTTCCACGCTGTCTTGCGAGCCTTTATTAATAGTAAGCCTGCTTTTATCGCTAAAAGGATAACTTGCGTAAACGTAAGCTTCTAACTCACTTTTTAAAGACGGGGAAATTTCCCCGGATTTAGGAATAAGTTTTTCTAAACGTAAAATTTCTCCTTTTAAAAAAAGATTTTCTTGTTTAATGGAAAAAATTTCAGACGGTTCTTTATTCTCTAAAAATCCCGTTTTTATTTTAAAAAAAAAATTCCCGCCAAAAACCATACTAAGAATTACAAGAACGGCAAAAGCGATAATTAATGATTTGATTATTTTTTGTTTCATAAAATTATTTCTTTGGGACGCAAAGGATTATCTAAAATATATTTAAGCTTGCTATAATTTTCAATAATAGAACCAATGCCACGTACAACACAGGTTAACGGTTCTTCTACAATTTTTGTAGAGACGGCAGTTTCTTTTTCTATAAGCTGGTCTAAGCCCCTTAAGAGAGCTCCTCCACCAGAAAGATAAATGCCGTGTTTTAACATATCACCGACTAACTCCGGAGGAGCAGTTTCTATTATTTCTCTAACAGAGTCAACAATACTTTTAACAGATTTAGAAAGAGCGGCGCGCACGTGGCTACCGCGGATTATTATTTCTCTTGGCAGGCCGGAGGAAACATCGCGACCGCGAGCGGACATTTCTATTTTTTCTCCTCCTGGGACAACAGAACCGATGTTTATTTTTATTTCTTCTGCTGTGGTTTCTCCAATTATAAGTTTAAATTCATCTTTTACAAATTTAACAATATCCGAAGTGAGTTCATCTCCAGCAATTTTTAAGCTTTTAGAAACAACAACTCCGCCCATAGAAATAATGGCTATTTCCGTGGTACCACCACCGATATCCACAATCATATTGCTAGTAGCTTCTTCTATGGGAAGGTTAGCGCCCAAAGCAGCGGCAACTGGTTCTTCTACAAGATAAGCTTTATTGCCGCCAGCGGCAATAACAACATCTTCGGCTGATTTTCTTTCCACTTCGGTAAGATTACTTGGAATGCCAATGATAACTTTTTGAAAATTGAGAAAACTGGAAGAAGGAGAAATTTTTCTAAGCATATGCCTTAAAATTTCTTGAGCCACTTCAAAGTCGGAGATAACACCTTTAACAAGAGGTCTAATAACACTAATATGCATCGGAGTGCGTCCGAGCATTTTTTTTGCCTCCTCCCCTACCGCCAGTATTTGATTTGTTTTATTGTTAATTGCAGAAATAGACGGTTCATTAATAACAATCCCCCGTCCTTTTACGTAAACAAGAATATTGGCCGTTCCAAGATCAACGCCGATATCTTTTCCAAAATAGCTTAAAGGATTAAACATTGAGATAGTTGTAAAATTATTTTTCTTTGAGGATTTCAAGTAAGTTATTAGTACTAACAAGTTTAACTTCCGGTTCGGTACGGCTTTTGATTTCCGCTTTTTCTCCCGTTCTTTCACTAATTACTACGCGAAAAGGAATTCCAAGAAGGTCGGCATCGGCAAACTTTTCTCCGGCGGAAATTCCGGGACGATCGTCATAAAGAGTTTCTATTTTAGACTTTTTCAGTTTTTCATACAATAAAGTAGCAGCTTTTTTATCACCTCCTTCAAGAAAAAGGAGATGAACTTTAAAAGGGGAAATATTTTCGGGCCAAATAATTCCTTTTTTGTCATTATTAATTTCAACGACGGTTCCTAAAAGCCTGCTAAGGCCAATGCCGTAACAACCCATAATTACATCTTTTTTTTCGCCGTTTTCATTAGAAACTTTAAGATTAAAAGGATGAGAGTATTTTGTGCCAAGTTTAAAAATGTTTCCTACTTCAACGGATTTTTCTTCTTTAAAATCGGAATTATCGCAAGCTGGGCAAGACGGCACTTCTTCTTTTATCTCGCGATTAATAGCTTGATCACATTTTTTGCAAATATAAATAATATCCTCGCCGGAGGAAGTAATAGTTTGAAACTCGTGAGAATATTTAGAGAAAGAACCACCAGAGGCAAAGGTGAGATGAGTAAAATCGCCAATACCAACACGGATGAAAATTCGACGGTAAGCTTTAATAGCTTCATTATAAAAACGTTCAAGGCTTTCTTCGTCTTCATGAAAGGAATAAAGATCTTTCATTAAAAATTCGCGGCCGCGTAAAATACCAGATTTTGCCCGAAGTTCCATGCGAAACTTTGTTTGAAATTGAAAAACAGAAAAAGGAAGATCGCGATAAGATTGAATAAATTTTTTTACAAGAGGAGAAACAATTTCCTCATGAGTGCCACCTAAAGCAAATTCTTTACCGCTTGAGTCTTTTATTTTATAAAGGTCGCCCATAGAAGACCAGCGACCGGTAGTTTCCCAATTTTCTTTTGGATGCAAAGCAGGCATATAAATTTCTTGACCGCCAAGAG
>MHLG01000003.1 GCA_001821375.1 Candidatus Liptonbacteria bacterium RIFOXYD1_FULL_36_11 | reverse complement strand
TTTTTGTTGAATGTTTTTATTTAAAAAGAAAGGTGTTATATTTGGCCTATATTTTAAAAAATAATGTTTGAGTTTAAAGAAGAAAAAAGAAGTAAATTCTGCGGCGCAAGAGTAGGAATAATAAAAACGGAATACGGAGAATTTGAGACACCGCTTTATGTTTTCGCGGGAACGGACGCAGAGATAAGAACTTTGGATAAAAAATCTTTAAAAGAAGTAAAAGCGCTGGTGGCTAATACTTACCATTTAGGAGTGCGCACAAATAAAATAAAAGAGATGGAAAAGTCCGGCGGGTTGCATAAATATATGAATTTTAAAGGGTTGATAATGACGGATAGCGGAGGATTTCAGGTTTTCAGTTACGGATTCTCACGCGAGCACGGGATAGGAAAAATTGGATTTTTTCCGGGGAAATCTAAAGTAAAAACAGTAAAAGAAGAAAATCTGGCGCAAATAACAGAAAAAGGGGTTTTCTTTAAAGATGAAAGCGGAAAGAAAAAATTTTTAGGACCGGAGGAGTCAATAAAAATTCAAGAAAAACTTGGAGCAGATATTATTTTAGCTTTTGATGAATGCACCTCCCCTTTTCACGAATATGAGTATACAAAAAAATCTTTAGAAAGAACAAACCGATGGGCAAAAAAATGCCTGAAAATAAAAAAAAGCGGACAAGCACTTTATGGAATAATTCAAGGAGGATTTTTTAAAGACTTGCGAGAAGAATCGGCAAGGTTTATCAACAGTTTAGATTTTCAAGGAATAGCCGTTGGCGGACCGCTTGGAAAAGACCGCAGTGATATGATTCAAGTTTTAGACTGGATACAGCCGTTTCTTGAAGAAAAACCGGAACTTCCAAGACATATGCTTGGTATCGGCAAGCCGGAAGATTTGTTTTGTGGAATAGAAAGAGGAATGGATACTTTTGACTGTGTAATTCCAACAAGGGAAGCGAGGCACGGATCGGTTTATACCAAAAATAGGAGAATTGATTTAACAAGAGGAAGTATGAAATTCAAAAAAGGAGAAAGAATTGAAAAAAAGTGTTTATGCCAAACTTGCCTTGATTTTTCAGTTTTAGAATTAAGAGAAATGATAAAATCGGAAAATCCCAGAAAAACGGAAGTAGCAAAACTTTTAACCGTGCATAATATTTTCTGGTTTCAAAATTTAATGGATAAAATAAGAAAATCAATATTGGAAGGAAAATTTAAAGAATTTAAAAAAGAGTTTTTAAAAGAATATATAAGGAAGATAATTTGATTTTTTTAAAAAAGAATTTATACTAAAAATAGCAGGGAGCGGGAAGAAGCTCTAAGAAGACAACGCCTTTTACGTTTATCTTCTTCTCCTTTTCCCCACCTATAAGCATCTTCCCGTTCCCTCTCCCAATAAGGGATCCGAGGGGAAAAGAGACATAGAAAGAGTTGCGCTCTCTCGGCCGAGAGCTAATTCTTCAATACAGCCCGGTGTCTCTTCTCCCCTTTATTTTTTTTATAACTTATTAAAATAAAATCAAAACCTCCTTTTTAAAGGAGGTTTTGATTTTAAGAATTTTTTCTTAAAAGAATTAGTAATCTTCCATTCCGGACATTTCTGGCATTCCGCCGCCTTCGTGTTTATGTTCTGCTTCTTTTTTCGGAGCTTCAAAAACTACGGCGCCGGTAATAAGAATCATAGCTGACACAGAAACAGCATTTTCCAGAGCGGAACGGGTAACTTTTGTCGGATCAACAATTCCGGACTGGAACATATTTTCATATTTTCCAGAAACAGCATTAAAGCCAAAGTCGTCTTCTTTTTCGGAAACGCGAGCTAAGACGGCAGAACCGTCAAAACCGGCGTTATCGGCAATTTGTTTTAAAGGAGCATAAAGGCAGTTAACCATTATCTTTGCGCCGGCTCTTTCGGCTTCAGAAAGTTCTTCGTGTTTTTCTAAAAAGAATTTAACAACTTCTTTAGCGGCTCTAACGAGAGCAACCCCCCCTCCGGGAACAATTCCTTCTTCAATAGCCGCTTTAGTGGCAGAAACAGCGTCTTCAATGCGATGTTGTTTTTCTTTCTGCTCAACTTCGGTAGCCGCGCCAACACGAATAACAGCTACACCGCCGGAAAGTTTACCAAGCCTTTCGTTTAATTTTTCACGGTCAAAACTGGAGTCGGTTTCGCTTATCTGCACCCTAATCTGGGCAACTCTTTTTTCTATGGAATCTTTATCTCCCTTACCATCAACAATAGTGGTGTTATCTTTATTAGATGAAACCCGGCGAGCTTGGCCTAAACTGGTAATGTCGGTATTTTCAAGTTTTTTACCTAAATCTTCAGAAATAAGTTCGGCGCCGGTAACGATAGCTATGTCTTGCAACATTTCTTTTTTACGGTCTCCATAGCCGGGAGCTTTTACAGCCAAAACGTTAAAGATGCCGCGAATTTTATTGATAACTAAAGTAGCGAGAGCTTCCCCTTCAACTTCGTCAGCAATAATAACTAAGTCTTTTTTTCCGCTTTTAACTATTTTTTCCAAAAGAGGCAAAAGGTCGCTGATAGAAGAAATTTTCTGGTCGGTAACTAAGATATAAGGATCCTCTAATACAGATTCCATTTTTTCCTGATTGGTAACCATATAAGGAGAGACATAGCCGCGGTCAAATTGAAGTCCTTTAACCATTTCTTTGGATAAACCAAAAGTTTGTGATTCTTCTACGGTAACTACGCCGTCTTTACCAACTTCTTCAATAACTTCAGCGATAAGGTTGCCAATTTCCTCATCTCGCGCAGAAATGGTGGCAACTTGCGCGATCTCCTCTCTGTTTTTGATTTCTTTAGAAAGCTCCTTTAATTTTTTAAGCGCTATCTCTTTTGCTTTCTCAATACCTTGATGCATTTTTACCGAATCAACACCACTGGAAAGTTTTTTCATTCCTTCATTAATTAAAACTTGCGCCAAGACAGTAGCGGTGGTAGTGCCGTCACCGGCGACATCATTTGTTTTTGAGGCTACTTCTTTTACTAAAGAAGCGCCGATATTGGCTACCTTACCTTCAAGATCAATCTCTTTTGCGATAGTTACTCCGTCGTGAGTAACTAAAGGAGAGCCATAGCCTTTATCCAAAATAACCGCTTTACCGCGAGGTCCAAGAGTGCTTTTCACTGTTTCGGCTAAAGCGTTAACTCCTTTTAAGAGATTGCGCCTGGCGCGGTCTCCAAAATAAATTTCTTTTGCCATATCTTAAAGTAAAAAAGATTTAATTATAAAATTTATTCAATAATAGCCAAGATGTCGTCTTCGTCTCCGACTAAATATTTTTTTCCGTCTATTTCAATTTCATCCGGACCGTATTTTTTGAAGAGAACGGTGTCACCGACTTTTACCGAAAGAGGAATTCTTTCCCCTTTTTCATTAAATTTTCCGTCTCCAACCGCGATGATTTTTCCCTTAATAGGCTTTTTCTCCGCAGTTTCGGGAAGAACTATGCCGGATTCGGTCTTTTTTTCATCTGCGACCGGCTCTATAAATAACCGATTAGAAAGAGGTTTAAACATATTTTATTAATATAAAAATAAAAATTAACGACCTAACTTATACAAGCAGTATTATATAGATATTTCGCTTGAAGTCAATACTTTATCCAGCTTATCAGAGTATGGTTTGATTAAAGGGTGAAATTCTAAAACGTCGTCAGAAAATTTTATTCTAGCTTTTTTAGGAAGAGAAATCTTTGAGAGGGATTTTTTTATTCGTTTTAACTGAAAAAATTTAAGAATTTTTTCCAGCGTGTTACCTAAAAATCCGGAAAAGAGTTTTTCAAGAGCGGATTTTAAAAAACTTTTTCCATCTCCCCTATATCTTAAGTCCTCGGTAAAAGAAACTCGGGAAGAGATTTTTTTTAAAGAAAAAAAGAAATTATTAATATCTTCTCTAGCGCCAAATAAAGGAATAAGAGAACAATAAAGCTCTTCCCCATAATTATTATAAGGCCAACCGGGATCTTCAACGGAGCTAGTTATAAAATGGTTTAAGCATATTTTATCAGACGCTTCTTCTTTGTGAATAATGCTTTTACGCCGCCAACCGAAAAAGTCAAAAAACAAAACGGAGAAAAATCGAGTAGTAAAAATGCGGCCTTTTTTCGCGATAATCAGAACGTCAAAGTCAGAGTGTTTACGAACAGAGCCAAGAGCCATAGAGCCAGCGCCAAATACCGTTATTACAAAAGGAATAAAACGGAAAAGACGCGCTCGTTTTAAAAATTTTCTCCATTTTTTATCGTAAAGAACAGCGAGGCGGCGGTTGTTAATGTTATTTTTTCTTTCTTTTTCTAAAAAACCCATAAAAAATTTTATTCAGTAGAAGGTTTTTCTATTTCCTTTATTTCCACGCCGACGGATTCGCCGGAGATTTTAAGGACGTCTTTATCAATTTTACCGAGTTCTTTATAAGCAAAATTATAACTGCCGACGGCGGCGGAAAGATTTATTCCTATCTTGCGAAAGTATTCTTCATAAGCCGATAAGTGCCTTCCCAGATCTTCAACTCGTTTTCTGATTTCTTTGGCCGACTCTTCTATTTTTAAGGCGCGTAAGCCGTGGAGAATTGTCTGAAGGTAGGCATAAAAAGTGGTAGGAGAAACAATGATCACTTTTCTTTCGCGGAAAGCATATTCTATAAGGTCACGAGTGTTTACTTTTATAGCACCGACTTGGTTAATTAAAAGATCATAATAAATTCCTTCCGCCGGAATAAACATAAAAGCAAAATCTGTTGTTCCCTCTTTAGGGCGAATATATTTGGAAGTTTCGTCTATACGGCGTTTTAAATCCATTTTAAAAATTTTTTCGTATTCCTCTTTTTTTGTTTCGTCTTTTTCTTCCACTATCTTGTTATAGTTTTCAAGAGAAAATTTAGAATCAATTGGAATAATGCCTTCTTTAGTAAAAACAACGGCATCTACAATTTCACCATCGGTAAATTTATATTGAATTTCGTAAGCGGCAGGAGGAAGAATGTTTTTTAGGACAGTTTCCAACATATACTCGCCTAAAATTCCCCTCTGTTTGGGATTTTTTAAGATATTTTCAAAATTTTTCAGCTGGTCGGCAAACGAGACAACTTGCTTGTTAGTCTCATCAAGTTTAGTGAGACGTTCAGTAACATCACGGATAATGCTGGCGCTTTTCCCAAACTGGCTTTCTATAACCCGAGAAGTGTCTTTCATCCTTTCATCTAAAAGATGGCTGATTTCATTGATTTGATTTTGGAGAAGGAGAAAAGAGTTACTTTGTTCGTTATTATTAAAGGCGTTTTTTGAGCGGCGCCAAAGTAAAAAGACAGAAAAAAAAGCAATAGCAGTTAAAAGAAAAAGAAAAGCAATGATGATTTCCATAAAGCTATATTAAACTAAAAACTTAAAAAATTAAAACTTGGAAAAGGCACATTTTTATACCCTCCTGTTTTTTTATTATAAAAAATCTAAGCTAAATATAAGCTTTTTAAGTAAAGCTTGTTAATTTTTTACCCTTTTCGCTTTTTTTTAATAATTTGGTTAAAGCCGGCTGATTATTTTTTCTATTTCTAAGAGACGATGATATTTAGAAAGGCGTTCGGGAGTGGCTGGGGCGCCGGCTTTTATGCCCCAAGCTGACAAACCAACAGCGAGATCAGCTATAAAGTCGTCTTCGGTTTCGCCGCTACGGTGGGAAACGATTAATTGCCAACCGGATTTATGCGCTAAACGCGCCACCTCCAAGGTTTCGGATAAACTGCCAATCTGATTAGGTTTAATGATTAAAGCGTCGGCAGAGGCGGAGTTAATAGCCATTTTGAGACGACTGGGATTGGTGGAGGTGAGGTCGTCGGCAATAATATAAACTCCTTTTTGTTTGTTAATTTTAGAAAAATCAGAAAAGGCATTTTCGCAGAAGGGGTCTTCTAAAGCGATGAGGCTGTATTTATGAATAAGGTGTTCGTGGTATAAGTAAAGTTCTTCCGGAGAAAATTTTTCTTCGTTAATCTTATACTTGTTTTCTGATTTAATAAAAAAACTGTTAGCGGCGGCGTCGCAAGAAAGGTGAAAAGAAAAAGAACCGGTGCGCCAGAAAAATTTTGAAGATATTTGTTTAAGTTCTTGAAAAGCTTCGTCATTACTTCTAAAAGGAGTGGAGTAACCGCCCTCATCACCTAGAGATATTTCTTCTTTGCCAAATTCTTTATTTAGATTTTCGCCCAGTTCTTTATAAAATTTTCTTGCCGCTTCAAAACCATCTTTAAAAGAAGAGTGCTGGGGTATTATTTGAAATTCTTGGAATTCCAGCTTGTTTTTAGCATGAGCGCCGCCGTTGATAACATTAAAGATTGGTTTTGGGATAAAAGATGGCGGGAGATAATGCAAAGAGCCGCGATAAAGTTTGTTAATATAATCAAAAAGTTCCAAGCCTTCAGCTTTTGCTTTTAATCTAGCAAAAGCGAGAGAGAGGGAAAGAATAAGGTTGCCGCCAAGGCGACTTTTATTATTTGTGCCGTCCAGTTTAATTAGAAAATTATCAAAATCTTCCTGAAAAAGAAAATCTTTTGATAAAAGCTCCGACTTTACTTCTTTATTAAAAATTTCAACAGCGCGATGAGGCGCTAAAACAAAAGCTTCAAAACTACTGCGGCTTTTTCCAGAAGGAATAGAGGCGCAGGCAGAAAAATTTTCAGAAAAAAGTTCCGCCGTGAGAGTTTCTTGCCGGCGGGAATCAAAAATTATTTTTACGGTGGCGTCAGAGAGGCGCATTATTTTTATTATAACACAAAAAAAGAATTGAAAGTGATACTAATATACAAATGCATGCGAATGATACAAATAAAGAAGAGTTGAAAGTTGAAAAGTTTACCCCAGTTAAATAAAAAATCTTCAGATTTTTAATTTGCAAAGCAAATTATTCAACAGGGTAAATTAAGATTTTTTGGATTTGGAGAGTTTAAGCATTGTCGGGACTATAGAATCCGGATTAAGAGAGATACTTTCTATTCCTTCTTTCATTAAAAATGCGATAAAGTCGGGGTAGTCGCTTGGAGCTTGGCCGCAAATGCCGATATATTTTTTGCGGCGTTTGGCTATTTTTATAACTTCGCTAATAAGTTTTTTCACCGAGGCGTCTTTTTCGTTAGCAATAGTTCTTATTCTTTCTCCTCCATCGCGGTCCAATCCCAAAGTCAGTTGAGTAAGATCGTTTGAACCGATAGACATTCCGTCAAAGATATTAAGAAATTCTTCCGCTAAAATTACATTAGAGGGAATTTCGCACATTACTAATACTTTAAGAGTGGAATTACGTGAACCGACAGAAAGACCATTTTCAGACATAACTTTTAAAACTTTTTTTCCTTCTTCAACGGTGCGGCAGAAAGGAATCATTACTTCCACATTAGAAAATCCCATTTCTTCTCTTATTTTTTTTATAGCTTGACACTCTAAGGCAAAAGCGGGAGCGAAAGCCGGATGATAATAGCGAGAAGCGCCACGCCAGCCGATCATCGGATTTTCTTCTTTAATTTCAAATTCCGCGCCGCCTAAAAGTGAAGAGTATTCATTAGTCTTAAAGTCTGAAAATCTGATAATAACAGGTTTAGGAAAGAAAGCGGCGGCAATTTTTGCAATGCCGTAAGCTAGTTTATCAACATAAAAATCTGTTTTCTTTTCCCAGCCGATAGTTTTTTTATCAATTTCCCGGCGGATTTTTTCATCAAGCTGGTTGTAATTAACAAGCGCCATTGGATGAATACCAATATCACCGGCAATGATAAATTCCACCCGCCCCAAGCCGACGCCGTCATTTGGCAAGAAAGATTTTTCAAAAGCAGTTTCCGGAGTGGCAATATTCATCATTATTTTAACTCTAGGCTTTTTTACTTTTTTTATATCCACTTCGGTGATTTTAAATTTAATGTCGCCAGATAAAATTAAGCCGTCACTGCCAGTGGTATCAATAGTAATAACATCACCAGTTTTTATTTTTTTAGTAGCACCAGCGGCACCGACAACGCAAGGAATGCCAAGTTCGCGACTGACAATAGCGGCATGGCTAGTGCGTCCGCCTTTGTCAGTAACGATAGCGGAAGCTATTTTCATTATCGGTTCCCAATCGGGATCGGTCATATCGGTGACAAGAACTTCTCCGGCTTTGAAATCGTGAATTCCTTTGACATCTAAAATGACTTTGGCACGACCGGAGGCAACTTTACTACCAACAGAAGCGCCTTTAACTATCAGTTTTCCTTCTTCTAAACGATGATAAGAGCGCACTTTTGTGTAATCCCTTGTGGAGTGAATAGTTTCCGGTCTGGCTTGGACAATAAAAAGCTCGCCAGTTTTACCGTCTTTCGCCCATTCTATATCCATTGGTTGCCACTTGCTTTTTACAGAAGTGTAATGCTCTTCTATAAGAAAACCCCAGTGAGCCAGTTTTAAGATTTCTTCATCATTTAAAACAAACTTATTTTTTTCCTCAACGGAAGTTTTGGATATTTTTGTAGTTTTACTCTCCCCTTTTTTATAAACCATCTTTCGGTCTTTAACACCCAGTTTTTTTTCTATTATCGGTTTTAGTTTTTTATCAAAAAGAAAAGGTTTAAAAACAAGAAATTCATCAGGAGTTACTTCGCCTTGTACAATCATTTCTCCTAAGCCAAAAACACCATTTATTAAAATAATATCTTTGAATCCAGATTCGGTATCAAGAGTAAACATAACACCGGAAGAACCGAGATCGGAGCGCACCATTTTTTGAATGCCGACAGAAAGAGCAATTTTAAAATGATCAAAACCTTTATCTACACGATAAGAAGTGGCGCGAGCTGTAAAAAGAGAAGCCATGGCCGCTTTGGTTTTTTTGACAACTTCTTTTTCGCCGCGGACATTTAAAAAAGTTTCGTGCTCACCGGCAAAACTGGCATCCGGAAGATCTTCGGCGGTAGCGCTGGAACGCACTGCCACATCAACTCTGTTGCCATATTCTTTTTCCATAGCACGATAGCCTAAAATTATTTCTTCGGAAAGCTCCAAAGGCATTTCGGTTTCTTTAATAATTTTTCTAACAGCGGCGGTTTTTTCTTCAAGCTCTTCTAAATTTTTTACATTAACGCTTTTAAGAATATCTTTTATTTTTTCATCCAAGCCGGTTTGTTTTAGAAAAAAGCGATAAGCGGAAGCGGTAACAATAAAGCCGTCTGGAATATTAATGCCTTTCGGTTTTAAAAATTTAATCATCTCGCCGAGCGAGGCATTTTTCCCGCCGACTTCCGGAACGTCTTTAATACCAACTTCTTTAAATTTTAGAGTGAACATAGATATAGTTTAGATTAAAAGTTAATAAAAGGAAATAAATTTTTAAAAAGCGGTTTGAAAAATTATTCCTTTAAAAGAAGCATCAGATCGGAAACGTTAAAACTGGAATCGGAGGCGTAAAGTAAATCTCCGGTGCGAGAAAAAAAATCAAAAGAGTCGTGGTCATCAAGAAAAGTTTTTAAACTAAGATTAAGCTTAGCAGATTTTTTTAAAACTTCTTCGTCACCGATAGCGCCGGCGGCTTCCGAGTTATCGCGGGCATCGCTTGTGAAACTAGCGACAAGAAAATTTTTTTCTCCCGTGTTTTTTATGCTTTTTAGAAATCCTAACACCGCTTCTTGGTTTCGTCCTCCTTTGCCAAAGTATTTTTTTATTTTTACGGTAGTTTCACCGGAAGCAATAATAGCTTCGCCGGAGTTAATGGAAGAATATATTTTAGAAAGAGAATCTTTTGCTTCTCCTGTTAAATTTAAAGTTTCCACTTTTACTTTAAATTCTTCATTAACAGCTTCTTTTTTCATTAAAGAAACCGCGTCACGATTGGAGGAAAAAAGAAGATTATCCACATTAGAAAAAAACATATCGTCTTTCGGAGTTTCTAGAAGATTAAAGCGGAAAGGATTCAAACCATAATCCATTAGAATAGTCGCCGCGTCTTTTTTTGTGCTTAAGTCTTTAAAAGTGAGTCCGCTAGCAACGAGAGACAAGTCTTCCGACGGCACATCGTTTACTATTAAGCTAACAACTTTCGCAGGGTAAGCGAGATGCGCTAAATTGCCGCCTTTAAACAATCCAAAGTGTTTACGGACTAAATTAATTTTTTCAATTGGCGCGGCGGCGCGGGTTAGTATTTCATCAGTAAAAATTAAATCGGACATTTCTTGGAATGAAGAGCAGGAAAGAATAGAACCGCCGCCGCAAATCAAAACTATAAGGAGATCACGGCGAGTAAGATTATCAACAAGTTTTTCTATTTTTGTTGCCGCTGCTATATTTTTTGATGAGGGTAAAGGATGGCTACCAACTAAAAATTCAATATTAGGAATAGTTTCAAACCAAGGGATTGCCGGTTTTCTTACATCTAAAACAATACCATCTGAAAGGCGCCAGCTTAAAATTTTTCCCAAAGAAAAAGCAAGATCAGCGGAGCCTTTACCAAAGCCAACAATAAAAACACGAAAATATTCTTTAAGATTATATTTATTTTCTAAAATATGAAGTTCATCGCCGATAAGACAGATCCTTTCAGTAGTAAGTTTTTTAATATCAATGCCGTCGTAGGCGGCGTTGATTATTTTTAAGGCTTTCTCCCTTAAAGGAGTTGTCGCTAATTCTTTAAAATTAGTAATCACTTTTAAATTATAGCAGAAA
The DNA here is from genome assembly GCA_001821375.1 of Candidatus Liptonbacteria bacterium RIFOXYD1_FULL_36_11. Taxonomy (GTDB): domain Bacteria; phylum Patescibacteriota; class Minisyncoccia; order UBA6257; family XYB1-36-10; genus XYB1-36-10. Next base: position 5,935 of record MHLG01000003.1, on the reverse strand, counting down.
AAGCGGCGAGCGGAAAAAATTAAAAAAGTGAGGTTTTTTGTTTTTCGGCTTGATGAGCTTTGGCGCGATAAGAACAATACTCGCAAGTATCCGACGGAAGAGGAAGATTTCCTTCCAGACATTTTTTTAGTTTTAAGATGACTGGTTCAATCCAATCATCATTTCCAGTATAAGGAATTATTTTAACATCAAATTCCAAGCGGGCATCAAAAGCTTCACGGTCTGTTTTACCGTTAACGTAAACAAAATAGCCGGTATCGGAAACTTTAAATTTGTTCCGGCGGAAAAGCCATTGATAAACTTCCATTTGTCTTTTATAGCCATTTTGCCACTCGGCGTCTAAATTAACTTCACCGGATTTACTGGTTGCTTTATAGTCTACAATAATAAGCTCACCGGAAGGATTTACCCAGATATCATCAACACCACCGGTGATAATAAGATTAGCGGGCTCGTGAAGAAATTGCACTCCTCTTCTTAAAGAATCACGCCATTCATCCATTCGTTCGTGGTTAAAAGGGACAGCGTTAATATCATAAGATTTCATTAAAGGATGCGGCTCTCCTTTAGCGCGATGAATATCAAATTCTTTTTTAAGAAGAGTATCAACGGCGGAGTTTAAAGAAAAAGGAAATCCCGGCGGACGGCTAATGCCGAGCCGGCGATCAAAATAAAAACAGCGGGGACATTCCAAAAAAAGATCAATTTTACTGCGGCTGATTTTAAAGGATGTAGAACTTTTGGGGTCAAAAAGAATTTTTTTGTAATTATTGTAAAAAGGCATAAGGAAATTGTAGAACAGATGAGAAAGATGGGCAAATAGAATTAGTTGACAAAGAAAGAAAAATATCTTAAATTACTAGAAGTATAAAAAAGGAGTTAAATAAAAAAGCTGGAGAAAATAAATGGTTAACGCAGAAGAAACATTAGAAAAAGTGGATGGGTGTTTGAGAAAAAGTGAAATACTGGAAAATGTGACATTAATGGAAAAAGCTGAAGTGTTAGCTTTAAAAGCTATTGCTGAAGCTTTAATTGATTTAGTTAAAGAACTAAAAATAATAAAAGAGAGAATCTGAAGAATGTAAAAATAGTCCCAGTGGGAAACCACTGGGACATTTTATTTAAACTAAAAGATTAGCTAAACAAATTTTAGTTCGTGGAGATGTTTTTTCTTTTCAGAGGCATATTTCTTTTTATCAGAACCAAAGCGAGTAACAAGATCGGCAATATATTTTCTGCCTAAAAGATGGGGCATAACTACGTAAGCCGCGCCTTCTTTATAGATGCTTTTAGCATGCTCTGAAAAATTAGCCACGCAAACGACAGCTGATTTTGATTTTATTTTTTTAAGATAGCGTAAGAGAACCAGATTGATATCTTTATCGGGAATAGTGGAAATGATAAGTTTAGCATAATTAAGAGGAAGGCTTTCAAGAAAAGACCAATCGTCGGCATCGCCAAATTCTACGTTTATTTTCTTTTTTTCCAGGTTTTTTACTATTTCCGGATTGTTTTCAGTTACCAAAAAATTCGCTCTTGATTTTTTAAGTTTCTCCATTATATCTCCGCCTAAACGGTCGCAACCAAAAAGAATAATGTCAAATTTTTTTTCGCTGTTATTAAGTTCAAGATTATCTTCCAGCCAAAAAATTTCTAGAATCGGCTTTACTTTTTTATAAATATTATCAGCAAAAGAAATCGCGTAAGAAGACACGGCGATAGTAATTAAGCCAACTAGAGTGCCGAGTCCGACTATTTCGTTACTGATATGACCTAAGGAAGCGCCCATTATTAGAAGAATGATGGAAAATTCGCTTATTTGAGCAACAGTGAGACCGGCAAAAAAACTGGTTTTTTTAGAGTAGCCTAAAAATTTCATCAACACCCAAACAATAAGCGGATTGATAATTAAAATAAAAGCGGAGAAAGCTAAAGCTTCTTTCCAATACAAACTGATACTTTTTAAATTTATATTAAAACCGAGAAAAACAAAAAATATTACGAGAAAAAAATCTCGGAGCGGTTTAATACGAGAAGCTATTTCCCGTTGGTATGGAGAAGAAGCTAAAAGGACACCGGCTAAAAGAGCGCCCATTTCCATAGAAAATCCCGCTAAACGAAAAATAGAGGCAATAATAAAACAAACTGCCAGAGAAAAAAGAAAAAGGAGCTCATTATTTTTTGCAGCTACCTTATCAACTTTTGGAATAACATATTCCATAAGCAAAAAAGAAAAGAGAGTTATTAAAGAAAGGTATAAAACAAATAAATTAAACGAGTTCCAAAAAGCGCCGGCGCCGGAAAATTTACTAAAAGCGGAAATGATAATAAGAAAGACCATAGCAAAAAAATCCTGGACAAGAAGAAATCCAATTGATATGCGGCCGTAAAGCGTTTCCGTGTCGCCTCTTTCGTGAAGAAGGCGAACAACAATAACCGTGCTTGAAAAAGTAAAAGCAACCGCTACATAAAAAGCTGTTAAGCTATTCATTCCTAAAGCTAAAGCTAAAAAGTATCCTAAAATAGTGGTAAAAAATATTTGGCCGACACCGGTTAAAATGGAAACTTTGCCCATTTCTTTTACGAGGCCAGGATTTAGACCGAGACCAACCATAAATAAAAGTAAAACTACGCCGATTTCCGAAAAACTTTTCAGTAATTCAAAATCAACGTAGTTTGAGAGTATAAAACTAATTAATACTCCCGAAAGAATATAGCCGACAATAAGCGGTTGGCAAAAAAAACGCATTAAAAATCCCGCTAGAACCGCGAGACCTAAAACTAAACTAATTTCTAAAAAAATTTCTGGCATAATAAAAAATGTTTCTTAATTTAATTATAACAAAAAAACAACACGAAAGTGCTGTTGAAAACTAAAATTGGAAAAAAAGTTTTAAAATATTTTCATTTAAGATTTATTTCAATTAGTTTATTTTTTGATTTTAATCCGTGAAGAAATGATATATCTTGTTTTTTTACTTTAAAATAAGTGCTTAGGGTATTAATAACTGCTTGATTAGCTTTTCCTTCCAAGGCTTTTTCTTTCACTTTAATAATAAAAGTTCCGTTTTCTAGTTTCTTTATTTCCGGATGGCGAGAAGAAGAAATAACTTTTACCTTAATTATCATTAAAGAAAAGCATATATAAAAAAGCCTTCTTCTTCAAGAAAAGGCTTTTTTAAAATTACAGTAAAAACGTAAGACGCTTATTTATAAACAGCGATAGAAGAGGCAAGAAAAACCTTATTGTCTTTTGTGGCAATATCATCGTTTGAGGTAATGGCTATTCTATCACCTATTTTTATATCTGATACTTTAAGCGGAATGGTTATAATTTCACTCCCAGAAGAGTCGGCATATTTAAATACTTGCGTGTCATCGTTAATAACAGCTGTAAGCTCCCCAAATCTTGAGTTTTCGGAATCTATGGTCTGTAAAACTAATACCGTGTCGTAAACTTCTTTAGCTACTCCACTAATGGCATAAACCGGAGTAGAAGAAAGGGACGACTCCACATTTGAAAACGGCCAGATTTTATTGTTATAAAGATAATAAGTGCCGCTTATAATTATTAAAACTGCTAATATTAAAATAAATTCTTTTTTAGTCATAAGTTTATTATACAATAAATAGAAAAATAGACGCTGTGGAAAAGTTTTAATGCATTAAATATAAAAAAGTAACATAAAAAATGGCGTTTTGTTAAATCCGTAAAAAGATATTTTACTAGAAATTATTTGGCAGGAGATTAAAAATATCTTTTAATCCTACCGGGTAAGCGCTTAAATACGGCTCTCCAAATTGGGAGTTTATATAAAATCCGTAGTTTCCAGCCCGAACCCTGGCAAATTGTTCTGCGTTGCCATTATTATCTATAGTTTTTTCACTTCCCTTTTTAAAAACAAATTGTGACTCATAGGCAAACATCGCTTTTTTCTTTTTTTCCCATTCGCTGGAAATATCAAAAATAACCGACGGCTTAAACTCGTTCCAAATCATATACATTAAAGCATAAGGGGGGCGGAAAGGCTGGTTTTTTGTTTTAAATCTCTTTAGCCCGGATAAAAATAATGCTTTTTTAATTAATTTTCCGGTATTTTCGTGGTCGGGGTGGCGGTCAGAGGTGTAAGGAAATAAAACCATTGCCGGTCGGCGTTTTCTAATATAATCAACGATTTTCTTCTGCGCTTTTTTACTATTTTCAATAAATCCATCCGGGAGTTTTAAATTATCTCTAAAATCAATTCCTAATATTTCTGCCGCTCTTTTTGCTTCTTTTTGCCTGATTTTTGTATCACCGTTCGTTGAAAGTTCCGATAGGGTTAAATCAGCAATACCGGTTTTTAATCCCGCCTTTTTTGCTTTTAAAAGCAAACCACCGCAGCCAAATTCCACGTCATCAGGGTGCGCGCCAAAAGCTAAAATATCTAATTTTTTTAATTTATTTTTCTCTTTTTTCATTTTTTACTTTTTATTTTTTAATGCTGGCGGGAATTTCAGATTTTGCAAAATCTGAAATTCCCGCATTTGTTTTAAAACTTCATAAAATTATTTCGCGAATTGAAGAATTAAGCTCACCGCCTAAGAAAAAATAAGCTAGTTCCGTCGGGCGATTTTGCCAGAAATTTTTGATAACTTGAAGGCTTTCAGTCGGCATTTCTAGAATGTTTTCTCCACGCTTTCTTTTTCTTTCCAGAAATTTATTAAAAAGAATATCAATCGGATTTTCCGGAAAAGTCCAGTTAAAAGATATTTTAATAAATTTTAACTTTACCGATGGCAGGAACTGATTTCTTAGTTCTTCTGTTTTGGAAAGATAGCCGCATCCGGTAAACCCAGTTTTAAATCCACGAAAAGAAAAATCCAGAAATAGCGCAACTCCTTTTGGAACAATTATTTCTTTTCCGTTTAAAGAAGAGTCTACAAGTTCGCTTCTTCTAAAATTATCTTTTGATATTTTCCAGAAAAATTTGTCTGGCAAAAATCTTTCTTTTATCGGGTTTTCTTCATAAATTTCAAAAGTGGATTTTATTCCACTAAACCCGAGGCAAATTTCCCCGATTAAACAAAAAAGTTCAATTATAGTTTGGCTTTTACCAACAGCCTCAAATATAATCTTTTCTTTTTTTTCGGTTTCTTTTGCGTTTTTTCCGATAATTTTTGCTACTTTGGACATCCACTCAACATCTTCAATAATTATTTCTTTTACGTTTTCCAATACTAAAGATGTTTTGTTTTCTGAACGGATGGTTTTATTAGTTTTGGGCCCAGTCAAAAATGATAAACCATTTGGACTTTTAAAAGATAACCCGACGTTTTCCAAACGAACTTCTGGAGTTATTAAAGAAAACGGATGCCTTAATCCTAAACTCCAGTAATCTGTAAATTTTCTTGCTATTTTTACGTCTTTATTTCCGTTCTGTTTCCAGGGGGCATCAATATCGTGCCAGTCATACCTTATTTCTTCTGCAGGCATTTTATTTTGCGCCATAGAATTAAGCAAAGCTTTATGCCGTAAAAGTCCTCCACCAAGCGGAAATTGGTCTCCTAAAATAATCATTTTACTTCTCCTTTTTTTATGAAGTTTTATAGTGCTATTGAGCGGATTTAGCCGCTCATAGAATCAGGTTTCGGGAGTTTTAAAAATCTAATTTTATGAAAGGCAAAATAAAAAAACGCCTTATTCGGCGCCTTTTCATAAAATTATCTGCTTGAAATGATTTTAGCTAAAAATCAAAAGAAAAGAAAAAGCGCCGGTTTAAGTCGTTAAAATAACAATGCCACCTGCGCATAGATGATTGTTTGGCGTTTCCTTTCATATTTTTATAAGTTTAACCTTTTTATTTTTAATGTCAATAAATTGTACTGGTTCATATGATATCCTCCACCTAGATACTTTATATGAGCGGCAAAGGCAGATATTCTGGAGCGCATA
>MHLG01000002.1:55166-58555 GCA_001821375.1 Candidatus Liptonbacteria bacterium RIFOXYD1_FULL_36_11 | reverse complement strand
AAATTACGGGAACGATAGAAAAACGCCGGATGAGGGCGCAGTATTTAGATCAGATGGAACTGGAGAGAGAAAGGGGAATTACTATCAAGATGGCGCCGGTCAGAATGTTATACAAGCCGAAAAATTTGAACAGTAAAACTAAAACATCAAGTGGATTTAAAGATAAAAATTCTATTTTTACGTTAAATTTAATAGACACACCGGGACATTCGGATTTTTCTTATGAAGTTTCTAGAGCTTTGCAAGCAGTGGAAGGAGCGGTTTTATTAGTTGATGTTACTCAAGGAATACAAGCGCAAACTTTGGCAAATTTTTATAACGCAAAAAAAGCCGGTTTGAAAATAATTGGCGCAGTAAATAAAGTGGATTTAGATTTGGCGGGTGCGGAAGAGGTGGGAAAAAGCGTGGCAAATTTATTAGGATGTAATTTTGACGAGATATTAAAAGTTTCAGGAAAAACAGGCGAAGGTGTAGAGGATCTTCTTTTAAGAATAGTAGAAGAGGTACCGTCGCCGGAGAAAAAAACGGGAGAGTTACAATCTTTAATTTTTGATTCAGTTTATGACGACCATAAGGGAGATATAGCTTTTGTGAGGCTTTTTCAAGGAGAAGTAAAAAGCGGAGACGAGATAGTAATGGCGGCTACTTCCGGGTTTGCTCGCGTTAAGGAAGTGGGAACATTTGTACCGGAATTTAAGCCGACTTCTTTTTTAAAAGCAGGAGATATCGGTTATATTGCTACCGGGATAAAAGATCCGGAAAAAATAAGAATTGGAGATACGATTTTTTTAAAGCCGAGAGCGGGAGAGAAAAAGCCGGTGGCGTTGCCGGGATACAGAGAGCCGAAGCCGGTGGTGTTTGTTTCTTTTTATCCGGCAGAAGGAGATAATTATGATGAGTTAAAAGCGGCGCTTTTAAGATTAAAGCTTACTGATTCGGCTCTTTCTTTTGAACCAGAGAGAAGCGAAGTTTTAGGGAGAGGATTTAAGTGCGGATTCTTAGGAAGGCTGCATTTTGAAATTATTTCAGAGAGGTTAAAGAGAGAATTTAATATTTCGGTAATTTCCAGTTTTCCGACGGTGGCTTATAAAGTGAAAGTAGGAGGAGTTATAAAGATAGTGGAAAATCCGAAAGATTTTCCGGAAAGTTACGATGAGGTTTGGCAACCGATGGTTAATCTGGAAATAATAACGCCGACGAGGTTTTTGAGCGGTGTAGTAGCTCTTGGAAGAATGTTCCATTTTTCCGATTTTACAGCGGAAAGTTTTGGGGAAGGATTAATCGTGAAAATAAAAATGCCGTTGGCGGATTTAATAAGAGATTTTGATGATAAGTTAAAATCAATAACGGAAGGTTTTGCATCTTTTAATTATGAAATTTTTGGGGAGGAAAAAGGGGAAGTTGATAAGTTGGAAATTTTGGTTGTTGGGGAGCCGATTACCGGGCTTTCAAGAGTGGTAGCGAGAGATGAGGTTGATTTTGAGGGAAGGGAGATGGTTTTAAAATTGAAAAAACTTTTACCGCGCCAGCAGTTTGCCCAATCTTTGCAGGCGAGGGTGCGAGGGAAAATAATAGCTCGCGAGGATATTCCGGCTTTGCATAAAGATGTGACGGGATATTTATATGGAGGAGACAGGACAAGAAAAATGAAGCTTTGGAAAAAACAGCAAAGAGGAAAACAGAGATTAAAAGAAACAGGGAAGGTGGAAATCTCGCCGGAAATTTTTAAGGAGTTATTGAAGAAATAAAATTGTCTAATTTTTAATTTGAGAAATAAAAAGGCCTCCGGGATGCGTGGATACCGGAGGCAGGGCCTGATATAGAGTTGAAAGTCTTGATGCTTTTTAAATGATAGCAAGCGAGATTTTTTTGTCAATAAAAAACGCCCTCTGTCTTGCGCAGGCAGAGGGCGAAAGACCCCCCCTTTGTTTTTTTTGCGTTGGAGGTCGGGGGAGTTGGTGGTGATACTTTTTAAAGCATAGCGAAGTTAGTTTTTTTGTCAATATTGGCGGGCGGGGGGTAAAAGAAATATAATAAAAGTATGAAGATTGGAGCACATGTTTCGGCGGGAGGCGGGCTTTCAAAAGCAATAGAGAATGCTAAAAAGATAGGAGCGGAATGCATTCAGATTTTTGGCGCTTCGCCGAGGCAGTGGCAAGCGGAGTTGCCAAGCGATGAAGAGACAAAAAAGTTTAAAAAATTAAGAAAGGAAAGCGGAATTGGGCCGGTTTTTTTACATTCAGCTTATCTTGTTAATCTTGCCAGTCCAAATTCTTTTATTAGAAAAAATTCGGTGGAAAATTTAGGAAAACATCTTTTAATAGCGGAAAAGATCGGGGCGGAAGGTTTAATCTTTCATGTCGGTTCAGGAAAAGAGGCGCCGCGCGAGCAAGCAGTCAGTTTTATAGTTTCAGGAATGAAGGAAGTTTTAAAAAAAGTGCCGGGAAAGACGCAACTTATTCTGGAAAATGACGCAGGTGGAGGCGGAAAAGTTGGTGGTATAAAAGAAATGGGAGAAATAGTAAAAAAAGTTGGGTCAGTGCGGGTGAAAGTGTGTTACGATACGGCGCATGGATTGGAGGCGGGATTAGTGGATAAATATACGCCGGAAAAAGTAAAAAAACTTTTTAATGAATGGGATAAGGCGGTGGGCATAGAAAATATAGCAGTGATACATGCTAATGATTCTAAAACTTTAGCCGGTTCACATCACGACAGACATGAAAATATCGGAGAGGGCGAGATAGGAGTTGAGGGATTTTGTGCTTTAGTGGCGGAAAAGCGATTAAAAGATTTACCATGGATTTTAGAAGTGCCGGGATTTAGGGGGGAGGGGTCGGATAAAGAGAATATTGAGATTTTAAGGGGAATAGCAAAAAGAGTTAAAAGTTAAAAGTTTATAGAATGTAGTCTCTGCCTACCGGCAGGCAGGCGTGCGCCGGAATGACAGACGGAGAAGGATTGATAAATTCCGTTCATGTCTATAGCAGGTAAGGTCTATACCGGAATAACAGGAAGAATAATAGGTCGGAATGACAAGTTAAAAGTGGATTTATAAATTTTTATGCCGGAGTTGCCGGAAGTAGAAACAATAAGGAGAAGCTTGGAAAAAAACATTATTGGCAAGAAGATTGCTGAAGTTTTAGTTAGAAAGAAAAAAATAGTGCGGGGGGATATGGATGATTTTATAAAAGAGATAGTTGGGGAAAAAATAGAGAAGATAGAAAGGGCGGGGAAACTTTTGATTTTTCAGCTTTTAGAAGAGAAGTTTATTCTTGTTCATTTAAAGATGACAGGTCAGCTGATTTTTGAAAAAGGGAAAAAAGTAGTAGCAGGCGGGCATAAGATTTCCGATAAAGATATAGAAGATTTGCCAAATAAATATACGC
>MHLG01000002.1:46283-55105 GCA_001821375.1 Candidatus Liptonbacteria bacterium RIFOXYD1_FULL_36_11 | reverse complement strand
TTATATGCGATTAGTAGATAAGAATGAAAAAATAAAAGTAGAGAACGAGTATGGGATTAACCCGCTTGAAGCTGGTTTTACGAAGAAAATTTTTTTAGAAATAGTAAGCGGTAAGAAAAGAAAGATAAAAACAGTTTTAATGGAGCAGGGACTTATTGCTGGTATTGGTAATATTTATGCGGATGAGATTTGTTTTAAAGCTGGAGTGCGGCCGGATAGAAGCGCCAACAGTTTAAGCGAGGCGGAGAAAAAAAGAATACATAAAGAATGTAAAAATATATTAAAAAAAGCGGTAAAATATAAGGGGACGACATTCAGGGATTTTAGAGATGGTGAGGGAAAACGGGGAGGTTTTTCTAAGTTTTTAAAAGTTTACCAGAGAGAGGGACGGACTTGTTTAAAATGTCGGAAGGAAAAGATAAAAAAGATAAGTGTGGGTGGCAGAGGAACAAGATATTGTCCGGTTTGCCAAAAATAAGTTTTAAAAAATGAAATAGTTTTGGCGGAATTTTGTCTTTTTTTATTTTTCTTGTATACTTTGGTTATTATAAATTTTCAGTTTGAAAGTAAAAAGTCGCGAAGTTAATTTTAGATTATTATGAAGATAACGGTTTATTCAACGCCACATTGCCCATACTGCATAATGGTAAAAGATTTTTTGAAGGAAAAAAATATTGTTTTTTATGATTTGAACGTAGCAGAAAATCAGGAGGCGGCTGACATGATGGTTCTAAAAAGCGGGCAACTTGGAGTGCCGGTTATAGTTGTGGAAAAAGATGGGGGAGGTGAAGAAATAATTATTGGGTTTGATAGGGATAAACTTTTATCAATTTTAGATATTAATAATTAATAAAATAAAAATATGGATAACGAAAAAGAAAATGGGAGTAGTATCTATGTTGTGGCAAGTTCAATAGTGGTCGCGGGACTAATAATTGCCGGTAGTATTATTTATTCCAATAGTAATAAGGGGAAAACGGCAGAGGTGCCGACGGGCGGGGCGGTGGCGGCAGATACTTTAGGTGGCGCAAACGGAGGTGAAATAAAATTAAGGTCAATTGATGCAAATGAGCATATTATCGGAGATATAAATGCGCCGGTAAAGCTGGTAATTTACTCGGATTTAGAGTGTCCCTTTTGTAAAATGTTTCATGAAACTTTAAGAGGGGAAGTGCAAAACAATTATGTTAGCAAGGGGAAAGTAGTGATGGTTTTTAGAAATTTTCCTTTAGAGCAGCTTCATTCGAAGGCTAAGAAAGAAGCGGAGGCTTCCGAGTGCGCAGCCAGCCTTGGCGGTAATGAGAAGTTTTGGGAGTTCTTAGACGGAGTTTTTGCGGTGACTCCTTCAAACAACGGGCTTGATCCGGCGGAGCTTCCAAAAATAGCGGAAAAGATAGGGTTGAAAAAAGGAGATTGTGAAAAGTGCTTGAATGGTGAAGAGATGGCAAAAGTAGTTGAAAAAGATTTGCGGGATGGAGCAGGAGCGGGTGCGCAGGGAACGCCTTATTCGGTGGTAATAGCGGCTAACGGAAAGAAAAGCATAATTCCAGGAGCTCTTCCTTATGAACAAATAAAACCGATTTTAGATAAAGCGCTTTCGGAAAAATAAGAAATAAAGATTTTGTTAAAATAAAAAGCCGGAAATAATTTCCGGCTTTTTTAAGTTTGTTAAATAAGGGTGATCTTTAGTATAATGTTTTTATGAGAGAGTATATTTTAGGTTTGCCGGAGCAGTTTAAATTTAGGCCGGAAGTCATAAATAGAGGAAAATTGAAAAAAAGTGAAAAGTTTATGGCGGCGGGAATGGGTGGCTCGCATCTTGCGGCGGGAATGATAAAAACGGTTAATCCTTTTATTGACCTTTTAGTGCACAGGGATTACGGATTACCGAGAGTTCCGGATTATTTTTTGAAAGAAGGCTTACTAGTAGCGAGTTCTTATTCCGGCAATACAGAAGAAACTTTAAATGTTTTTGAAAAAGGATTAGAACAGAAATTGAATTTGGCGGCTATTTTTTCTGGTGGAAAACTTTTAGAGGAAGCGGAAAAGGAGGGCGTGCCTTTTATAAAGATAAAAAGTGGCTTACCGGCAAGAATGGCGGTAGGCTATTCAGTGAAAGCTTTTCTTAAATTGGCATTTTTAGAGGAAGAAGCGGAAAAAGCGGAAGAGGCGGCGGAGAAAGTAAAAGCGAATTCTTTAGAAAGCGCAGGAAAGAATTTAGCGGATTTTTTAAGTGGCGGAACGGCAGTGATATATGCTTCCGGCGTAAATTTTCCTTTAGCTTATTATTTTAAAATTCATTTGAATGAGACGGCAAAAATGCCGGCTTTTTGCAATTTTTTTCCGGAATTAAACCATAATGAAATGGCAAGTTTCTTAAGCGGAAGAAAAAATGGAGAGAAGTTTAGATTTGTTTTTTTGGCGGATGAAATAGATGTGGAAAAAATAAGAAAAAGAATGAAAGTAACTAAAAGATTTTTAGAGGAGGCGGGAATAGAAGTAAAAATAATTGAGTTGCTGGCGGAGAAAAACGGATGGGAAAAAATTATACATGCGACAGTTTTAGCTTCGTGGACAGCTTTGTTTTTGGCGGAAAGAGAAGGATTTTCTCCTTTAGACGTTTTTAAAATAGAAAAATTTAAGGAAGAGATTAGATAATTTTTATTTAAATTGGAAAGATTATAAACTGATATAGAAAAAAAGCAGGTCTTGAGGTGTTACTTGTGCTTGTTGCATAATTAAAATAAGGTATTAAGATGAAAAAAAGTCGCAGTTATCTAAATTATCTAAAAAATATTTATGGACGAGCAAAAAGACAATCAAATGGGTGGGGATGAGTTTTCTTATAATGATTATGAGGTAGAAAAAGTTGAAGCGTCGGCTGACGACGGCGTGGAAACAGAGTATACGGCGTCAGAGGGTCGAAAAAGGATGGGCTTTATGAGATTAATAGCTTACGGTTTGGTATTTTTTATAATTGGTTTTGGGATTGGTTGGTTTTGGTTTGGAAAGAGCGGTTGGTCTCAAGAGCAGACAGGAGAAGAAAATAGCGCAGCTTTGTCAGAAGCAGGGCAAGAGGAGAAGGTAGTGGCTGTTTTGGAAAAGCCTTCTTTGGAAAGTGGCGGAGAACAGATAGTTGTTTCAGATAATTTTATTACAGTAAAGGATCAAATTGCGGGAAGTGTGGTAAATATTGAAAAGGCGGCACTGAAGGAAAATAGTTGGGTGGCGGTGCAGGATAATAACGATGGTAGTTTAGGGAATATTCTTGGAGTGCAGTGGTTGCCAGCGGGAGAAAATTCCGGGGGAGTTGAGCTTTTAAGAAACACAGAGGAAGGAAAGTCTTATTTTGTTACGATTTATGTTGATGATGGAGATAAAGAGTTTTCTAAAGTCTTTGACAGAGAGGTAGTGGGAGCAAATGAAGAAGCTTTAAAGTTTGAGTTTAAGACGGTGTTAAATATATAGTTTTAAGGGATTAGATGAAGGTTTCCACAAGATTCCGGCTGGCGCCGGAATCTTGTGTTATAATTAAGTAACTGCTACCAGTTTAAAGCGGGGTAAAAGGTCGCTTTATTAGTTTTTATAGGTTAGTTAGCTAGAAAATAAGCAGTTTAAATAAATATTATGGAAGAAAACGAAAAGTGTCCAAAATGCGGAACGTTATGCAATGGGTGTAAGTGTAAGGCGTGCGGTGAGGATAATTGTGGCGCGGATCACGCTTGCGGACCGGAAAATTGTGAGGCAAAGTGTTCTGGATGTGGAAATGTAATCTCGGCATGTACTTGCGCTTAATAAAAAAACTCCCCGGTAAAGTCCGGGGGGTTTTATTTTAGTAGAAGTTTTTTATAAAAAAGGGTTTTACAAAGTGTTTTTTATGGTAAGATATTAAAAAGATTTTAATTTTCGGGCTATGGGATAATGGTAGTCCGCACCCTTGGGGTGGGTGTAGCGGCGGTTCAATTCCGCCTAGCCCGACCAAGTTAGACATTTAAAGTTATTTATTTTTTGTGGCGGTTTTCATACACTTAACGCAAGCAATAACTCGTTTACCACCTATTTTTGTTTTTTGAAGATTGGGATATTTTCGGCATTGGCTGACCGGATTATAATTTCCGCGAAGCTTTTTTCTTTTGCCGGCAATCATAGAACCTTTGCCGCAGATAGAACATTGTCTCATATTTTTAAGTTAATTGAATGAAAAGTAAAAATATTGTAATATAGAATAAATAGAAAATCAAGTTTTTTATTAAGCGAAAGATGATATAAATAAATTATGGAAACAAGCTTGTTTATTTTTTTTGTGATTATAGTTTCCTCTATTTTTCACGAATACGGGCACGCGCTTATGGCGCGCGAGCTTGGAGATGATACAGCGGAAAGAGCAGGGAGACTGACTTTAAATCCATTAGTGCATATTGATCCGGTAGGAACAATTTTAGTGCCTTTGTTTTTTATGTATGCGGCAGGCATTTTTATAGGATGGGCAAAGCCGGTACCTTATAACCCGATGGCGTTAAGAGACAGAAAATATGGATCTTTGAAAGTAGGGATAGCTGGACCGGGAATGAATATTTTAATTGCTGTGATATTGGGGCTTTTTTTGAGATTTTATGCCTTGCCTTATCACGGACTTTCTTCTTTTTATTTTTTTGTTTCAATGGCTGTTTATATTAATATTTTTTTGGCTTTGTTTAATCTTTTACCCTTTCCACCTTTAGACGGTTCAAAGATTTTTGCTGATTTATTTCCGAGACAATTTGGCAAGTTTATATATTCATCCGGTTTCTTTGGAATCTGGATAGCAATGGTCGTTTCCATGATAATAGTGCCACCTTTAGCCAGGATTATTTTTTATCTGATAGTGGGTAGTTTTTTAGGATTTTAAAGAAAAATATGTTGACAGAAAAATCGTTTTAACTTATACTACTTTTCGTTTATCGTGCCTACAATAAATCAACTAATAAAATCAGGAAGAAAAAAAATTTCTAAGAAAACGAAAGCTCCGGCTTTACGTTCTTATTTTAATACTTTAAAAAATAAATCAGTATTTTCTCCGTCGCCTTTTAAGAGAGGTGTGTGTTTGAAAGTTTTTACAACAACTCCAAAAAAGCCGAACTCGGCTTTAAGAAAAGTGGCAAGGGTTAAGCTGACAAATGGAATGGAAGTGACAGCTTATATTCCTGGCGAAGGTCATAATTTGCAGGAACACTCAGTGGTAATGATACGCGGCGGAAGAGTAAAAGACTTGCCGGGTGTGCGTTATCATGTGGTGCGCGGAGTTTTGGATACGGGTGGTGTGGAAGCGAGAAAACAGCAAAGGTCTAAGTATGGGGCGAAGAGAAAAAAGTAAACTTTTAATCAAGTTTAGGGCATAATAAATTAAGGAAGCCCTTCAGCTATGTTCAGGATACAATAAGTTAAGGAAGCCCTTCAGTAAAATTCAGGGCATAATAAGAATTATGAGAAAAAAAAGAGTTTATAAAAAACATTACCAAGCAGACCCGGTTTATAATCAAATAAATGTCGGTCGTTTTATTAATTATGTAATGGAAGACGGAAAAAAGAGTATCGCGGAAAAAGTTTTTTACAAGGCTCTTGATTTAGTAAAAGAAAAAGCGGGACAGGACGGGTTGGCTGTTTTTGAAAAAGCTCTTGATAATGTGGCGCCGGTGGTGGAGCTTTCTTCAAGACGTATTGGCGGGGCTAACTACCAGATTCCGATAGAAGTAAGGCCGGACAGAAGATTTATTCTTGCTTGTCGATGGATAATACAAGCGGCAAGGTCTAAAAAAGGAATGCCGATGGCAAACCGTTTAGCGGAAGAGATATCGGCTGCTTATAATAACGAAGGGGTGGCGATAAAGAAAAAACAAGATACGCATAAAATGGCGGAGGCTAACAGAGCTTTTGCTCATTTTGCCAGGTTTACTAAAAAGAAGTAAGAAGAATTAATTTAGTAAAGGCTTAAGAACGCCAGTTTTTAAGCACTTTTTATTTTTTAAATATGCCAAGAAAATATCCTATAGAAAAAGTCAGAGATATTGGAATAATTGCTCACAATAATGCGTCGCTTCAGCAGAACTGGAGCTCCTTAAAACCCAGCGGTTTTAATGTTTCCGCTACGGGAAAACTTCCGTTTTCCCGACCCCTTTTCCGCATCAATGTGGGCGTAGTTTTGAATTAAAATTTTAAATATGCCAAGAAAATATCCTATAGAAAAAGTCAGAGATATTGGAATAATTGCTCACATTGATGCGGGGAAAACGACTGTTTCGGAGCGTGTTCTTTTTTATACAGGAGTTTCGCATAAGATTGGAGAAGTGCATGAAGGGGAGGCGATAATGGATTGGATGGAACAAGAGAGAGAAAGGGGGATTACTATAACTTCCGCGGCGACGACTTGTTTTTGGGTGCCGACTTACCATAAAGGGGATAAAAATTTTGAATATCGTATAAATTTAATTGATACTCCGGGGCATGTTGATTTTACAGTAGAAGTGGAAAGGTCTTTAAGAGTTTTAGACGGAGGGGTGGTGGTTTTTGACGGGGTGGCAGGAGTGGAGCCGCAGTCTGAAACTGTTTGGAGGCAGGCGGACAAGTACCATGTTCCAAGAGTGTGTTTTATTAATAAGTTGGATCGTATGGGTGCTAACTTTGAAAAAAGTTATCAGTCTATTTTGTCTCGTTTAAGTAAAAGAGCGATAGCGGCACAGATACCGATAGGTGTGGAAAGTAATTTTTCTGGCGTGGTAGACCTTTTAGAAATGAAAGCTTTCAATTTTGAGGGAGAGCATGGTGAGAACGTGCAAGAAATTCCAATTCCGGAGAATCTAAAAGCGGAAGCAGAGGAAAAAAGAGCGCAGTTAGTGGAAAAAATAGCGGAGCAGGATGAAGGGTTAACGGCAAAGTTTTTAGAAGGAGAAAAAATAAAATTAGAGGATTTAAGAAGGGTTTTAAGAAAAGCGGTTATTACTAATGCTTTAATTCCAGTTTTTTGCGGGTCGGCTTTGAAAAATAAAGGAGTGCAACTTATGCTAGATGCGGTGGTGGATTATTTACCTTCGCCGCAAGATTTACCGCCAGTAAAAGGCGTTGATTTTAAGACGGGGGCGGAAATAGAAAGGAAGCCAACAGATGAAGAGCCGTTTACCGCTTTAGCTTTTAAAATTGCAAGCGATCCTTATGTTGGCAGTTTAACTTTTTTTAGAGTTTACGCGGGAACACTTAAAAAAGGAAGCTATATTTTAAATGTAACAAAAGATAATCAAGAGAGAATTGGGCGTATTTTAAGAATGCATGCCAATCAAAGAGAAGAAGTAGAGGAAATATATGCTGGAGAAATAGGAGCCTTGGTTGGTTTAAAAAATACCACAACCGGCGATACGCTAACCGATCCAGATTATCCGATAGTTTTAGAAAAAATAGATTTTCCAGAGCCAGTTATTAGCGTAAAAATAGAACCGAAGACAAAAGCCGACCAGGAAAAAATGGGTATAGCCTTAAGAAGGCTAGCGGAAGAAGATCCAACTTTTAGAATAAGTGGAGATCATGATACGGGTGAGACTATTATTGCCGGTATGGGTGAACTTCATCTTGATATATTAGTGGATCGTATGAAGAGAGAATTTGGAGTAGAGGCAAATGTAGGCAGGCCGCAAGTAGCTTATAAAGAAACGATTATGGGAGAAGCGGAGGCGGAAGGAAAATATATCAGGCAGTCTGGCGGACGCGGGCAGTATGGGCATGTGCGTTTGAGAGTAAATCCTTTAGAGAGAGGGAAGGGATTTGTTTTTAAAAATGAGATAAGAGGAGGATCAATACCAAACGAGTTTATTCCAGCGGTAGAAAAAGGAGTAAAGGAAGCGATTACAAGGGGAATAATAGGCGGTTTTCCAGTGGTGGATGTAAATGTTGCTTTATATGATGGATCTTATCACGAAGTAGATTCTTCGGAGGCAGCTTTCAAAATAGCTGGTTCTATGGCTTTTCAGGAAGCGGCCAGAAATGCTAAACCGATAATTCTTGAACCGATAATGAAAATTCAAGTAATCGCGCCGACGGAATTTTTTGGTGATATTACCGGAGATTTAAGCGCTAAACGCGGGCGCATTGAATCTATGGATGACAGAGAAGGGGTAAAAGTGGTTGACGCAAAAGTGCCGCTTTCGGAAATGTTCGGGTACGCCACAAAATTGCGTTCTCTGACGCAGGGTCGAGGTAGTTTCACAATGGAATTCTCAAGTTATGAAACGACGCCGAAAAATATTGAAAAAGAGATTATAGAAGGGAAAAAATAAGGCGATGTTTTTATTTTGACTCTGTTAAATAATTTGCTTCGCAAATTAAAATCTAAAGGATTTTATTTAACAGGGTTGACTTGATTAGGCGGAAGGATTAAAATAAAAAAGCACTTAAATAAGTCGTAAAAATTTACTAAAGAAAAACTTAATTTTATTTATAATTAAATTTTAAAACATGGCGGAAAAAGAAAAATTTGAAAGAGTTAAGCCGCATGTCAATGTGGGGACAATCGGGCACGTAGACCACGGAAAAACAACTTTGACAGCGGCGATAACGCATATCCTTTTTATGAAAGGGTTGGCAAAGAAAGAAGAAGGCGTTAATCAGATTGATAACGCTCCTGAAGAAAAGGCGAGGGGAATAACGATCGCTTTACATCATTCAGAGTATGAGTCTGAAAAGAGGCATTATGCTCACATTGATGCTCCAGGACATGCTGATTACATTAAAAACATGATAACCGGAGCGGCGCAGATGGATGGAGCTATTTTAGTAGTTTCAGCGGCGGATGGACCAAT
>MHLG01000002.1:40266-46248 GCA_001821375.1 Candidatus Liptonbacteria bacterium RIFOXYD1_FULL_36_11 | reverse complement strand
AAGTTGGTGTGCCAGCTATTGTAGTGTTCTTAAATAAAGTTGATCAAGTTGATGACCCAGAGTTAATTGATTTAGTGGAAGCGGAAGTAAGGGAACTTTTAAAGAAATATAATTTTCCGGGAGACGAGGTTCCTATTGTACGAGGGTCGGCTTTAAAAGCTCTGGAGACAAAGTCACTTGACGACGAAGCAGTAAAACCAATTTTAGAGTTGGTAGAAAAATTAGATTCTTATATTCCGGAACCAGTGCGTGATATTAGTAAGCCGTTTCTTATGCCGATTGAAGATATTTTTTCAATTGAAGGACGTGGCACGGTTTGTACCGGAAGAGTAGAGAGGGGACAAGTAAAAGTTAACGAGGAAGTTGAAGTAGTAGGATTACGCCCGACGCAAAAAACGGTGGTGACAGGCATTGAAATGTTTAATAAGACTTTAGATGAAGGACGCGCAGGCGATAATGTCGGTATTTTAATTAGAGGTTTAAAAAAAGAAGAAGTAGAAAGAGGACAGGTTATAGTAAAGCCGGGATCAGTTAACCCGCATACAGAGTTTGAATCTGAAGTTTATATTTTATCTAAAGAAGAAGGAGGAAGACACACTCCATTCTTTAAAGGTTATAAGCCGCAGTTTTATATAAGAACGACGGACGTAACCGGAGAGGTGGAACTTCCAGAAGGAGTGGAAATGGTTATGCCGGGGGACACAATAAAGTTTAAAGTTAAACTTATTTCTCCAGTTGCTCTTGAAGAACAGCAAAGGTTTGCTATTCGTGAGGGTGGTAAGACTGTTGGTGCCGGAGTGGTTACTAAAATAGTAAAGTAAAGCCCTAAAAAGCATTATTGATAATGCCAAAGAAAGAAATTCAAACAGAATATTTACGGTTAAGAGTAAAAGGCTATGATAATAAGTTAGTGGATAATTCTTGCCGCCAGATAGTGGAAACGGCTGGAAGAAATAATTCAGAAGTTATCGGGCCGGTTCCTTTGCCGACAGAAATAAAACGTTATACAGTTAACCGCTCAACTTTTGTGGATAAAAATTCGCGAGAACAGTTTGAATTGAGAATTCATAAAAGGTTGATTGATATAGAAAAACCAAGTCAGGCAATGGTAGAATCTCTTTCTAACTTAAATTTGCCGGCAGGAATAGAAATTGAAATAAAGATGGGCGTGGAAAGAAAAGATTAAAATTAAAACGATAAAAAACTCCTCCGTAGAAAACGGGGGAGTTTTTGTTTATAATAGAAGAAAAAATATGAGTTGGTATAAGAAACGTGGAAAAAGATTGTTGGATATAACAGTGTCGCTCGTAGCTCTTCCGGTTATTTTTTTATTTTTTCCTTTTATAGCTTTAGCAATAAAACTGGACAGTAAGGGTCAGGTTTTTTTTAAGTCGCGGCGGGTGAGTAAGGGAAGAATAGTTATTATTTATAAGTTTAGGACAATGGTTGTTGGAGCGGAGAAAATGAAGAAGAGTATAAAACATTTGAATGAGCGAAATGACGGCCCATTTTTTAAAATAAAAAATGATCCGAGAGTGACAAAAGTAGGAAAAATTTTAAGGAAATTCTGGATAGATGAGCTTCTCCAGTTTTTTAATGTTTTAAAGGGGGATATTTCTCTTGTTGGGCCAAGGCCATATCCTCCGGAGGAAGTGTTCAAATATCCAAAGGAATACGCCTTTTTAAGCAGAGCAAAAGCGGGGATTACCGGGCTTTCACAAATAAATGGTTCTTCTAGCTTGCCTTTTTTAGAGGTTTTAAAATTTGATTCTTACTATGTAAAGAATGTTTCTTTAAGGCTTGATTTAAAAATTCTTTGGAAAACTTTACTTTTAATTAGGAAGCCGTCCGGGGTGTAGAAAGTGGTTTTAGAAAACAAAAAAGAAAATAATATGTTTTTGCATGAGGCAGCTTTTTTTATCTCTGTTTTTATTTTATTTGGGATGGTTTTTTATTTATGCAAAATATCATGGATAGCAGTTTTATTTTTATTTGTTTTTGTTTTTTCTTCTCTTTTTATTTACGGATTTATTTTTAATAGGGATAAAATTTTGAAAATTTCTTTTCTTTCTTTTTTTATTTTAACCGGATTTTTTTATGCTTTTTGGTTTGAAGGCAAAAAAGAAAAAATGTTGGTGTTGCCGGATTTTAGAGAAGTTTTCGTTTTTAAGGTGGTGGTTTCTAGCGAGCCCATAGCGGCAGAGAAATATCAAGCCATGAGAGCGCAACTTATTCCTCCTTATAGCGGGGAGATATTAATTTATACTGACCCATTTCTTGAAGTGCGTCAGGGAGATGTTTTAAAAGTGGAGGGGAAAGTTGAGAAGAGGGAGAAAAAAGAGCCTTTAGCGTTTTTTCCAAAGATAGAAGTTTTAGAGAAGGGAAGTGGCGGTGTGTCGGCAAAACTTTTTTATTTTAAAAGTAGGACTATAGATTTTTTTTATAAGACAATACAGCAAAAAGAGGCAGCTTTGCTTTCGGGGCTGGTTTTTGGAGACAAAGAAGGTTTCGCTAGTGAGTTTAAAGATAATCTAGCAAAGAGCGGAACAACACATATTGTGGCGCTTTCCGGATTTAATATAACGATTTTGGTTTCGGCAATAGCTTTGATTTTCGGATACTTTTTTTCCCGGCGGTTAACTTTTTTTCTGACAGTTTTTGCGATAGTTATTTTTACGATAATGGTGGGGGCGGAAGCTTCTATAACGCGGGCGGCGCTGATGGGATTTATCGCTATTTTAGCTCCTTTAGTCGGGAGAATTTATTCGGTAAGAAACGCTATCGTTTTATCGGCTTTAGTAATGGCTGTTTTTAATCCGGAAGTTTTATTAAGCGTGGGATTCCAACTTTCTTTTCTATCTCTTATTGGCATAGTGTATTTAGTTCCAACTATAAAGAAAGTTTTTTCTTTAGAAGAAAGAAAAACTTTTTTAAACTGGCGGGAAAATTTACTAACTACTTTTTCAGCGCAGATGATGGTGGCGCCTTTAGGGCTTTATTATTTTGGAAGATTGTCTATTTTTTCTTTGGCGGCGAATATGCTTATTTTAGAGGCGGTACCTTACGCGATGGCTTTTGGAGGAATATTGGGAGTTTTTGGTTTTTTTGGCGATTGGCTTATTTTTGCCGGAAAAACTTTTGGGTGGTTTGCTTTTGTAGTTTTAAAATACCAAGTAATAATAATTGATTTTTTTGCTAATAGTTTTCAGTGGTCGGCGTTTAATATGGAAAAAGGAAAAATTAGCCTGTTTTTTATTGCGGGGTATTATTTAATTGTGGCGATTATAATTAACAGATATAAAACAAGAAGATTTTCGGATAAAAATTTTTAAGCGTATGGATTCCAAGAGAATAATTTTATTTTTTGTTTTTAGTTTGGCGGTTTTTGATATTTTTTTATGGGCGGCTGTTTTTAATGGCGGCGGCGGTGATAAATTACAAATTTATTTTTTGAATGTGGGACAGGGAGATTCGGAACTTTTAGTTTTACCGGGGGTAAAACCGGCGAAAATTTTAATAGACAGCGGCCCGAACGGGTCAGCGGTAAAAGAGCTTGATAAGATTTTGCCTTTTTTTTCAAGACGAGTGGATATCGCGGCGGCAACGCATTTGGATAGTGACCACACCGGAGGGTTTAGTTATATTTTAAAAAGATTTAAGGCGGGAATTTTTGCTTATAACGGATCGGATGCGGACAGCACTGTTTGGAAAAACCTTAAAGGAAAGATGGAGGAAGAAGAAATTCCGAAGTTGGTTTTAAAAAGAGGAGATAAAATAAAATATGGGGAAAGCGAGGTGGATATTTTGCATCCGCCGGAAGGGTTTTCTTTCGGTAATACAAACGAAGCGGCGTTAGTGATGCTTTTAAAAAATAGGGAAGTAAAGGCGATTTTTATGGGGGATGTAGGGAAAGAAACGGAAAAGATGATTGTTAATTATTATAATTTGTCGGAAGTTGATATTTTAAAAGTGGCGCATCATGGGTCAAAATATTCTTCTTCGGAGGAGTTTTTAAATGTTATAAAACCGAGGGTAAGCGTTATTGAAGTAGGAAAAAATTCATACGGGCATCCGACAGTGGAAACACTTAAGAGATTGGCTTTAGTAAAAAGTTTAGTTTTTAGGACAGATAAAAATGGGACAATAAAAGCAGAGTTGATTTATAGCGAGAACGGGAAGGGAAAGTTTATTTTTTCTTCTATTTAAAAATAAAAAGCCTATCTTATTTCACGATTATGAGATAAGGTAGGCTTTAGATTACATAGAAAAATTGTCGGCAAGCGCTAATGATTTTGCTTGCCTAAAGTTATTTTCTTTTATAATTGGAGTGATTTCATTTAGTAATTCTTCCCAAAAATTTCCAACATCCGGGTCGTCGTAAGAGCGTTCCTCGCAGAAAAAAATATCTAGGTTTTCTGGTTGCTGGATATTATGGTTTATCATATTCTCACCTCTTTTTTTAAAGTGTTAGTACTTTGCTTATTATATAATAAAAAGGTTTTAATAAAAAAAGCGCCTTTTTAGGGGTGCTGGAGGAGGGGGTATTAAAGATGTTTTATTAATAACCCATCTTTTCGCACCAAGAGATTTTTATTTCTGAAGATTTTGTTTCTTTTAGCACTTCGCGGCATTTTGTGCAGAAGTTATAAAAGGGGAGGATTATGTTTCCACATTTTGGACATCGGTCTTGTTTTTTTTCTTTCATTTCTGAGCCGCACTTAAAACAAAAATTTGATGTTGTTGCGGAAATATCTTTATTGTAAGGGCAGTTTTCATTGGGGCAAATTTTGTTTTCAGGAACTTCTTTTTTTGGTTTTTTGATTAAAGAAAAAATTGAGAGGAGTTTAAACATTAAGACTCACCTCCTTTCTTTTGGGGATTTATTTAGAAGATAAAACGGGACGACTGGTTGTTCGTTTTGGAGGGTGAGTTTTACGGCGTCAGATTGGGGAGTGTAACAAAAATTAGGTGTTACTTTTTGCCCGCAGGAGTGGCAAGTTTTAGTAGTGGTGCGTTGGGGAATGTTAAAAAGATCACATTCATTATTAAAACAGGTGCAGGTTCTTTCTTGTAGGTCTTTTCTTCTTTTAAAAAACATTTTTTTCTCCTTGAGTTTGGATTAGAAAAGAGGATAGGGAGTTTCTTTTCTTGATAGAAGAATCTTTTCTGCTTCTTTTTTCCAGTTTTCTGCTTTTTGGTAAACAAGTTGAAGTATTGTAGTGGATAGATTTTGAGAAAATCTTTTCCAAACTATCGTTTGCCAGAAAAGAGGAGCGTCCTCTAAAATAGATATAAGAACATTTCCTAGAAGAAATGACTCCCATCCTTGTGATAAATAATATTCTTTAAAAATTTTTTTCAGCTCTATCCAGGCTTTGATTTTCCATAATATTGGGCATTTTCTGATAATAATACGTTTTAGATACACACTAAAATTATAATCATCTATTTCTTTTTTGTGTGCTGAAAGCCATTTCCAAGCTTCTTTTTGTTCTTTTTTTATGCCATTTTCTATTATGGCAGAAACCAGAAATCCGTCCATTCTAGAAAAAAGAGCAATTTTGATAGCTTTTCTTCTTATAAATTGCGTCGGTCCATTTTCTATAAGAAAATGAAGGTTTTCTTTGCGACGGAGGAGTTCTCTGGCCAGCTTTTCTTTTGTCGTTTTTTTAGGCCAGATATTCATTATCGTTTGCAGAATTTTGTCTGTTTCAATGTCTTTTAAGCTACACGTATTCCGATGAAAAAAATCTGTAAAGCATGGGTCTTCAAGATAGGAACATCTTCTCTCTTTTTCTTTTTTTTGATTTTTCTTAAAATAATACGGATAAAAGAAAAAACCAGCAAAAAACGCGGAAATAAATAAGCTGATAATTAAGAATGGCTGAAACATAATTTTTTCTCCTTTTTATTCTTTTATTGGTTTTTATGGAGCTGATTTGTTTTTAACATATTTTTGTTTGGGATGCAAGTATATTGTAA
>MHLG01000002.1:26224-40243 GCA_001821375.1 Candidatus Liptonbacteria bacterium RIFOXYD1_FULL_36_11 | reverse complement strand
TTAAAAAATATGGAAAGAACATTAGTTAGAGAAATTATAAAGAATGAAGGTGAAAAAATTATTTTAAAAGGTTGGGTGGCGGCGCGGCGCGATCACGGAAAGCTGGTTTTCATAGACTTGCGTGACCGTTCCGGAATTGCGCAGGTGGTTTTTTCTCCCGGGTTTCCGGAAGCTCATAAGACAGCGCAAGATTTAAGAAGCGAGTGGGTTATTCAAGTTTCCGGAAAAGTGAAAGAAAGACCAGCTTCAATGATAAATGAAAAAATACCAACAGGGAGGTTTGAAATAGAAGCGGAAGAACTTGTCGTTTTAAATACTTCAGAGACGCCTCCTTTTCCACTAGACGAGAGTGGGGATAATATTGACGAGGAGGTAAGACTAAAATACAGGTATTTGGATTTAAGGAGAGAGAGATTACAAAAAAATATAAAGTTGCGCAGCGAGTTTGTGGATCGCATGCGGCAGTTTTTATTTAAGAATGATTTTACGGAAATTGAGACTCCTCTTTTAACGAAGACGACGCCGGAGGGTTCCAGAGATTTTATTGTGCCTTCCAGAATGTATCCGGGAAAATTTTTTGCTTTACCGCAAAGCCCGCAGCAGTATAAACAGCTTTTAATGGTAGCGGGGTTTGAGCGTTATTTTCAGATTGCGAGATGCTTGCGTGATGAAGATTTGAGGGCGGATAGAGGATTTGAACATACGCAAGTTGATATTGAGATGAGTTTTGTGGAGCAAAAAGATGTTTTAGCAATAGATGAAAAAATGATAACGACGGTGTGCGAGGAGATGGGAAAAAAAATAAAGCAGAAGCCGTTTCCAGTTTTCACTTATAAAGAAGCGATGGAAAAGTATAGAGCTGATAAATTTGATATGAGAACAGAGGAGGAGAAAAAAGATGGAGTTTTAGCTTTTGCATGGGTGGTGGACTTTCCGTTTTTTGAAAAGGATAAAGAGGGAAATTGGACTTTTACGCATAATCCTTTTTCAATGCCAAAGCCGGAGCATATTGATTGGCTTTTGAAAGGAGAAAATATCGGAGAAATTATAACCCAGCAATATGATTTAGTTTGCAACGGATACGAAGTAGGCGGCGGAAGCATTCGTTCACATCGCGCGGATATTTTAAAGGCAGTGTTTAAAGTGATGGGATATAGTGATATGAGAATAGAGGCGGAATTCGGGCATATGATGCAAGCATTTAATTTTGGCGCACCGCCACACGGAGGTTTAGCGCATGGAGTTGAAAGAATGACGATGATTTTAACCGGGGAAACATATTTAAGAGAAGTGCAGGCATTTCCACAGACGAGTTCTGGTAGGACAAGCGTGATGGATGCACCAAGCGAGCTTGATGAAAAACAGTTAAAAGAACTTGGATTGGAAGTAAAAAAGAAATAAGATATAATAAGATAATTACAAGACAAGATATTTTATAATTATCTTAATTTCTTTATGGCAGAGTTCTTAAGAGATTTTATTTCTAACGAAAAAAGGGATTTTTCTTTCAGAATTGGCAAAATTTTAGCTTCGTCGCTTTCAGGTTTTGTAGCGGGAGTTGTTTTTGCTTCAGTTATTTGGGGTTTTGTTATTTATTTTATAAGAATTGGCGAGGCGCTTTAAAAGTGTAAAAAAGTTTCGCTTTTCTTTTCTCTTCTTCGCTTGTGGAAATGTTTTTTTGTCTAGTATGGTATTATATTATAGTCCCGCACTAAGATTCCGGATCAAATTGTTTATAAAGGGAGGAAGAGTGAGTTAATTCCGTGGAATTAGTTCCTATCCACCCACTTGGCTAAAAAGCCGGGAATCATTTAGCGGGACACGGAAGACTCCGACTGGTTTATGTCGGGGTTTTGTGTTTTTTGGCATTTGGGACTATTGTCAGATATTATTTTAGCCGCAATTCCCAAAATTCAGCTACAAAAGCGTATTCGGCGACAATTCCTATTTATAGGTTTTGTTTTTTATTGTAGAATATCAGTATGAGAGATTGGTGGAAAATAATAGTCATTTTTATTTTGATTGTTCTTATATTTGCGGTGGGATATGGCGTGACAGTTGATTATTTTGAGTTTGGTAAAGGAGATGGCTCTTTTAAAGCGATAGAGGCTCAAGTTTTAAAATTGAGACAGGAAAATAAGGGAATGGAAAAAGACTTGAATTATTACTCTAATCCTTATAATTTAGAAAAAGAGATAAAATCAAGATATAACTATAAGGTTCCGGGAGAGAAGATGCTTGTGATACCCAACTAATAAGAAAAAAGGAGTGCGGGATTAGTACAGTGGCAGTACATAAGCTTCCCAAGCTTAGGACGCGGGTTCGATTCCCGTATCCCGCTCAAAAAAAAGTTATAAATGAAATGGCAGGGAAAAATACAAATATAAAAGCGATAGTTTTTGATTTTATAGGTGTGCTTCTTTTTAAAAAAGAAGGTTATATTTCTAAGCCTTTAGTTGATGAGGTTGATGATATGATTAGCGGTGTTACCGACGATTATTTATTTAAAGAGGAAGTTTACAAAAAATTTAATTTAAGTGATGTTAAATTTAACGGAATTCTTGATAAAATAGCAGATAAATATAAACCTTATAAGCCGCTTTGGGATTTATTGCCCAAGTTTAAAAAAGTCTACAAGTTGGCCATAATAAATAATGGGACGGGTTTAACAATTTCTAGGTTTAAAGAAAAATTTGATATTGACAGCAAATTTGATGTTTTTATTTCATCAGCATTAGAAGGAGTAAAAAAGCCGGATAAAAAGATTTATTTACTGGCATCTGAAAAACTTGGTGTTGAGCCGGATAAATGTTTGTTTATGGATGATTCTTTAATAAACATAAAAGGAGCAGAAAAGGCGGGGATGCAGACTTTATGGTGGAGTAAAGAAGAGAGAAAGGAGAATATTTTAGAGAAGTTTGTTGCTTTAGTTGATAGGCATTGTTTATAAAATAAAAAAATGCCTGCAGGGCGCAGGCGAAGGGAATGAATAGGGGTGTTGGTGCTAATATCGGTGCAAGTTTTTTTTCTTTTTGCTTTTACTAAAAATGGTTGCGGAAGACCAGTAGATGAGAAAAAAAAGAAAAAAGATAAAATATACTGTATTGATTAGCTTATCAAGAATATACATATTTTTTCTCCCTTTTAACGTACTTTTTTTATTATAGGTATTTTAAGTTATTTTATCAAGTGGCTGTTTCAAGAAAAAAATTTCAGAGGAAAATTGAAAATTTTACCTGTTTAAATTGTGGACGGGAAGTTTTTGGTAACGGATACACAAATCATTGTCCGATGTGCCTTTGGAGTAGGCATATTGATATTAATCCGGGAGACCGGGAGGAAAAGTGTGGCGGGATGATGGAGCCGGTTTATGTATGGAAAAAAGGAGAGAAGTATATTTTATTGCATAAATGCATAAAGTGCGGGGTAGAGAGAAAAAATAAGATTTCAAAAGACGATAATATAGGGGTACTTGCGCTTATCAACAAGCAAGATTTTGTGTTATAGGTTTTAGTGTTTTTTAAAGAAGAAAGCTTTGATTATTAGGGCTTTTGAAGCTATACTATTATAGTTTTTAGAGTTGTTTTTTGCCGATGTAGCTCAATGGTAGAGCAACCGCTTCGTAAGCGGTAGGTTGTCGGTTCAAGTCCGACCATCGGCTCTGTATGATGACAGAAAAAGAAATTAAAGACGGAATAGAGGAAACGAGTAGTTTTTTTTTGCGGTTGCAAGAGGTTTTAGAAATAGAAAAAAAAAGAAATGAGTTAAAAGATTTAGAGGCGCGAGTGGCTGATATGGAAATATGGAAAGATAGGAAAAAGGGAGAAGAGACAAGCAGAAAAGCTGGTGAGGTTAGGGATCTGATAGAAAAAATTGATGAGATTTCTTTGCTTTTAGAGAAGCTGAAAGAAAAATTTTCCGAGGAGCTTTATTTTGTAGCGCGAAAAAAACTGAAAGAGATTGAGGTAAAAACAACTTTTACCGGGCGTTATGATAAAAGTAATGCTATTTTTTCCATATATTCCGGGGCAGGAGGACAGGATGCGGCTGATTGGGCGGGAATGCTTTTAGATATGTTCACCGCTTTTTTTGAGAAGATGGGATTTAAATGGAGAATAGTAGATGAAAGTTTAGATGATTTTCAGACAAAAACCGGAAGGAAGCCGATAAAAAATATTACTTTAGAGGTGCGAGGTAATTATGCTTTTGGGTATTTAAAAGGTGAGGCGGGAGTGCATAGATTAGTGCGGATTTCGCCGTTTTCGCCGAAAAAGCTTAGACATACCTCTTTTGCGTTAGTGGAAGTTTTACCGGATATAGCAGAACTTCAGAAAATAGAAATCACGGAAAAAGATTTGAAAGTTGACCTTTTTCGTTCATCGGGACCGGGAGGGCAGAATGTGAATAAGGTAGAAACGGCGGTAAGGATAACCCATTTGCCGACGGGAATAGTGGCGGCTTGCCAAGTGGAACGTTCGCAATCACAAAATCGCGAGCGGGCAATGGCGGTGATACATGCCAAGCTTTTAAAATTAATGGAGGAAAATAAAGTAAAAGAAATTTCAGAATTAAAAACAAAAGTGAAGCCGGAATGGGGAAGCCAGATTCGTTCTTATGTTTTAAATCCGTATAAGATGGTGAAAGACCACCGGACAGGAATGGAGACAACCCAAGCGGAAAAAGTGTTACAAGGCGAACTTGATGATTTTATTCAAGCGGAACTTGTCAACAGTTTTTCTAAAAAATAGTTTGTTTAGTTTTTTTATTTTTGATAAAATTAAAATGAAGATTAAATTTGTTTTAGCAGTTGGTTTTTAGATTATGATTGTATTTCAAAACGTAAGTAAAATTTATAATAATCATTCTTCTTCATCAGCGCTTGATGGTGTTAGTTTTAAGATGAATCCGAATGAGTTTGTTTCGCTAGTGGGAAAATCGGGTGCGGGAAAGTCAACAATAATAAAACTTTTAATCGGAGAAGAAAAACCGAGCAAGGGACGTATTATTTTCGGTTCTTACGAAGTTAATAAACTTAAGCCAAAAGAGATGCCGAAGTTGCGACGGCATATTGGGGTGATTTTTCAAGATTTTCGCCTTTTATCGAATAAGAGCGCTTATGAAAATGTCTCTTTTGCTTTGGAGGTGGTGGGGTATCCGCAACAGGAAATAGACGAATTTGTGCCGCAGGTTTTGGATATGGTCGGACTTTCCGAGAAAATGCATAATTTTCCAAACGAGCTTTCCGGAGGGGAAAAACAAAGAGTGGCGATAGCGCGAGCGATGATCCACCGGCCGGAGGTGATAGTGGCAGATGAGCCGACGGGAAATTTGGATCCGTATAACACTTGGGAAATTATTAAACTGCTAATGAAAATAAATGAATTAGGAACGACGGTGATATTAGCGACGCATGATAAAGAGGTGATAAATCACTTAAGCCGAAGAGTGATAACTTTAGACCAAGGAAAAATAATACGCGACGAAGAAAAAGGTAAGTTTATGCTTATTTGATTTTTTGTTTGTTTAATTAAGAAAAAAAATATGGTTACAACATTTTTTCGGCTAATAAAATACGGTTTGCAAAATTTTTTGAGAAACGGGTGGTTGTCTGTGGCTACTTTAGTTGTGATGACTTTAGCTCTCTCCTCATTTCTTTTTTTGATGATTTTTAGGTTTACTACCGGAGCGGTTTTAACTACTTTAGAGGATAAAATAGATATAAGCGTTTATTTTAAAACTTCGGCACCGGAAGATGAAATTTTAAGATTAAAAAAGTCGCTGGAAGATTTAAGCGATGTTAAAAAAGTTAATTATATTTCGCGAGCGGATGCACTGGATGACTTTAAAAATAAGCATAAAAATGATGCGGCGGGGCAGGCTTTAAATGAGTTAAAAGATAATCCGTTTTCAGCTTCGTTAAATGTAAAGGCAAAAGATTCGGAAAAGTATGCAATAATTGCTTCATATCTTGAGAATGAAGGATTTAAGCAGATTATTGAAAAAGTAACTTATGCGCAAAATCAGTTAGTGATTGAAAGGATGAATTCTATAATCAACACAGTTAATAAAAGTGGGTTTGCGCTAGCTTTGATTTTTGCCATTACAGCCATTTTAGTTGCTTTTAATACAATATGGCTGGCGATGTATTCTAATCGCGAGGAGATAGGGATTATGAGGCTTGTGGGGGCATCAAATACTTTTATACGTGGCCCTTTTGTGGTTGAAGGAGTTGTTTATGGATTACTGGCGGCATTCTTGAGTTTGATTTTGGCTATTCCAGTAGTTTTGACGGCTAATCCGTGGGTGCAAAAAGTGGTGCCGGATATAAGTTTGAGATCTTATTTTGTTTCTAACTTTTTTGGTTTGGCGGGTTATCAGATTTTATTTGGAATTTTACTTGGTTCTGTTTCCAGTTTTATTGCTATAAGAAGATATTTGAAGGTTTAAGAATGTTTCCTCGCCGGTTTTTTAAATTTTTTAGCATTGTACGATTATTATAATTAAAATTAAAAATATGAAAATTTTTAAAACGTGGACGTTTCAGTGGTGGGAGATGGGCTTGGTTAAACTTTGTCTTATCTCGTTTGGCATTTTATTAGGTCTTTATTTTTACGGTTATCTAGTTGGTCTTTTGTGGTTGTGGTGGGGACTTTTTGTAGTAACTTCGGTTTACTTTATCACTTTGTTTTTAAAAGGAGAATAAGGCTTTTGATTTATTGAAAAATAAAAACAGCGGCGGACGCGGTTGTTTTGTTGACTTTAAATTTTCTTAAGGTTTTTTAGATTTGATTAATTTTAATTTTTTTTCTCGGCGCCATTTTTTAATTTCGGTTTCGCGACGGCGGGCTTCTAATAGAGTATTAAATTTCTCAAAGTATTTTAGAACAACTGGGCGGCGGATTTTTGTGTAATGCGCGCCCCGTTTTGAAGTGTTATGTTGTTTTAATCTTCTTTCTAAATTATTAGTGCAGCCGGCGTAAAGTGATTTGTCGGCGCATTTTAATATATAGATGAAATAAGGCATATTTTTTTATATATCATTTAAGCACTTCGTCGCTACGCTTCTCAGTGTCTTCAATTTTCGATGAAGGGTCAAAATTTTCTCAGAAATGAGAAAATTGCAGATTCTAAAATTTAAATCCATCAGGTTTGAGATTCTCAGGGGTTGAAGACGAAGCGAAAATTGAAGAGCTGCCGGGCAGGGGCTCGAATCCCGATACCATGCTCCAGAGGCATGTTTCCTACTCAACCCTGTTAGACATTATTCACGCTCAAAGCTGCGGGACTAGGGCTCGAACCTAGATACCATGCTCCAGAGGCATGTGTCCTACCATTAGACGATCCCGCAGCTTTAGGCATCAATACATTACATTTACAGTCAACTAAATAAATGTCTAACAGGGCAAGTTAGACGACCCGGCATTAATTAATATTTAGTGACAGACTCTTAAATGTTATCAAAAAAAGGAAAAATGGCAATTTTTTTAATAATCGTTTTAGTTGATGTTTTGAAGAAGTAGGGTATATTTATATTTAAATAAAGGCCTTAAAAAAATATTAGTTATAAATAAAAAATGTATATTTTTGCATTAATAGTTTTTCTTCTTTTTGTGGCGAGTTTAAAACAGATAAATGAGTATGAAAGAGGCGTAAAGTTTATGATGGGAAAATATGTAGGGATAATGAGTCCGGGGTGGAGAGTGGTGGTGCCGGTTTTTCAAACTTACAGAAAAGTTGATATGAGGGTAAAAGCGGTGGATGTGCCGGACCAAAAAGCGATAACGAGAGATAATGTGTCCGTGACGGTAAATGCCGTGATTTATTATAAAGTGGCGGCGGCGGAGAAGGCGGTAATAGAAGTGGAAAATTTCCGTTATGCTATTTCGCAATATGCGCAAACGACTATGAGAAATATTGTGGGGGAGGTAACTTTAGATGAATTGCTTGCGGGAAGAGATAAAATAGCGGACAGAATAAGAGAAATTGTGGATAAGGAAACGGATGCTTGGGGTTTAAAGGTTAATAATGTGGAGCTAAAAGATGTTAGTTTACCGCCGGAAATGGAGAGGACGATTGCCAAGCAGGCAGAAGCGGAAAGAGAAAAAAGGGCGGTGATAATAAATTCGGAAGGAGAGCTTGGAGCGGCGGAAAATATGGCGCGGGCGGCGGAAATTTTATCAGCGGTGCCGGGAGCTTTACACTTAAGAACTTTACAGTCTATTAACGATGTTTCTTCAGACCAATCTAATACGATAGTTTTCACGGTGCCACTTGAGATATTGAAAGCATTTAAGGGGTTTGCAAAGGAATAACCCCAGTGAAATAAATTTCAGGATGAAATTAAGATTTGTTCTGTATAGAAAAAATCTTATTTCACGGGGTAAAGGAGAAGAATAAAAAGTAAAAATGGATTTTTTGCAGGCGGTTTTTTTAGGAATAGTGGAAGGTTTAACGGAATTTTTGCCCGTTTCTTCAACGGCTCATTTAATGATGGCGGCGAAGGCTTTAGGAATAGAACAGAGTGGTTTTGTAAAAAGTTTTGAAATAGCGATTCAGCTTGGGGCAATATTGGCGGTGGTTTTTCTTTATGGAAAAATATTTTTAAGAAGCATTGAAGTTTGGAAAAAAGTAATAGCGGCGTTTTTACCGACGGGAGTGATAGGTTTTTTGGCTTATAAAATAGTGAAAGGATTTTTACTGGAGAGTTATTTTACAGTTTTTTGGACTTTATTTCTTGGTGGAATTTTTATAATTGCTTTTGAGTTTTTTTTAAAGAGAAGGAATGAGGGTGGCGGGGGTGGTTCTTTAAGTGAAAAAGAGACTAGTGTTGAAGAAGAGATAAAATTTATTTCTTATAAGGAAGCTTTAATAATCGGAACAGCGCAGGCGCTAGCGGTAGTGCCGGGAGTTTCCCGGTCGGCGGCGACAATTATCGCCGGGCTTTTTTTAGGAATAAAGAAAAAGGCAATTGTGGAATTTTCTTTTCTTTTAGCGGTGCCGACTATGCTGGCGGCTACAATTTACGACGCTTATAAAAATTTCAGTCTTTTTTCTTTTAGCGGAGGAGGAAAAATAATAGTGGTCGGGTTTGTGGTTTCGTTTATTTTTGCCGTTTTAAGTGTGAAGTTTTTTTTAGGTTTTATAAGGAAAAAATATTTTACAGTTTTTGGAATTTACAGAATTATCATAGCTTTGGCGTTTCTGCTGATTTTTTTAGTGTAGATGATTGACAGGTGGGGAGAGAGGGAATAAATTAAAGAAAGAAGTTTAAATAAAAAAATAAAGGAGAAATAGCGATGGAACAAACGACTACTAGTGAATTAGTGATTCAAAAAGATGAAATTGATGGAGTGGAGGTGTTTTCAGCTTTTGGCGATTTAATTATATCCACCGCAAAAGGTTTATTAGGAAAGGCGGAAGAAAGTATTCTGGAAGAAAAGAGTAAAATAGTTTTTAATCTTACTCTTATTGATTTTATGGATAAATTTGGAATAGGGATAGTGGTTAAAACTTGCCAAGAGATCAAGAAAGAAAATGGGAAATTTGCTATTATCTTAAACCCAGTTTTGTCTGAATTATTTAAAAAATGTCGTTTGGATGATTATGTAAAGATTTTTGTTTGCGGAGAGGGAGATGATCTGGCAGAAAAAGAAAAAGAGGCAGTAAATTGGGTTAGGAGTTGAAAAATGAATATTTTTTATTTCTGAACGGGTGAAGATAATTTGCCCGTTTTTTTGTTTTGATAAAATTACTATTTTGACAATCGTGTTTTTAAATAGTATTGTTTGAGCAGAAATTTTGAGGGAGAAATATAAAACAGGAGGAAAGAGACGGGAGAAGATTTAGGATTTAATTTGAAGGAAGGAATTAATTATTGTACATCAGCACGGGAAATTGGTTTTCGTGGGGTGAATGAAGAAACAGGGTTAGCGCGTCTTATTCCTATTTCGGAAGAAGGCGAGAAAGAAAAAGAGATTTCTTTCTTTTTTGGGGTTGATGTTCCAACTAATCTTTTGCCATATTTACCGGATATGGGGCCGGAAAGTGCTTTTAAGAAAAACGGATTTTGGCATCGCTATAAGATTAAATGGGCGATCTTTTTTGCTCATCTTTGTCCATCTGACGTAGCTGGGAGTTTTAAAATAGAACATATATTACAAGCGATTTTATTTGAAGGAGAGGAGACGCCGCGAGTTTTTCTTGATAAGAGAAAAAGGCTTAAATGCGCGGGAGCTCTTTTAGAACACGACATAAACCAGATTAATGAAATTCTGAAAGAAAAGAGAATTGATTTATAATCACTGCCGCCAGTTTTGACTGGCGGCGTTTTTTGTAGATGCTTATAAGTAAACTCGTGGAATTCTGCTAAATTATTAAAAACCTCACTTATCTGACGATCGTCAGATAAGTGAGGTTTAGATATTTAGATAACAAATAGATAAGGTGAAGGAAGAATTAAGAGTTAATGAATTCTATGAGGGCGACTTCAAGGGGAACGGAGGGGAAAGGGGAATAACGCATTTCGCGGTGGGCGGAGATTAAAAGTTTAACAAGCTTAAGCATATTTTCCAGTTCAAATTTTTTAGCAAGATTTTTTATTTCTTCAAGTTCGGAGTCGGTCATTTCTTTTTTAAAAATCATTTCCATTTTTTCGTTGGCTTTTAGAGCAAGAAGCTTTCCCAAACTGTTTATCAAGTCTTTATTAAATTGTACGATATCCTGTCCTTTTTCTTTAAGGCCACTGATAAAGGAGAGGGATTTTTCGGCGTTTTTTTCCAGAGTGGCGGAAAGAAGCTCGGCAATTTTATGAAAGCCAGTTTTGCCGATGATATCTTCAGTTTTTTCTAAAGTTATTTTTTCACTATTGCCAAGGAAAGAAGATATTTGATCCAATAAGGATTCGGAGTCGCGGACGCTGCCTTCAGCGGCTCTGGCAACCAAAGTTAGAGCGTTTTCTTCTATAGTGATATTTTCTTTTTCAGCTATAGATTTAAGTTTTGAAACGAGAAGATCTATAGAAACTTTTTTAAAAACAAATTTTTGGGTGCGGGAGGTGATAGTTGCCGGCACTTTTTCTATTTCAGTGGTGGCGAGAATAAAAATAGCGTGAGCGGGAGGTTCTTCCAGAGTTTTTAGAAGAGCGTTAAAAGCCGGGGTGGTAAGCATATGCACCTCGTCTATAATGAAGACTTTAAAAGAAAGAGATGCGGGGGAAAGTTTTATACCTTCTTGTAGGCTTCTTATTTCATCTATGCCGCGATTGCTGGCGGCGTCTATTTCTACTATATCTAAGGCCCTGCCAGTTTCTATTTCTAAGCAGGCGTGGCATTCGTTGCAGGGTTCGCCTTTTTGACGGAAAGATTCGTCCGTTTTTATTTTTTCGCAGTTGGCTATTTTGGAGAGGATTCTAGCGGTGGAAGTTTTGCCGGTGCCGCGAGGACCGTAAAAAAGATAAGCGTGGGCAATGCGGCCGGTTTTGGCGGCGTTTTTTAAAATTTCCACATTAGTTTCTTGGCCAAAGATGTCGGAAAGTTTTTTAGGGCGATATTTGCGATAGAGGGCGAGCATAGAAAAATATGATACTAATATACGAATAAATACAAATGATACAAATATAGAAGAGTTAAAGGTTAAAAGTTCACCCCAGTGAAATAATTTGCTTCGCAAATTAAAAATCTAAAGATTTTTATTTCACGGGGTAAAACTTAGTTTATTTTAGTTTTATTGAGAGGATTTTTCAAGAAAAGAAAAAAAATCTATTATGGTTTGTTGTTTTTTAAAAAAGAGGGAAAGTTGTTGACAAGATAAAAAATTTATAGTAGGATAAAAAAAGATGTTCTAAAAAATAATAAATGGAGGTAGAAGGTGATGGTAATTGTTATTGAAGCTGTTCAAAATTTTTTTCAGAGTATCGGTTTTTTTTGGCAAAGCGTAATACTTCTTGCTATCGGTTTTTTAGTAGGGAATATGCGCAGGCATTCTACTAAGGAAAAGATGCGCTTGAAGGAAATGGAGCACGAGCGTGAATTGGGTAAAAATCAGTTACGGTTGGCTCAGCTTGGATTAGAAAAAGAAAAGCAGAGTATGGCATTGGAACTGAAAAAATTGGAATATGAGAATGCGGAAGCAGAACACAAACGAAAGATAGAATTAGCTGTAGCGGTAAAGAAAGAGGAAAGAGAAGAAACGGAAAAGCAACACCAGCACCAGTTGGAATTAGCAGAAAGGTTAACGACGTTGAAAGAAGATTTGTGTGAGTTTTATAAAAAATATCTTAACGCTCTAAATACCTTTTTTGAAAAAGCTGATCCTTTTTTACAAGAGAGGCAAGAGTTTAGAAAAAAAGTAATAGAAGTTTTTCTTGAGGGTTTAGAAGCTGACGATATAAGCATTACCCAAGAAGAATATGATATCAATGATGACGATTTAAAGAGAATTGAAAGGGTGGTAAGCGCAAAGTTTCCCATATTAAAAACCGATATTCCTTTATCGCCAGAATTAAAAAAGCTTATAAATTTAGTTGTTGATTAAAATTTATAAGTTTATAGTTTCTTTGTTTTGAAAGAGCTTAGCTGAAAAGTTGAGCTCTTTTTTGTTAGTATGTTTTTAAAATTAAAAATTGTGAATAGAAATTTTAATTGGTTGATATTTTTTGGCACTTCATTATATTTAGGTGAATGGCAAAGAAAATAATTTTTCTAACTTTGATGATAGTGGCGGGAGGAACCGCTTTTTTTGTTTTTAAAGGTAAGACGATGGAGATTGATTTTGGAAAGAATGGCGGAGCGGTGGTGAAAGTGGTTGATGGTGTAAAAGTTTTAGAAAAAGAAAAACCTCGTCCTCTTTTAAATTCACCGGAAAATATAAGAGCACTTTATGTGACAAGTTGGGTTGCTGCGACACCGAGTATTTTAAAAAATGTTTTTAAGGCGAGTGAGGGAACTAAAGTAAATGCTTTTGTGGTTGATATTAAGGATTATTCGGGGTATGTGGCTTATAATTCTTCCATACCAGAGGTTTTAAAATATGAAGCGGAGGATTTAAGAATAAAAGATTTAGCAGAGCTTGTTTTTTCAATGCATGAAAAAAATATTTATGCGATTGCCAGAATAGCGGTTTTTCAAGACCCGAGATTGGCTAAGGCACGCCCGGATTTAGCAATAAAAGATTCAAAGGGAAAAGTTTGGGCGGATAACAAAGGACTTTCTTGGGTGGATCCGGCGAGCGAGGAGGTGTGGAAGTATAATTCGGCGATAGCAAAAGAAGCGCTTGATTACGGATTTGATGAAATTAATTTTGATTATGTCAGATTTCCAACTGACGGAAATGGAATAGATACTCTTTCTTTTCCTTTTTTTAAAAAGGAGGATACAAAAAGCGAAGCGATAAAGAAATTTTTTGAGTATATGAGGAGTGATCTTGCAGGCGCAAAAATATCAGTGGATGTTTTTGGGCAGACAACGGTGGCGGATGGTGATTTTGGTATCGGGCAGACCATTGAAGACGCTTATGATAATTTTGATTTTATAGCGCCGATGGTTTACCCCTCGCATTTTTATACCGGGTTTATGGGATATAAAAATCCGGCGGCTTATCCATACGAGGTAATAAAATATTCTATGGAGTCGGCTTTATTAAAACTTGCTAAGCACGAAGCGTCGAGTTTGGGTAGGCAAGTAACAGCAACGACAACGCTAGCTTCTTTACCAGAAGAAAGCAGGGAAAGAATTATAAAGAAGATGAGGCCGTGGATTCAGGATTTTGATTTAGGAAGCGTTTATACGGTGGAGATGGTAAAGAAGGAAATGGAGGGAATAAAGGATGCGGGGTTACGGGATTCTTGGATGGTTTGGAATCCGAAAAATGATTATAAAAGAGATGTTTTTTTAGAGGAGTAAAAAGTTAATAAGTTAAAAGTTTACCCCGGTTAAATAATTTTCTTTCAGAAAATTAAAAAATTAAAATTTTTTATTTAACGGGGTAAATAAAGTTAGAAAGTTAAAAGTTAAAAAAAAGGTG
>MHLG01000002.1:4073-26162 GCA_001821375.1 Candidatus Liptonbacteria bacterium RIFOXYD1_FULL_36_11 | reverse complement strand
TGCCGGTAGGCAGGGGTAAAAAAGTAATTGACAAGGGGAAGAGAAGTGTATTATAATTTCTTCCATAATTTACATAATCGGGATGGCAAAAGACGGAGGGGCCAACCCCCTCGTTTTTTTGGAAAATTATTTTTTATAGGATGTTTATTTTAGGAAAAAAATTTAAAATGGGACAGATTTGGAAAGGTGATAAAATAGTGCCGGTCACCTTCATAAAAGCAGAACCGAATGCGGTGAATTTAGTGCGTGAAAAAGAAAAGAATAAGTATTCGGCGGTTCAGGTATCCGCTCCGTTTAGAGGAGAAAAAAAAGTTTTAAAGGAGTTTAGAATAAAAGAAGAAGAGGAGGGGAATTTTAAGAAAGGAGATATGGTAACGGTAGCTGTTTTTAAGGAGGGAGATAAAGTGAGAGTGAGCGGAATTTCTAAAGGAAAAGGTTTTCAAGGCGTGGTAAAAAGATACGGATTTTCCGGAGGACCAAAGACGCATGGACAAAAGGACAGACTTCGCGCTCCCGGTTCTATTGGAGACACAGCGCCGCAGAGAGTACGAAAAGGAAAAAGAATGGCGGGGCATATGGGAGTGGAAAGAAAAACCATAAAAAATTTAACAGTAGAAAGCGTGGATGTGGAAAAAAATATTATTGCAATAAAGGGAGCGGTTCCCGGATGTAGCGGGGCGATAGTGGAAATAAGGAAAATATAAATTTACGAAATATGGAAATCGAATTATACAATAAAAAAGGAGAAGATATTGGAAAAACCGAAATACCGGAAAGGATTTTTGATTTTCCTTGGAGGCCGGAGTTGGTGCATTTGGCTTTTTTGGCTCAGCGAGCAAATTCACGGCAGAATTTAGCGCATGCTAAAGGAAGAGGTGATGTGGTTGGCGGCGGAAAGAAGCCGTGGAAACAAAAAGGAACGGGACGTGCTAGGCATGGATCTATCCGTTCTCCTATATGGATTGGCGGAGGTGTTTCACACGGGCCAAAAAGAGAAAGAGATTTTTCAAAAAAAATAAATAAGAAAGACAAACAGTTGGCTATTTTTTCAGTGCTTTCAAAAAAACTTGCAGACGGGGAAATAAAAATTTTAGACTCTTTCTGTTTTGAAAAAGGAAAGACAAAAGAAGCAACAAGCATATTAAGAGCTTTTTCTTTTAAAGATAAGAGAAAAGGAGGCGGAATTTTAGTGGTGGCGGCAAAAGATAATAAAAACGCGGCTTTGGCAGTTAAAAATATAGAACGGGCGGATAGTTTAAGTTCGGCTTCGTTAAATGTTTATGATTTAATGACTAATCGTTACGTATTTTTAGAAAAAGAAGCGATAAAAGAGATAGACACGCATTACAAACTTGTTTCCGGAAGAAAAAAGGAATAATTTGGAAATCTTTGAATATGGAAAAAATTATATTAAAAAATCCGCATATAACAGAAAAATCCGTAAGTTTGAGTAAAATGGGGCAGTATGTTTTTGCCGTTTCAAAAAATGTTTCTTCAACGGAAATAAAGAAAGAAGTGGAGAAAGTTTATAAAGTGAATGTTACTGATGTGAGAGTAATAAATTTTAGAGAAAGAAAAAAAAGATATGGGAGAAGTTTTTCAGCGGCAAAGTTGTTTAAAAAGGCCGTGGTTACCTTGAAGAAGGGGCAAAAAATAGATATTATTTCGCAGTAATATGAAAAAATTTAAACCAACAAGTCCGGGAAGAAGGCAGATGGCTATAGTAGAATATAAAGGTTTAACAAAAACCGAGCCTTGGCATTCTTTAACAATAAAGTTAAAATCGCATGCTGGGAGAAACTCCCAAGGAAGAATAACAGTCAGACATCAAGGAGGAGGCAATAGAAGACTTTATCGGCTTGTTGATTTTGGAGCGGGAAAATTAAATATTCCGGCAAAAGTGGAGACAGTGGAGTATGATCCTTACCGCACAGCTTTTATTTCTCGCGTGATTTATCAAACTGGAGAAAGAAATTATGTTCTAGCGGCAGAGGGAGTAAAACCTGGCGATGAAATAGTGACTGCAGAAAATGCCGGTTTAAAAAACGGAAATCGTTTAATGT
Organism: Candidatus Liptonbacteria bacterium RIFOXYD1_FULL_36_11; assembly: GCA_001821375.1. Classification (GTDB taxonomy): domain Bacteria; phylum Patescibacteriota; class Minisyncoccia; order UBA6257; family XYB1-36-10; genus XYB1-36-10. The sequence continues at coordinate 24,099 of MHLG01000002.1, read as the reverse complement.
TAAAGAATGTTCCGGTCGGTTATCAAATTTTTAATATTGAGATGACTCCCGGAAGAGGAGGAAAGATAGCAAGGTCAGCCGGTTCGTCTGTTGAGGTTTCTGCCCAAGATGGAAAGTATACAACTTTAAAAATGCCGTCTAGAGAAATAAGGAAAGTATTATCTAGCGGGTTTGCCACTTTAGGCAGGGTTTCAAATGTGGAAAATAGTTTGGAAGTAGGCGGAAAAGCTGGAAGATCAAGGTGGCTTGGAGTAAGGCCGACGGTGCGTGGGTCAGCGATGAATGCGGTAGACCATCCGTATGGAGGAGGAGAAGGAAAAACACAGAGAGGAATTAAAAGACCGAAGACTTTATGGGGAAAAGTAACAGGAGGCAGAAAAACCAGAAAAAAGAAAAAATGGTCAAATAAGCTTATTATGGAAAGAAGAAAGAAAAAATAAGCTAAATTATTTTTAAAGAAAATATAATTTTTAGTATTTAAAATAAATTATGGGAAGAAGTTTAAAAAAAGGACCATACGTTGACCCAAAGCTGCTTATTAAAATAGAAAGAGCTAAAAGAGGCGGTAAGGATGAGCCGATAAAAACTTGGTCAAGAAGATCGGAAATTTCACCGGAAATGATCGGACAGGGTTTTTTAGTGCATAACGGAAAAAATTTTATAGAAGTAAAAGTAATGGAAGATATGGTTGGACATAGACTGGGTGAATTTTCCCCAACGCGAAAGTTTGTTAAACATGGAGGAAAGATGCAGAGAGAAATAGATAAGGGAGGGCCAGTAGGAGCGGCGCCAGCAACTTCTACGCCAGCTGGCGGCAAAAAATAAACGTTTAAGTAAATTATGGCTATTCAAAAAGCACAATTAAATTATTTGAAGATGGCTCCGAGAAAAGTAAGACTAATTACAGGCCTTGTTAAAGGAATGAATGTAAATGATGCGGAAGCAGAGCTTTTGCTTTCTCCAAATAGAGCGGCTAAGCCTGTTTTAAAACTTGTTCAATCAGCTGTGTCTAATGCTAAAAATAATAAGAAGATGAACGGTGAAAATCTTTTTATAAAAAGCATAACTGTTGACGGAGGGCCAATGCTAAAAAGATATTTACCGAGAGCAAGAGGATCAGCTTCCCCAATACAAAGAAAGAGTAGTCATATAACTGTTATTTTAGAAGAGAGAGAGACAAAAATTAAACCGAAGTTTAATTTTATAGAAAAGAAAAAGAAGGAGAAAAAAGAAGATAAAAAGCCGACAAGAACAGTTTCTAAGCTTAATAAGAAAAACGAGGAAATTCAAGAAAAGGCCGGTGGAGAAAAAAAAGAAAGAGGAATCTTTAAGAGGTTTTTTAGAAGAAAAACTGTTTAAAAATTAAACGGGTTGAAAGTATTATTAAAGTTTAGAAAATTATGGGAAATAAAATAAGACCGGATTCAATGAGGTTGGGAATAACAAAGCCGTGGAGAGCGAGATGGTTTTTTAAAGGCGGTTATCAAAATCTTCTTTTAGAGGATGAAGTGATAAGGAAAATGATAAAAGAGAAGATGGGAGCGGGAGGAATAGCTTCTATAGACATAGAGAGAACTTCGGGAGAGTGTAAAGTTTTTATAAAAGCTTCTCGGCCGGGTTTAATAATCGGGCGGGGCGGGCAAGGAATAGAAGATTTAAAAAAAGTAATAGAAAAAGAGACAAAGAAAGCATCCGGGAAGAAACAATCATTTCCTTTAAATATAAGTATAGAGGAGTTAAAAAGGACGGAAGTTTCGTCTTTCTTAGTAGCTCAACAAATAGCCGGTGATATTGAAAGAAGACAGAAGTTTAGAAGAACAATAAAAAGGTATCTTGATCAAATAATGCAGAATAGGGATGCAAAGGGAGCGAAAATAAGAATTTCCGGAAGATTAGATGGAGCAGAAATAGCGAGATCGGAATGGTTATCAAAAGGCACTTTACCTTTACAGACTTTGCGTGCGGATATTGATTTTGGACAAGCTACAGCCTTTACAACTTATGGAACAATTGGTATAAAAGTTTGGATTAATAAAGGAGAGATATTTAGAGTTGAGAGCCAGCAAATAAAAGCGGTGGCTAATTACTAATTTTAGATTTTAGATAAACCATGTTTATTCCAAAAAAAGTAAAACATAGAAAGTGGCAAAAGGGCAGGTCTAAGAGTAGAACGACAGAAACAAGAGGAACGGAAGTCTCTTTCGGCAAATTTGGTTTACAATCTTTAGAATCTTACTGGATTGATTCAAAACAGATTGAAGCGGCGAGAAGGGCAATAACAAATTTTTTAAAGAGAGAGGGGAAGCTTTGGATAAGGATTTTTCCGGATAAGCCAGTAACAAAAAAACCACCGGAAGTTACAATGGGATCAGGAAAAGGAGCGGTGGACCATTATGTTTTTCCGGTAAAGCCGGGGAGAGTTCTTTTTGAAATAGATGGAGTTTCAGAAGAAAAGGCAAAAGAAGCTTTACGTTTAGCCGGGCATAAACTTCCGATAAAAACGAGGATACTTATTAATTAGAAGTTTTGCGAGAATTATGAAAAGGAAACAAATTTTAGAAATTAAAAATAAGTCAGCGGGTGAACTTGAAAAAATGCTCGTAGAAGGAAGAAAAAAGTTGAACCTTTTGCGATTTGATTTAGTAAGCGGGAAAGTTAAGAATGTAAAAGAAATAAAAGAAGTAAAGAAAAATATAGCTCGATTGATAACTTTTTTAAAAGACGGCAATGATAAAAATAATTAAATAATTTAAAATGGCAAAGAAGAAGTTACAAGGAAAAATAGTTTCGGATAAGATGAATAAGACTAGAGTAGTTTTAGTTTCCCGTTTAAAGAAGCATCCAAAGTACGGAAAATATTTTGAAGTTTCTACTAGAATAAAAGCGCATGATGAAAATAATGAGTTTAACAAGGGAGAAGAAGTAATAATAGAAGAAACAAGACCTCTTTCCAGAGAAAAGAGGTGGAAAATAGTAAAAAAGATTTAAAATTTTATTTATATGATTCAAGAAAGAGCAATGTTAAAAGTGGCGGATAATTCAGGAGCACGATTAGTGCAGTGTTTTCGTGTGCTTGGAGGGACAAGAAAAAGATACGCAAGGATCGGGGATATTATAGTAGCTTCTGTAAAAGTAGCAGAGCCTAGAAAAAACGTAAAAAAGAAAGACAAAGTAAGAGTGGTAATAGTGAGACAGAAAAAAGATTTTAAAAGAGAAGACGGCTCAATAGTGCGTTTTTCGGAAAATGCGGTAGTGGTGATAGATGCTAAAAAAGAACCAGTGGCTACAAGAGTTTTTGGTCCAATTCCAAGAGAAATAAAAGAAAAAGGTTTTGAAAAAATAGCTAATATGGCGGAGGAAATAGTATGAAGATTAAATTAAAAAAAGGAGATATAGTAAAAATGCTTTCCGGGAAAGATAAAGGAAAAACGGGAAAACTTATTAAAGTCAATCCAAAAGATGGCCGAGCGGCGGTGGAGGGGCTAAATTTAGTTAAAAAGCATATGCGGCCTAGAAAGCAGGGAGAGAAAGGGGAGGTGATAGGAGTTCCAAGAATGATTGCTTTATCTAAGGCGGCTATTATTTGTTCAAGTTGTAAAAAAGCAACAAGAGTCGGCTTTAGAGAAGAAGGAAAAAATAAAATAAGATTTTGTAAAAAATGCGGGGCGGCTTTATAAGTTTTTTAAATAAAGATGAAAGAAAATTTTAGAAAAAATATAGAAAAAGTGGTAGTAAATGTTGGAGTGGGCAGAATGAGCCAGGCGGCTGATTTTGAAAAAAGATTATTGCCAGAAATTACCAAAGAACTAGCAATGATGACCGGACAAAAATGCGAAACGATAAAATCTAAAAAGTCCATATCCGGATTTAAATTAAGAGTAGGACAGGTGATTGGCTTAAAAACTACGCTAAGACGTGGGAGAGCAGTTGATTTTTTGCAAAGATTAATTAATATGGTATTGCCTAGAGTAAAAGACTTTAGAGGATTAAAGCTCACAGCAATTGATAAGAGTGGTGTGCTTAATATAGGAATTAAGGATAAATCAATTTTTCCAGAGATAGTTCCGGAGGAATCAAAGGTTAGTTTTGGATTAGAAATTTCTGTAGTGCCAAAGACAAGAAAGAGAGAAGAGGCTCTGGAAGTTTATTCATTATTAAAATTCCCAATAATAAAAAAGAAAAATGGCTAAACAATCTGTAATTGCAAGAGCAAAGAAAAAACCAAAGTTTTCCAGTAGGATTGTTTTAAGATGTTTTCGTTGCGGACGCAAGAGAGGTTATATAAGGGATTTTGGTTTGTGTAGGATATGTTTTAGAGAAATGGCGAGCCGGGGGGAAATACCGGGAGTAAAAAAGGCAAGTTGGTAGTTTTTAATATTTTAAGATTAAAAAAATAATTTAAAAAATAGTGTATTACGACGCTTTGATAAGAATTAAAAATGCGCAGGCGGTAGGAAAGAAAAAAACAAGAGTACTTTTTACAAAGGCAAATTTAGCTGTTTTAAATATTCTTTTGCAAAATAAGTATGTAGCTGGTGTGGTTAAAAAAGGTAAAGGCGTAAGAAGAATGATAGAAGTTGATTTATGTTATGAAGAAGATGGAAGGCCGGCGATAAATGAAGTTATTTTTATGAGTAAGCCATCAAAAAGGGTTTACACCGGAATAAAAGAACTTAGACCGGTAAGGCAAGGATACGGATTAGGAGTGGTTTCCACTTCAAAAGGTTTAATGTCGGCAATGGAAGCAAGAAAGAATAAGGTGGGAGGAGAATATTTATTTAAAGTTTGGTAATTTATATGAGTAAAATAGGAAAAAAACCAATAAGTTTTAAAGAGGGAGTGACCGTTACAGAAGAAGATAGCTTTATTAAAGTAGAGGGGCCAAAAGGTAAATTAATGGTAAAAAAAATTCCTTACGTTTCTGTAAAGATTGAGAATAATAAAGTTGTTTTTAAACCGCTAAAGACGTTTAAGCAAGCCAGATCTAATTTTGGTACTATAAGGAGTTTAGTAAATAATGCTGTGCTTGGAGTGTGTGAAGGATTTTCAAAAACTTTAGAGATAAACGGAATAGGGTTTAAGGCGGTGGTGGAGGGTAAAGATTTAGTTTTAAATATAGGATTTTCACATCTGGTAAGATTTCCCATTCCGGAAGGTGTAAAGATAGAAATGGAAAAAAATTTAATTAAGATTAGCGGTATAAGTAAGGATTTAGTTGGGAGAACGGCGGCGGGAATAAGAAAATTAAAGAAGCCAGAGCCTTATAAAGGAAAAGGAATAAAATATGTTGATGAGGTAATAAGAAGAAAGGCGGGAAAGAAAGTAGTAAGCGGTTCTAAATAACGCAGAAGTTTTTAAGAACGATGAAAATAAGAAAAAAAACAAATAAAATAAGAGAAAGAAGAGAGGTAAGAAATAGAAAAGCAACAATAAAAGTTGGCGTTTTGAGATTGTCTGTTTTTAGAAGTAATAAGAGTGTTTACGCACAAGTGATAGATGACGCAGAGGGAAAAACTTTGATTTCTGCTTCTGTTAAAGATGTTTCTTTGACGGATTTAAAAAAAGTAAAAACAGAACAAGCAAAATTAGTAGGGGAGGCGTTAGCTAAAAAAGCAAAAGAAAAAGGAATAACAAAAGTGTTTTTTGACAGAGGAAAGTTTAGATATCATGGCCGAGTAAAAGCTCTTGCGGAAGGAGCAAGGTTGGGAGGATTAGTTTTTTAAAAAAAATGTTTACACAAACAGGAAGAAGACCAATAAAAAGGGAAAAGAGCGAGTTTAAAGAAAAAGTGGTTGATTTAAGAAGAGTAACGAGAGTAGTAGCCGGAGGAAAGAGATTTCGTTTTAGGGCGACAATGATAGTGGGAGATGAAAAAGGAAGAGTGGGTATAGGAGTGGCAAAAGGAGCTGATTTTCAGGCGGCGGTGGCAAAGTCAAAAGCTAAGGCAATTAAGAATATTTTTAAGTTGGAGCTGAAGGAAAATAGAACGATTAATCATGAAGTGGAAGCAAAGTATAGTGCGGCAAGAGTGATTTTGAAACCAGCGGTGGCAGGGCATGGATTAAAAGCCGGAGGAGCGGTTAGAACAGTGCTAGCATTAGCCGGAATAAAAGATGCGACAGCAAAATGTTTGGGCAGGACAACAAATAAACTTTCAAACGCAATGGCGGCTTTAAGAGCTTTAAAGTCTATTAGAGCTAAGAGATAAATAAAATAATGATTATCAACGAATTAAAAATAAAGAGTAAGAAACGAGGAATAAAAAGAATAGGGAGAGGAGGAAAGCGAGGAACTTATTCAGGGCGTGGTCAGAAAGGGCAGAAATCAAGATCGGGGCATAAGATCAGGCCGGCAGAAAGAGATTTATTACAACGCATCCCAAAAATGCGCGGATTTAAAAACAAGCCAAAGAAAGAGAGTAGTTTTCCTTTAAATATTGATAAGATAGAAAAATTAGGGTTGGTGGAAGTTTCAATATCTTCTTTGAAAGAAGTAGGAGTTTTGTCTTCTAAATTTAAAGGAAAAGTGAAGATATTAGGAAAAGGGGAAATAAAAAAAGCGGTAGTTGTAAAAAATATAGCAGTTTCAAAGGAAGCTAAAAATAAAATAGAAAAAGCCGGCGGGAAAGTTGAAAACTAATTATGGTAAGTTATTTAAATGTTTTTAAGGTAAAAGAGCTTAGGAAAAAACTATTTTCTATAGTAGTGATTCTTGCTGTTTTTCGTTTAATGGCTTCAATACCGGTTCCGGGAGTAGATGTTGAGAGATTAAAAAATCTTTTTAATTCTAACCAGCTTTTGGGATTTTTAGATGTGTTTTCCGGAAGCGGTCTTTCTAATCTTTCTATAGTGATGCTTGGTGTGGGGCCTTACATCACAGCGACGATTATAATGCAGCTTTTAACGATGGTTTTTCCTAATTTAAAGAAGCTTTATTATGAAGAAGGGGAAATTGGTAAGGCAAAATTTAATCGTGTTTGCCGGTATTTAACAGTGCCGCTTTCAGTGGTACAGTCTTACGGTTTTTTGAATTTTTTGGCGGCAAAGGGAGTCTTGGTAGCGATGACAAAGGCTGATATGTTTTTTGACATTCTATTAATTACCGCTGGGTCTGTTGCTTTAATGTGGTTAGGAGAGTTAATAAGCGAGTATAAGCTCGGAAACGGCATATCGCTTCTGATTTTTGCTGGTATTGTAAGTAGTATTCCGCAGAATATTAAACTTGCCATATCTTCTTTTACGTCGGCGATGGCACAAAGTTATCTGATTTTTTTAATAACGGCAATAGTGGTGATTGCCGGTGTGGTTTTTGTAAATGAAGGAGAAAGAAAAATTCCTATTTCTTACGCGAGAAGAGTAAGAGGAAACAAGCTTTTTGGCGGAGTTTCAAGTTACTTACCTTTAAAAGTAAATCAAGCCGGAGTTATTCCGATAATTTTTGCTATTTCCGTACTTCTTTTCCCGCAGTTTATAGCGCAAGCGGCTTCTGTTTTTTCAACTGATTTATCGGTGAAAATGAACGATATGGTGTTAGCTGTTTTTAATAATCTTTGGATTTACAGTATTATTTATTTTATTTTAGTGGTTGCTTTTACTTATTTTTATACGGCGATAACTTTTGATCCGGAAGAGATATCAAAAAATTTGCAAAGAAACGGAGGATTTATTCCGGGGCTTCGGCCGGGAGAGCAGACGAGTAAGTTTCTTTCTAAAATAATAAACAGAACGACTTTGTTTGGTTCTTTGTTTTTAGGAGCGATTGCTGTGTTACCTAATGCCTTATCCGGAATAACCGGGGTTTCTTTTATGACTATTGGAGGAACAGCGCTTTTAATAGTGGTATCGGTTGCTCTTGAAATAATGAGACAAATTGAGTCACAGCTTGTAGTAAGACAATACGAATAAATATTTTTATCGGAAGATGATAGTTGTTTAATAAAATAAAAGGGGCACGTAAGTGTCCCTTTGTGGTCTACATCTTGAAAATTTCTAATTATACGGACTCACTGATGGCCAAACCAGAATTTTGTCTCCTACATACGAAGCATTAAGCTCCTTACCCTGAAATTTCAAGATTGGAGAATGATTCCCCTGCATATGCCCGCCGATCATATCTGATTCAGCGGCCATGCCAATTTTTTTATTGCCATTTTCAACATCTATTACCGGCACTTTTTTTCTACTGCGTTTAATCATTTTTGACTCCTTTTGGGAAATTTAGGATTTTTGAAGATGCTGTGTTGTATATTACTATAACTAAACTAAAAAGTCAACTAGATATTATACCGATTTTAAAAAACCGCCTTCCCAGCGGTTTTTTTGCGTTTTGGCAGATTTCCGTTTTAAATGGTTTGTTTTTGTGGTATGCTTTTTTTATGAAAAAAATAGCAGTGATAATTTATGGTCCGCCTGGGAGTGGGAAAGGAACACAGGCAAATCTTTTAGCGTGGAAAAAACATTTATACCATTTTGATACGGGAGCTTTTTTTGAACATTTAGTGCATCATAATTCTTCAAATAAAAAAAATAAAACAATACAAAAAGAGAAGGAGTTTTTTGATAAGGGAAAACTTTTAACTCCTTCGTGGGTATTGAAAATCGTAAAAGATAAGGTGAAGAAGACGGCAAAAGTAGGGTTGAGTATAGTTTTTAGCGGGTCGCCGAGAACATTATTTGAAACTTATGGGAATGAAAAAACTAAGGGGCTTGTGCCGGAGTTGGAAAGTCTTTACGGGAAGAAGAATATCCATATTTTTTCTTTAGCGGTGGATCCAAAAGATTCTTTAGAGAGAAATAAAGTGCGGCTTATCTGTTCTTTTTGCGGTTTGCAGGCAATGGGACAAAAATGTGGCAAACTTTCAGAGTGTGTTTTCTGCGGAGGAAAGCTTGCAAAAAGAGCCCTTGATGACCCAAAAAATATAGAAACAAGAATTTCAGAATATTTAAACAGGACAAAGCCAATAGAAGAAGCTTTAGAAAAACATGGGCATAAAATAAATAAGATAGACGGAACTTCTTTGCCTTATGAAGTTTCTGAAAGGATTTTAAAGGTGATAGGCTCGGAATAATATTTGAAGTTTTTTAAGGTTTTTTTAAAAAGTTTGGAAGAAATTCTAGGGTTTTTTATTTTAAGTGGACATAGAGAATTTTTAGTAGTTAAATTAAACGGTAAAGAAAAAGTTAAAAATGATAAAGACAGAAAAAGAGATAGCTCTTATGAGAGAAGGAGGGAGAATACTAAGAGAAACTCTCTTAAATATAAAAGCTAATATATTACCGGGTGTAAAATTAAAATCGCTTGATTTGATAGCGTGGAAAGTTATTAAGGAAGCGGGAGGAGGAGCTTATCCGGCTTTTTTAGGGTATAAACCTAGCGGGGCGGAAAAGCCTTATCCGGCGTCTATTTGCGCTTCGGTTAATGAAGTAGTTGTTCATGGCGTGCCAAATAATTACGAGCTTAAGGAGGGCGATATTGTTTCAATTGATGTGGGAGTAAAGTATAAAGGATTTTATACGGATGGAGCGATGACTTTTCCGGTGGGAAAAATTTCCAAGGAAGCGGAAAAATTAATGGAGACAACAAAGGAAGCTTTAAGTTTAGGAATAAAAGAAGCGCAAGTAGGTAAGACTATCGGAGATATAGGATTTGCGATAGAGAAGTGCGCTAAGAAAAATGGGGTTTTTGTGGTAAAGATGCTGACGGGACACGGGGTGGGAAAGAGATTACACGAGCCGCCAACTATATTTAATTTTGGTAGAAAGGGGAGTGGGGAAAAACTTTTACCCGGAATGACTTTAGCTATTGAGCCGATGTTTGCTTTAGGAACTGGTGATATAAAACAAACGGAAGATGAGAGTTATGCGACAATAGACGGATCTTTGGCGGCTCATTTTGAACATACAATTTTAATAACAGAGAAAAAACCGGAGATATTGACACTTTAATGTTTTTGTTATATATTTAGGGTAGTAATATTTAAAACAAAGGAAGGGAGAGAAAGAGATGCTATCTCCTTTGGAAACACTTATAAGGGGAAAAGAGGGGAAACATGCAAGCGTTATTGCTTGTGCAAAACAAAAAGGGAAATTATTTTTTATTTTAGTAAAAAGTCCGGGAAATTGGTCGGAATGGAAATTTCCTGGAGGAAGGGTTGAAAATGGAGAAAACATAAAGCAGGCTGCAAAAAGAGAGTTTGCGGAAGAGACAGGAAAGGAGAATGTAGTAGAAGATTTAAAATTTTTTAGAAAAGAAAAAAATAAAGAGATATTTTTCTTCTTCTTTTATGTTTTTTTTCACTCTTTTAGATCTTTTAGAAAAGATTTAAAAGAGAGAGGAGATGAGGGGGAGGAAGTAAAAATTTTTAGCATAGACGAAATGAAATCTATGCAAGGTTTTTTTCAACCCCACAGGGAAGTTTTTCTTCGTTTTTTAAAAGAAGAATGCCACGGAGAAGGATTAAATAAAAATGGGATACCCGTCCTCGCTTGATTTTCTCAAGCGGGGACTTTTTTTATTGACATTTTGAGAGGTTTAGTTATACTTACTTTATAAAAGCAGTTCGCAGACAATAGGCATCCCTAAAGGATATAAGACCTATCGAGAACTTCGTTTGTAGTTTTATTAAATGAAGTCTGCGGCCTAAAAGGTCGTTTTTTATTTCAAAGATATGAAAACAAAAGAACAGAAGAAAAAAGAGCTAGACGAACATATTAAGAGGATTGGAGAGAGTAATACTTTAATTTTTGCTGATTTTAACAAAGTGCCGACTAAAGAGTTGACTACTTTTAAGAAGCAACTAAGAGTTTTACAGACTTCTTTTAAGGTTGCTAAAAAGAGAATTTTAAAGATAGCTTTTGGAGAAAAGAATATTAAAGCTGATCCGGGGATAGCCTCTGCGCAATTAGGAGTAATATTTTCTCCAAAGGAGTTGGTGGATATAGCGTCAAAAGTGCACGCTTTTTCTAAGGTAAACGATAATTTTAAAATTATTGGAGGATATGATTTGAAGAATGGAAAATTTTTAGAAGCTGACTTTATAAAGCGAGTGAGTATGTTACCTTCAAGAGAAGTTCTTATAGCGCAACTTGTTTCTATAATAGCCGCTCCTCTTAAGATGTTTATGTTAGTTCTTAAAGAAAGGGGGAAGAAAGAAAACGCAGTTTAGTAAGTTAAATAAAAGGTTAAAAAAATAATAAATTAAAATATGTCAGAAGAAAAATTTAAAGATTTAATAGAAAAAATAGAGAAACTTTCAGTATTGGAGTTAGCAGAATTAGTAAAAGTTTTGGAAGAAAAGTTTGGTGTTTCAGCTTCGGCAGTAGCGGCACCGGTAGCAGGAGGGTCATCTTCTGAAGCGGTGGAAGAAAAGACTAGCTTCGCAGTTGAGCTTAAGTCATCCGGAGAACAGAAGATAAACGTAATAAAAGTTATCCGTGAAGCTACTGGTCTTGGGCTTAAAGAATCAAAAGATATGGCTGATGGAGCTCCTAAAGTTATAAAAGAAGGATTAAAGAAAGAAGAGGCGGAAGAGTTAGTAAAAAAATTACTGGGAGCGGGAGCAACTGCAGAAATGAAATAAGCTTATAAAGCTACTTATTACAATCAAAAAAACGCCGTTAGGGCGGTTTTTGATTTGGTGGATACTACAGAGGGATTGGACATGTGACCCTCTTTGACTTGTCCCGATAGAAATTATATTGGTGCACTCTACTGGATTCGAACCAGTGACCTTCGCAATGTGAATGCGACGCTCTAACCAGCTGAGCTAAGAGTGCGTTATTTTTAATGAGGTTAATAAATGAAGCGCTCTGCTTATCGGTAGGCAAACAGGCTGGTCTACTACTAATAAGCTAAGCGCCAAAATTATTTATTAGTTTTCTATTGTAATTTTTCCTTAATGAAAGCAATGTCTTTTTTTATTTCATCGGTGGAGCGTTTAATATTATCAATTTCTTCTCTTAATTCAGAAAGGCGTTTACTTTCGTATTTTATATCTTCTTCCGTTTTTTGGTCTATTCTTTTTTCTTCTTTAAGCCCGGAGATAAGAATTTGTTCTCCAATAAAAAAAGAAACAAAAGTGCCAGTTGTAAGAAGAATAATAATGCTGGCAATAAAGGATTCTAAAGAACTGATATTAAAATCATCAGCAAGGTGCCAAACACCGCGCCAGAAGAGAACGACGCCAATACCGCCGATTAGAGCATAAAGAATGGGGGTTTTGCTTAAACGGTGGCGAATAATATCTTCTAGTTTATCAAAGGGTTTAAGGAGTTTTTTAAACATAATAGTATTTTATTAAAAATAGAAGTAAAGTTCAAATTTATTCGTAACGGAGAGCTTCAATGGGGCTTTTTTCAGAAGCTTTTTTTGCCGGGTAGATACCGAAAACTATTCCAATAATACCGGAAACTCCGATGCCTAAAAAGATAGCGAGAAAAGATATGCCAAGCGGCCAATCAATAGTAGAAAAGAATTGGATAGCAAGGGAAATGGCGAGGGAAAGGGAGACGCCAAGGACTATGCCGATTATTCCACCGACTCCGGTTAGAAAGACAGCTTCTAAAAGAAACTGAAAGAGAATATTTTTTTCGGTAGCGCCTAAGGCTTTGCGTAAGCCTATTTCTCTTGTGCGTTCAGTTACAGAGACGAGCATTATATTCATAATACCAATACCACCGACTAAGAGAGAAATAGCGGCGATAGCGGCGAGAAAAAGAGTGAGGACGTTAGTAATTGTGCCGAGGCGGGAGGCGATATCAGCTTGAGTTTCAATATAAAAATCATCTTTGTCTGGGTTAGTAACGTTATGTGTTTCTCTTATAGTGGCCTTAGCGTCGCTAACAGTGCGGTCTATGTTTTTTTCAGAATCAGCTTCTATAATAATGCGGTGGAAGTGCTTAATGCCGAAAATATATTGTTGGGCGGTAGTGTAAGGGAGAAGAGCCACTTCGTCAAAGTTGAAAAAAGAAACTTGCCCTTTTTGAGGAAGGATACCAATAATGCGAAGGTTTCTTTCTCCGACACGGATTCTTTCCCCGAGGGCTTCTGATTCTCCAAAAAGTTTTTCTTTTACTTTTGAGCCAATTACTACCACATCAGATCTGCCTCTAATGTCGTTTTCGGAAAAAAAAGCTCCTTTATCAATACCTAAATCAAATACGTCCGATATTTTTTCACTTGAGCCTAAAAGAGTAAGGCGGTAAGTTTCATTTTTATAAGAAGCAGAATCGCTGCCGAAGACTAAAGGCATAACTTCTTTAGCGGTTGGCACATTTGATTTTTTTCTTAAAGCTTCCAGGTCTTTTTCTTTTAAGGATTCGGCAAAAAAAGTTTGCAAACTGTCAGTTGGTCCTTTTGGTTCACGGCCAGGGAGAACGACAACAGTTTTTGAACCCATGCCTTGAATTTGGCTTAAAATAAGATTTTGCGCGCCTTGCCCGAGAGACATAACCATAATAATGGCGGTTATACCAATAACTATTCCAAGAACAGTTAAAAAAGAGCGCATTTTATTGGCGATTAAGCCTCTCCAAGCTGTTTTAGCGGTAAAAGATAAAATCATTTTGTAAAATATTCTTTAGCAGTGCGTCTTTTTTCCACTTTGCGGTCGCTGTCTATTTTTCCGTCAAGAATATGAATAATTCTTTCAGCATGTTCAGCGGTAAAAGTTTCGTGAGTGATGAGGATAATGGTGTGTCCGTTTTTTTTGTTAAGATCTTCCAAAATTTCCATAATATTTTTACCGGATTTAGAATCAAGATTACCGGTAGGTTCGTCGGCAAAAATAACTTCGGGATTATTAACCAAAGCGCGGGCGATAGCTACTCTTTGTTTTTCACCGCCAGAAAGTTCTGAAGGTTCGTGGTCAAGACGATGAGAAAGACCGACGGCTTCTATGGCTTTTTTTGCTTTTTCGTTCCAAAGAGATTCTTTAACATCAGAATAAAGTAAAGGAAGTTTAACGTTTTCCAAAACACTGGTTCTGGAAAGAAGGTTAAACGCTTGGAAAACAAAACCAAGTTTTTTGTTACGGATTTTTGCCACTTCTTCGTCGGAGTAGCTTTCAAAGTTTCTATTTTCAAAAAGATATTCACCACCGGAGGGACGGTCTAAAAATCCGAGAACGTGAAGAAGAGTGGATTTTCCGGAACCGGAGGGACCCATAATAGCGACAAATTCCCCTTTTTTAATTTCAAAAGAGACGTCGCAAACAGCGGGAGTGGGAACTCCATCGCTAAGATAAGTCTTTTCAAGATTTTTTACTTCAATCAAAGATGGACCCATTAAAATAATTTATTTAGAAGAATAAACAACAACTTCGTCTCCTTCTTTTAATCCTGTTGTTATTTCTATTTTGCCATCCGATCCTTTAACGCCAGTTTTTACTTCAACTTCTTTAAAGCCAGTGTCTTTATTTTCTTTATCCGGAATTCTGACAATTTTAATACCGTCTTTTGAGATGACGGCTCTTTCCGGAATAGCGATAACATTTTCACGGCTAGCAGTTTCTATATCAATATTTGCGGTCATACCGGAGCGAATGCGGTCATCTTTATCTTTAAATTGCAAGGTGGTTTTATAAGTGGATACTCCTTCAACAACTGTTTCAGCCGGATCTGTTTTAGAAATTACGGCTTCAAAAATAACATCGTTTCCGTAAGCATCTAAAGTAACTTTGGCGGGATTTCCAACTTTAATTTTAGCGATATCAACTTCCGCTATTTTAGTTTCTATTTCTAACTTAGATTCGGAGATAAGAGAAATAACAGATACGCCGGAAGAAATTATTTCTCCAACTTTAGCGTCTTGTTTGGTAACGGTGGCATTTATCGGAGAAAAGATAATTGTTTTTTGAAGTTCAGCTTCATAGCTTTTAACGTTCGCTTCTGCTTCTTCAACTTTTGCTTCTTCGGAAGCGAGTTCCTCTTTAGAAGAACCGGCGAGTTTTAATTTTAATTCGTTTTCTATTTTACTGATGGTAAGTTTTTGGGAAACGATAGATTGTTTTAAGGCGTTTATGTTTTTAACGGAAGAGATAATATTGATGCGAGCAGTGCTAGTATTTAAACGATAAGTGCTTAATGAAGTATCAGAAAGTCCGCATCCGGAAATGAAAGTGCCGCTAGTTTTTTCAAGAAAGGCTTTAGTGGTAGAGAGATAATTTTCTGCTTGACTAAGCGCTTTTTCATAATTTTCTTCGGAGCCGGGCATAGTTTTTATTTTAAGATCGGAAATTTCACTGTTCCAAGAATTAAGATTTTTTTCACTTAAAAGTTTTAGGCTTTCGGCATCGCTTTTTACTTGCTGATCACAAGAGCTGTAAGTTAACGAAAAACTGCCGGAAGACAGAGATCCGGAAAAAATACCAGCAGTTTTTACGCGAATAGCGTCATCGGCATAAGTGTAAGAATCAGCAACAACATCCGGAACATCATCATAGTAATTTATGAGGTCTTGCTTTGCTTCCCCGAGTTCGGCTTCTTTTATGGCTATATCTTCAGCGCGAGCGCCTCTTTTTAATTCAAGAAAATTTGCTTCTTCGGATTTTAAATTTGCTTTAGCTTTAGCAAGATTCGCGGAGATATCAGCATTATTCAGACTGGCTAAAGTTTCTCCGATATAAACTTTATCTCCAACGGAAACAAAAACAGAGGAAACTTTACCGCTTTTTTCAAAAGCAAGACTAACTTCTTCAGATGGTTTTACTTGTCCGGTAACACTAACTTCTTCTTTAAGGTTTGATATTTGCGCGGTTGCCGTCTCAAAATTATTTGCGCTTCCGCCGCTAAAAATAAAATAAGAGATAATAATACCTCCAATAATGAAAAGAACGGGAATAAAGAAGAGGGGTTTTTTAAGAAAACTATTTTTTTTCATTTTTGTTTTTATTTTTTGGAATAATAAAGATGGAGATAAAGTAGCCGATTAAGCCGGGGATAACGCCGGTGACAACAGTGACAAAAATCCAGATTAGGCGAAGAATTACCGGATCTATGTCTAGATACTCTCCCAGACCGCCAAAAATTCCAGCGAAAACTTTATTTTCATTACTACGATAGAGTTTTTTCATGGTCAAATAATAACAGAAATCAGAGGGAAAGCAAGTTGTTATTCGCATTGAATTACTTTTATTGAGTTAAATTTCTTGATTTTTTTTATAAGCTAAGCAAGCTTTAAAAATGGAACGTTTTGTGGTGCACTAAAATGAAAGATATAGCGTATTATGTATATAGAGGAGATGTTTTAGTCTCCTTTTTTATAAGTAAATATTATGAAAAACAATATTTTTATTAAGAATGTAGCGGGGTTAAAAAAATATGCTATTAACCATAAAATAAAAAGCGGAATTGTTTTATTGGTAATTTTGTATTTCGGATACTTAGGTTTTAATAGTTTTTTTAAGAGTGATGGTCAAGTTCAATATGTATTAGCTCCAGTTTCTAAAGGAAGTATAATTGTTTCAATTACAGGGAGCGGGCAAGTTTCAGCTTATAACCAAGTTGATATTAAGCCAAAAGTTTCTGGGGATGTAGTTTACGTTGGTATAGTAAACGGACAAGAAGTAAAAGCGGGAACTTTAATAGCGCAATTAGACGATCGAGATGCGCAAAAGTCTGTAAGGGATGCGGAAGTTAATTTGGAAAGCGCAAAAATATCTTTACAAAAACTGGAAGAGCCAGCGGATGCTTTGTCGGTTATCCAGGCGGAAAATTCTTTAACGCAGGCGAAAACAAGTTTAGAAAAAGCTTACGATGACGGAGCCACGGATGTTTCTAATGCGTTTTTAGATATGCCGTCAGTAGTTACAGGACTGCAAGATATTTTGTCCGGAACTTCTGCTAGTAAGGGAACACAAGATAATATTTCTTATTTTAGTAATTTAGTAACTAGTTATAACGACAATGTTTCAATATATAAGAATGATGCGGCAGATAAATATAAAGAAGCGCGAATAATTTATGATAATAGTTTAAACAGTTACAAAATAACGGCAAGGTTTACTGATGAGGAAACAACGGAAAAATTGATTAGCGATACTTATAATATGGCTAGATCAATTTCGGAAGCGGTGAAGAGCGTAAGTAATTTTTTAAGTTTTGTTAAAGACAGACTTACAGAACGCCAGTATAGCGTGCCTCAATCTTTAACAACTTATTTAAGTTCTCTTTCAACTTATACGAGTACGGTAAATTCAAATTTATCAACTCTTTTTAGTATAAAAAATACGATAGTAAATTCAAAAATGAGCATAGAGGAAAAAACAGAGTCGCTGGCAAAATTAAAAGAAGGAGTAAGCGATTTAGATTTAGCTTCACAAAAATTATCTCTTAAACAAAAAGAAAATGCGCTTTTAGATGTTCAAGAGAAACTTTCCGATTATTATATCCGTGCGCCTTTTAATGGGACAATCGTAAAAGTAAACGTAAAAAAATCTGATGCGGCAAGCAGTGGAACGGCGGTGGCAACTTTAGTAACTAGGCAAAAAATAGCAGAGCTATCTTTAAATGAGATTGATGCGGCAAAAATAAAAGTTGACCAAAAAGCGATGCTTTCTTTTGATGCCGTTGATGGTTTAAATATAGCCGGAAAAGTAGCGGAAGTTGACGCGGTGGGGACAGTTTCTCAAGGAGTAGTTACTTATAATGTAAAAATATCTTTTGATACGCAAGATGACAGAGTAAAATCCGGAATGAGCGTAAGCGCGGCAATTGTTATTGATTTTAAGCAAGATGTTTTAATAGTTCCAAACAGCGCTATAAAATCCGGAAATAATATAAGTTATGCAGAGATGCTTGATAAAACATTTTCGGCAAATCAAGGGAGCCAAGGTGTAGCTTCGGATAATTTACCAAAACAGCAGATAGTAGAAACAGGGATAACTGATGACACAAACATAGAAATTATTTCTGGATTAAAAGAAGGAGATCAGATAATAATAAAAACTATCAACAGTTCAACAAGTAGTAGCTCCAGCCAGCAGACACCGAGTATTTTAGGAGCGATTGGAGGTAATAATAAAAGATAATATGATTGACCTGCAAAAAATAACAAAGACTTACAAGACGGGAGAAGTTGATTTTCAAGCATTAAAAGAATTAAGTTTTGAGATAAAAGAAGGGGAGTTTGTGGCGATTATGGGACCATCTGGTTCCGGAAAATCAACTTTAATGCATATTATCGGGGCGCTTGATACGCCAACTAGCGGAAAATATTTTTTTGATGGAAAAGATGTTTCTGAATTAAGCGATGATGAGCTTGCGGATGTGCGAAAAAATAAAATAGGGTTTGTGTTTCAGTCTTTTAATCTTCTTCCCAGAACAACAGTTTTAAGAAATGTTATGTTACCTCTTATTTATAATGAGGTGGAAGAAGGGGAAAGAGAAGAAAGAGCGCAAAAAGTTTTAAAATCTGCCGGGATGGATGAAGGGCACTTTTATCATCTTTCTAATCAACTTTCCGGAGGACAAATTCAGAGAGTGGCTATTGCTCGCGCTTTAATTAATAATCCCGCTCTTATTTTAGCAGACGAACCAACTGGAAATCTTGATACAAAAACCGGAGAGGTTGTTTTAAAAACTTTTCAAGAATTGAATAAAAATGAAGGCAGAACGATTATATTAATTACCCACGAGCATGACGTTGCCGAATGCGCGGAAAGAATTATTCAAATAAAAGACGGTGGATTAGTAAGTGATTTAAGAAATTATAAAAGAAAAATTTTATAATAGATTATGAAAACTTTAGATATTTTAGAAGAAACATACACAGCGCTTTCAGCAAATAAAGTAAGATCGGGTTTGACTGTGCTTGGAATTGTAATAGGCATAAGTTCTGTGATTATTATGGTTTCTATAGGACAAGGAGCGCAAAATTCTATTCAATCAAGCATACAGTCTATCGGGTCAAATTTAATTATGATTATGCCGGGAGCGCAAAAAGGACCGGGATTTCAAGTTAGCTCTGGACGAGGATCGGCGCGCACATTAACTCAAGCAGACGCTGATGCTATTTCAAGTTCGGCGACTTTCGCAAAGGCCATAGCGCCAGAGATTTCCGGACGTTATCAGATAACAAGTAAAGGCAAAAATACAAATACGTCAGTTTTAGGAGTGACATCAGAGTATTTAAGCGTAAAAAATATAGAGGTAAACAGTGGCTCTTTTATAACCGACCAAAATTTACGAAGCCTTTCAAAAGTAGCGGTTTTAGGGCCGACAGCTAGAGACGACTTATTTGAAGAAGGAGTAGATGCCGTGGGGCAGACAATACGAATAAAAAATATTGAGTTTAAAATTATTGGAATCACAAATAAAAAAGGAGGAACTGGTTTTAGTAATCAAGATGATATGATTTTTATTCCACTAACGAGCGCACAAAAATTTTTAGCGGGCGATGCTTATTTAACGACAATAAATGCGCAGGCGAAAGATGAAAAATCAATGACGTCTTTGCAACAAGAGATTACAGAATTACTTTTAGAAAGGCATCATATTTCTGATCCGCAGCTGGCAGATTTTTCTGTTTTAAACCAAGAGGATATTGTGGCGGCGGCTTCAAGCGTAACAAGCACTTTCACTATGCTTTTGGCGGCAGTTGCCGGAATATCATTAGTAGTTGGCGGTATTGGCATTATGAATATGATGCTAACTACAGTAACGGAAAGAACAAGAGAAATAGGATTAAGAAAAGCTATAGGAGCAAAAAGAAGAGATATTAATATTCAGTTTTTAACTGAAGCGGTAGCGTTGACATTTATCGGAGGAGTGATTGGGGTAATTCTAGGTTGGTTGGTATCTTTTCTTGTAACTTATTTTGGAGTTATTCAGGCGCAAGTATCTTTATATTCAGTTATTATAGCTTTTAGCGTTTCAACAATAATTGGAGTGATTTTTGGTTATTATCCAGCAAGAAGAGCGGCTAGACTCAACCCAATTGAGGCTTTAAGGTATGAATAAAAAAGGTGCAAAAAAATTAAAATTAATGAATTATGAGTAGAAAAAAAATAGCGTTAGCTTTAGGAATAGTT
>MHLG01000002.1:0-4067 GCA_001821375.1 Candidatus Liptonbacteria bacterium RIFOXYD1_FULL_36_11 | reverse complement strand
GTTGGAGTCGGTTCTTTTTATGTCGGGATGAAATATGCGGGAAACAGTAGGTTTGCCGCATGCGTGGGAGGGCAGCAGTTTTCCGGAGCGATGGGAAATATTACCGGTCAAAGAGGGGGAAGAACAAGCGGTGGAGCGGGAGCGGGTTTTGTTTCTGGTAAAGTGATTTCTAAGGATGAAAAAACAATAACGGTTGAAGTTGCAGGTGGAGGATCAAAAATTGTTTTTATTAACGAAAGCACGCCAGTGATGGAAAGTACAACAGGGTCTTTAAAAGATGTTACAGTGGGGGAGCAGGTGATGATAAACGGAACGAGTAACCAAGATGGAAGCTTAAATGCGCAATCTGTGCAGATAAAATCAGAAATTTCTAACACGCAAGCTGGAAATTAAAACTGGTTTTAAAAAGTAAAAAAGAAGAGGTTTTTTTAAATACCTCTTTTTTTATTTTTGTCAACGTTGATTTTTTTAAAGATTTACGGCAGAATTAAGGTATTCTGTTTTTGGAGGTTGACTAATGAGTATAGTAAATGCTGTCCCGAAAGATCTTTTTTATGTGGAATTAGATCTTCTTAGTATACAGCCGGATCTTGAACGTTTAAATTCTCTTTTTGATGAAGCTACTAGTAGAACTGATTTGATAGAAGCTTCACTAAAAGAAGCCTCTAAGGAGGCAAAAAAATATCCAGAAGCGTTCAAACCGAGGAAGATTTAAACAATGCCCCAACATCCTAGTTTAGGAAGGAGGGGCTTTTATTTTATTAGATTTTCTAGAATAGAAATTAAGTTTTTTATTAGCCTGTTTTCTAAAATTGTTTCTTTTTTATCGCTTTTTTCTTCTTTAGAAACATTTTCTAAGTATCTTTTTATAATATTAAGAAAATTAAATTTATTTTCGTAAGATTTATCAATGGATCTTAAAAATATGTTTTTTTGTTTATCTTGATATTGCTTTAATAATTCTTCTTTTTCATTAGAAGAAAGGTATTCTTCAATAGCATCACTTAAGGAGAAAGAAGCTTGAAATTTTATATCCCTACGGAAGTAATCTAAAAGCGGCTGTATTTTTTCAGTCATTTTTTCGGTAATAACACCGGTTGTTTCAATGGTGTTAATAAAGCTTTCTAAGCCGGGGATGATTTCCTGCGGAAGCTTAAGTTTAACAAAAACATCATATTCTTGTTCGTCCGGACTTAAGATGGACTGATTTTCAATATTAGAAAGTGTTTTAAGATATTCTTCTTTGGCGGTATCAACTACATGTTCAATAAATTCCTCTTTTTGTCTTTCGTTCCCTAAAGAAGGTATTTGATTTACCTCAACTTCAACGGCTAAATTGTCTTTTTCTGTTTCGTTTTCTATTTTGTTTTTGTTCTCAAAATCTATTTTTATTAAATTATTTAAAAACTCGTGGTCTATTTTGCCTTTATTTTTGAAAATTTCTTTAAATAAAGCAGGGGAGGAAAATATTTTATAAACTATTAACTCGGCTTTTTTTTGCCTTTCGGTTTGTTCAGCTTTTTTTTGTTCTTCGTTTTCTTTTTTTCCTCTTTGTGTTCTTAATAGTTCTAGTTTTTTTATTCTGTCAGCGGCTGTTATTTCATTTACATTTTCTGAGAAATCTTCGGGAGTTTTGTTTTTTCCATTATTTTTAACATATTTCTCAATAATTCTTTCTCCGTCAGCAATACCTTCCTGGAGTTCACCAGCAAGATCTAAGAGATCCGAGGCCATATCTCCAAAATCAAGATCTAAGTCTTCTTTTTCTTTTTTTTGTTTTGGTTTTTCTTGTTTAGAGACGGGAAATTTTTCTGGCATATATTTAAAAAGTTTAGGTTTAAAAAGGCCTTTTTTAGAGTTTACTATTTCTTAAGTAGTTATACAAGACAAATTGAAATCAGTCTTTTAGGGAGATTATTTGGATTCCTTTTTCGTCTATTTCTTCCTGTGGCCAGAATTTGGTTAAGTCGCTTATTTTCCATTTTCCAACGTAGCCGATTTTCTTTTCTATTTCCCGACCAGTGTAGCTTTTTGTCGTCGGATTCCATTCTTTAAGAAGTAAAGTATCACTTTCGGAGATGGAAAAATCATTAAGGCGCAGTTCAAAAGTTTTCTTGCCGTTGATAATTTCCTGAAAATATTCCGGCCAAATTTTCTTTTCAATTTTCATGGGTTTTTATAGTGTTAAATAAGATTTAAAATCGCTTTTTTCTTTTCTTTCTTTTGTCGGAAATAAATCTGGAGGTAATTGATCAAGGAATTTATGAATTTTTTCATTTATTTCTTTTTTTATCTCTCCTAGTTTCCATTTTGGCTTATTGTTCTGTATTCTTTTTTTTGTAAGATGAGTTAAATATTTATTTATATCATGTATACTATTATCTTGTGGTAGATTAACAGTTATTTTATTTATACTAAAATCTGAAATTCTTATATCGTCTTTTTTTATTTTGTCTTCGAGAAAATTAAAAAGATTTCTAGCGTGAATAAGAAAAGATTCTAAAAGCGCATTATGACATGCATCACGTTTTGCAATTGGTGTGGAAATATAATCCGATATGGAAAAAGTTTCATTAAACATCCATATTTCATATAATAAAGAATCTAGCGCTGATTTTTCTTGTTCAATATTCATGGCTGGGGGACAGGGGTTCGAACCCCGATTAATGGCTTCAAAGGCCACTGTCCTACCATTAGACGATCCCCCAAAAGAGTAACTCCAGTTAATAAAATAATTTAACTGGTTGAAGTTATTTTGCCAAAAAATAGGCAAAAAAGCAATTTTAAAAGAAAAAAGGAAAGAGAGAATGGTAGGGGAAGACTGTGATTAATTGACGAGAGGGGAAATATTATGGTATAAAAATTGAAGAATTTTTATTATTTTAAAGAAGGTGAAGAAAGATGAAGTTTAAAGTGCTTAAAGTGCATTAACCATCATTCAGTAGGACCAGATCAAGTTTGTAAAGGAGTTAAAAAAATTTGTGTTGTTGAAGCTGGAAGCGCAGAGGAAGCAAGAAAAATGTTTGAAAGAGATGATTACTGTGTTTTTTCGGTAGAAGAGGTAAAAAAGATGGAAGAAAAAAAATAAACTGCCTTGTTATTTTTCTTCCTACTATTGTTAATTATATCCCTAAGAGTTTAATATCCCAGGGATTTTTATATTCTAACTAGGAAAACAGATTAGAAGAGGGAAGATAAGAGGTGGGGGTTTTGGATTCTGGCTGAATTTGTTTAAGGATAAGTTTTTTGTCGGGGGATGGAGATAAGGCGGCGGAAAGAAGCTTTATTCTTTTGCCAGCGGAGTTTATAGTATAAATTCCCGGGTTGGGATTTAAGGCAAGGATTTTTTGGTAAATAGTTTTAGAAAGAATGGGGTCGCCGGCAAGAGCTTTTTTAAGGAGAGATAATTCAATAAAACCGTCTTCGGTTTTTATTTTTTTTGTAAAAGTGGCGGCGGCGTGATTTTGGGGAAGGGGAGATATTTTTCCGGAAATAAAATCCGGCAAAAAGTTTACAAGCATTTCTCCGCCAAGAATAGCTAAAGCTTCTTCGGCTTCGGTATAAGTTTTTTCTTTTATAGAAATCTGCTCTTTTAAAAAAACCGAGCCGTGATCCATTTTTTCATCCATAAGATAAAGCGAGACGCCACTTTCTTCTTCGCCGCTTAAAATAGCCGATTGAATGGGAGCGGCGCCGCGATATTTTGGTAAAAGGGAAGGGTGGACGCCGATAATGCCTAAAGGAAAAAGTTTGAGGATTTCTTTCGGAATTATTTTTGAGTAGGCGGCAACGATGGCAAAATCAAAATTTTCGGAAATTTCCGACTGCCAATTTTTAATATCAAGTTTTTCCGGCTGATAAATTTTGATGCTGTTTTTTTCTGCTAAGATTTTAACCGGCGGGGGAGTGATAATTTGTTTACGGCCAAGGGGGCGATCGGGACTGCAAACTATAAGATGCGGCTTAAAGCCCGATTTAATAAGATTGTTTAAAATAATTTCCGCAAATTTAGGAGAGCCGAAAAAAATAAAGTTGTTACCAGCGTTGGAATTCATAGAAATTTTAAA
>MHLG01000001.1:16770-17467 GCA_001821375.1 Candidatus Liptonbacteria bacterium RIFOXYD1_FULL_36_11 | reverse complement strand
CTCTCTTTTTCTTCTGATAAAATATTTAAAACTTTTATAAAAGCTAAAATCGCCCCTTCTGCGTAAAACATTTCTTTAAAGTAAATATGTCCTGAACTTTCTCCTCCCAAAACAGCTTCATTCCCTATCATCTTTTCTTTTATAAAAACGTGACCTACTTTTGATTCTACGAATTCACCATCTTGTCTTTCTACTGTCTCTTTTACCGCTCTGCTTAAATTTAAATCTCCCACAAATTTATTTCCTCTCTTTATTTCTTTATTCGCCAGCATCGCTAAAATTAAATCCGGCTGGATAAAATTTTTCTCCTCGTCAAAAAAAACAACTCTATCTCCATCTCCATCAAACATCACTCCACAATCAAATTTCTTTAAGAACATTTTCTTCCTCAATTCCTGCCAGTTTTTTTCCTCTAAAGGGTTATCTTTATGTTCGCATTTTGAAAAGCAAACTTTTTTGATTACCACATTCTTATTTCCTTTAAAAACTTCTCTTATTACCTCTCCTGCTCCGCCACCGCAAGTATCAACCACCACTTTCATTTTTCTTTTTACTTTTATTTCTTTTTTTAAAAAACCAAAATATTTTTTCTTTTCCACTTTTATTACTTCCCCTTTTAAAAAAGCTCCACTTTTTAAAACTTCAAAAAAAGGAGTGATTTTTTCTGGCAGAACCGGCCGCGCCTCCCTCTCCGCCA
>MHLG01000001.1:16274-16749 GCA_001821375.1 Candidatus Liptonbacteria bacterium RIFOXYD1_FULL_36_11 | reverse complement strand
CAGTAAGATGCGATGCTGTTACCATTATTCCCCCATCTGCCTTTTCTTTCCCTGTAAACCAATTCCACATCGGTGTTGTCGCCTCCTCTAAATCAATAACCTCGCATCCCGCCAAAAAAAACTCCTCCCTTAAAACCGAAAAAAGTTTTTTAGAAGAAAAACTTCCATCTCTGGCAATAACAACTTTTATTTTCTTCCCTATTTTTTTAGAAGTTAAAAATCCTAAAAACGCCCGCGCGATTTCCTGCGCCTCCTTTTTTCCTATTTCCTTTTCATATTTTCCTCTTATATCGTAAGCTTTAAAAATATCATTTTTCATTTTTATATTTTTTCCTAAAAACTTTTAGACCTTGAGCATACTAAAAATAAAACTTATAATTGAGATAATTATAAAACTATCTCAATATCCTAATGACTAAAAACAACGAAGAAAAAAAACACAAGAAAAAAGAAAAAGAGAACGAACCCACAAGTT
>MHLG01000001.1:15356-16263 GCA_001821375.1 Candidatus Liptonbacteria bacterium RIFOXYD1_FULL_36_11 | reverse complement strand
GATACTAAAAAAAGTATCCTCGGCGTTCTCTTTCTCGCTCTTACTATTATACTGGCGCTTTCCGCCTTTCACAAAGCCGGTCCCGTTGGAGATATTTCTTTTAAAACCTTTAATACTCTTTTCGGCATCGGCTTTTACCTTCTTCCTTTAATATCATTTATTCTCGCCGCCGTCTTTCTCGCCGCCTCCGAAAGAAAAATCATCAGTCCCACTTTAATAGGTGCCTTTCTTTTTGTTATTTCCGGGCTTGGTTTGATTGATATCGCCTTTCCAAAAAAAGGCGGCATTGTCGGCCACGCCATTGGCTCCGTAGAAATCCCTTTTGGTTATATCGCCTCTCTCGTTATTACTTCCGCTCTTGTTCTCGCCTCCCTCTTAATAACTATTAACCTTCCTATTAAAATTCGTCTTAAAAAGAAAAAAGAAAAAACTGCCGAAGAAGAACTCACTGAAAAAGAAATAAAAAAGATAGAAACCGCTGAAACCGAAAACAAAAAATCCAAAAAAGAAGAAGACATTAGTGGAGCAGAAGAGAAAAAAGAACCCATGTTTTCTATGCCTTTATTAAAGAAAAAGCCTAAAATTGACTTTAAAAATTATGTCCCGCCTCCTCTCTCTATTTTAAAATCCTCTTATGAAAAAGCTACCGCCGGTGACCTGCGCGCTAATGCCAATATTATCAAACGCACCTTTGAAGGTTTCAGCATTCCGGTAGAGATGGGAGAAATAAACATCGGCCCTAAAGTAACCCGCTACACCTTAAAGCCCGCCGAAGGCGTTAAACTTTCAAAAATCATCGCTCTCAACCAAGATCTTGCTTTAGCTTTAGCCGCCCACCCTATTCGCATTGAAGCTCCTATTCCGGGAAAATCTCTCGTCGGTATTGAAGTGCCAAACAAATCTTCCG
>MHLG01000001.1:2051-15232 GCA_001821375.1 Candidatus Liptonbacteria bacterium RIFOXYD1_FULL_36_11 | reverse complement strand
TCCCCCGAAACTCTACGTATGATTATGATAGATCCAAAACGTGTGGAACTTTCCGTCTACGAAGGCATTCCTCATTTAATCTCCCCTGTTGTCACTCAAAATAAAAAAGCCGTTGGTGTTTTTCGTTGGGCTATCGGCGAAATGGAAAAACGCTACGAACTACTCCAACAAAATGGCGCTAGAGACATTGATAGCTTTAACGAAAAAGTTGCTAAGCGTAAAGATGGAGAAAAACTTCCCTTTATTATAATTATTATAGATGAACTCGCCGACTTAATGGCTTCTTTTGGTAAAGAAGTTGAAGGTTATATTGTCCGTGTCGCTCAAATGGCGCGTGCTGTCGGCATTCACCTTATTCTCGCTACCCAAAGACCATCCGTAGAAGTCATCACCGGCTTAATTAAAGCTAATATCACTACCCGTGTCGCCCTGAAAGTTGCTAGTCAAATAGATTCCAGAACTATTTTAGACACCGCCGGTGCTGAAAAACTTTTAGGTGGTGGCGATATGCTTTTTGTCAGCCCGCAATTTTCCAAACCTAAAAGAATTCAAGGAGCTTTTATTACCGAAGATGAAATAGGAGAAGTAGCCTCCTTTATCAGAGAAAATAACAAACAAATTGCCGAGGAGGTTTCTGAATCCGCGCCGCAATTTGACAGTGTTAATGGTGGATATTCGGAAAAAAATTCTCCGAAAAACCTCTCCGATATAATTTCTAACAATAATATCTTTGATCAATATACCGGAAATGGAGACGATGACGATCTTTTAGAAGAAGCAATAGAAACTGTCCGCCAAGCCGGGAAAGCTTCCGCCTCCCTACTCCAGCGCCGCTTGAAAGTAGGCTATGCTCGCGCCGCCCGCCTCCTTGATATTATGGAAGAAAAAGGCATAATAGGGCCTGGAGAAGGCGCCAAACCTCGCGAAGTGTTTCTTGGAAACGAAGGAGATCGCGGCTTTGAATCAAAAACTGACAATTAAAATATATAGTAGTAAATTATTACACGATAAGTCTGATAATCTAAATGAGTCAATCTTTTAAAGAAATTCTAATAAATGCTATAGAAAACAAAGGAGTCAACCTTTCAAAACTTTCCGAATTAAGTCGCGTTCCGGAAAGATACCTTGAGCTTCTGATAAGAGGAGAATTTAACAACTTACCATCGGCTCCTTATATTCATGGCTATCTTACTCACATCTCCCACATCCTTGATGTTGAAGATGAATTGCTTTGGGAAGCTTTCAAAAAAGAAAACTTTATAAAAACTTCTGGTGCCTCCGACGAACTTCCAAAAAATCGCTTTTCTATTCAAACAGTCAGTAATACAAAAACATTTGCTATTGGAGGATTTGCCGTTTTAGCTTTAGTTTATTTTATCTTTCGTTTTAACAGCTTATTTGGCAAACCGGAACTAACTGTCACTACTCCTAAAGAAGAAATAATTACTGTTTCTTCATCTGTCTTTTTTATAAAAGGCAGTACTGATAAAGACGCAAAACTCACTATCAATGACGAAATGATTAATATGGATGAAAATAACAATTTTTCAAAAAGCGTTCTCCTTCAAGGAGGTATAAATTCATTTGAAATAAAAGCAAAAAAATTTCTCGGGCGCGAAACTTCCGTCACTCGCCAAATAATTTATCAAGAACCGGAGGTTTCTCCAATAAAAGAAGAAACTTCCTTATAAACTTCTTAGTTTTTCTCCTATAATTCTATACTTAAAATAAAATCCCTCGATTTCTCGGGGGAAATTTTTTACTCTTTACCTCAACTAACTTAATCGAAAATTAAATTTAGCAAGCAAAATATTAAAGTTAATTCTTTCAAAAATCTTTTTGGAAGAGACTGCATTAATCCCAATTCTGTCAAATAAATTCTTTATTTTCCCGCTAGCCAGTAAATTAGTAATCCTCTTTCTGTTGCTGTATAATTCAGTTAATTATTAAAAATTAACGATTCATTATCTTATTATGTTTATATCTCAAAAAAAGAAATCATTTACCGACAAAAACAAGCTAACTGAACAAGAAAAAAATAAAGATTCGGCAAAAAAAGATATTGACTCTCTTCTCTCCGACCTTCAAAGTAAATACGGCGAAGGCTCTATTATGAAGCTTGGCGATGCCAGAAAAGTTAACGTAGACGTCATTCCTACCGGTTCTTTTTCTCTTGATATCGCTTTAGGTATCGGCGGTCTTCCAAAAGGACGTATTGTGGAAATTTTTGGACCGGAGTCTTCCGGAAAAACTACCCTTGCTTTAAATGTAGTCGCTGAAGCTCAAAAGAAAGGCGGCAAAGCAGCTTTTATAGACGCCGAACATGCTATGGATCCGGATTACGCTAAAAAACTCGGCGTTAAAATTGATGAATTACTAATTTCCCAGCCTGACAGTGGTGAAGAAGCTTTAAACATCTTAGAAAGCCTGGTTCGTTCTCAAATCATTGATATTGTCGTTATTGATTCAGTCGCCGCCCTCACTCCTAGAGCTGAAATAGAAGGCGAGATGGGTGCGCAGTTTATTGGCTTACAGGCAAGAATGATGTCTCAAGCTCTTCGCAAAATTACTGCCATTGCTAACCAATCAAAAACTTTAATCATCTTTATCAATCAGCTTCGCGAAAAAATCGGCATTATGTTTGGTAATCCAGAAACCACTCCCGGCGGCCGCGCCTTAAAATTCTATTCTTCCGTCAGAATAGATGTCCGAAAAATCGCCCAAGTTAAAAAAGGTGAGGAAATTGTCGGTAGTCAAGTTAAAGCTAAAGTGGTAAAAAATAAAGTTGCCCCTCCTTTCAGAGTCGCCGAGTTTTTTATTATGTGGGGTGAGGGTATTTCTTACGAAGCCGACGTTTTAACCGCCGCTATTAAATACGGCATTGTAAAAAAATCCGGCTCCACTCTTTCTTTTAATAATGAAAAAATTGCCGTCGGTTTTGATAACGCAAAAAACAAACTTAAAGAAGATAAAAAACTTCTAGAAGAAATAAAAAAAGAAACCAAAGAAAAAATGACCTCTCCCTCACAATAAATTGCGGTATTTCCTGATAAAAAATAAAAGAGACGTAAGTACGCCTCTTTTTTATTGCATTAAATTATTTTCCCTTCCGTCCACCCGGGAATCTTCTTATTTAACCAACCAGAAAATGGACTAAAAGAATCACCTTTCACTTTCTGCGCTCTCTTTTCGTTTATACTTACCACTACGACAACGGAGGATTTTCTTTTTTTTACTAAATTAGTAAGGTTTACCACCGCTGCTATACGTAAAGAAAAAGACTCCTTTACTTCTCCATCTTCTCCTTCTTTGTATAAAACATAATATCCTTTCTCACGCTTTTCCTCTTCCATCTTTTTTCTCCTTTCAAAAATTCTTCTCCTAACCTAATCCATAAAAGTCAAACAGTCAAATCTTCCTTTATCTTCAAACACCTTTTTATTTCCAAATTTTTACTCTTTCTTCTTTTTTCTCTCAAACAACTCATAAAAATTCTCCATTAGTTTTGCCACTAATATCGGTCCTGTTCCTCCCGGCGTCGGCGTCCAAAATGTTAATTTTTCAAGCTTCTTCTCATCACTCGCATCTAAATCTCCTATAACTCTCTTAGAGTTGTATCCTGAGCCTGTCGAAGGACTACCTTTATCGTCATATCCAAAATCAATAACTCCCGCCCCTTCTTTTAAGAACTCCGTTTTAATCAACCCCGCTTTTCCAACACCAGAAACCACTAAATCATATTTCTTTAAATCCTCTAAATTACTTCCTTTATCAAACACTGCCACTTCCGCTACCTTCCCTAAAAACCATACCGCCGCCGGCTTTCCCACTAAAAATCCCGCTCCCACTATTGCCACTTTTTTTTCTCCTAAATCCTTAAACACATTTTCCTTTTCTAAAATCTCCTTTATCACTCCCACTGCCGGCGGCAAAACTGCGCTTCTTTCCGCATAAAAAGCTCCTAAACTCTTCTCCGCTAAAACATCAACATCTTTTTCTAAATCAACCGCATTTAAAATCTTCTGCTTGTTAAATTTATCCGGCAAAGGCAGTTGCACAATTACCCCTCCCGCCACTCCCATTTTAGAAATTCTTCCCACTTCTTCCCTTAATTTTTCTCCTGAAATACTTTCCGAAAAACTGTAAACTCTAAAATCAACGCCAAGTTCTTTTGCCGCCTTTTCTTTCACTTTCAAAAATGCTTCGCTCGCCGGGTTACTACCGACATAAACTGCCGCTAAAATCTTCTCCGGTTTTTCCTTTTCCTTTAATTTCTCAACTATCTCCCCCGCTATTTTTTTCCCATCTATTTTATTCATTACATTCTAATTTCTACCATAAAAATAATTCTTCTACAATAACAAAAAGCGTCCCGTTCCAGAGCCGCAAAATTTTTACGAAACAACTTTTTTACATCCCTGCCAGTCCATAGTCACTTGACCTCCGTATCCTGCACAAAACTCACAAACAACTTTTTCTTCTCCTAAAGGAGTAAGTAACTCCCCTTGGCAAGAAACTCCAAGAGGACTGATGTGTGTTAAAGCACCAACTTTATAAATCAGACGGGACACAATTATCCCTATCTAGCCCTTCTCCGCAATAATCATGGCCTGTTTTTATAGGCTCCACAACTTCAATCAACACACCGACCGGCGGCATCATCACACCGCCATTTTCCTAAAACCCACCAAACTCTTTCTTTAAGTATTCTTCAACATCTAAATCAAAAGCATAAACTCTCTTTTTCATCTTTCTTTCCTCTCTTTTTTATTTAACTCCTTAAAAATCTTCTCTCTTTATATCACACTTTAAAACTAACTTTCAAGCATAAAAGTCTCTTTAAAAAAGAAACATCTGTAAATACAAAAATCATTAATACATCAACGGAAATTTCTTACATAACTTCAAAACTTCTTTCTTTAATCCCACCGCACTTTCTTTTTTTACCAAACACCCATAAATAATCTCCGCAATTTCTTTCATTTCTTTTTCTTTCATTCCTCTTGTCGTCACTGCCGGAGTTCCCATTCTTACCCCCGACGGCCTAAACGGTTTTTCGTCCCCCGGCACCGCATTTCTATTGGCAGTTATTCCAATCTCTTCCAGCATCCTTTCCGCTCCCATTCCGTCCAATCCTACACTCCTCATATCTACAAGCATTAAATGATTATCCGTTCCTCCCGTTACCAAACTAAACCCTTTCTTTTTTAACTCTTCCGCTAAAACCTTGGCATTTTTTATAATCTGTTTTTGATAAACGCGAAAGCTTGGTTTTCCAGCCTCTAAAAAAGCTAACGCCTTCGCCGCTGTCACATTATTATGCGGTCCGCCTTGCACCCCCGGAAAAACCGCTTTATTTATCCTGTCAAAAATTGTTTCCTCTTTCTTTTTTATCTTCTGAATCTCATTATTTTCTATTATTTTTTTTCGGCGCGCAAAAATCACCGCGCCGCGAGGACCACGTAATGTCTTATGTGTCGTTGTCATCACTATATCAGCGTAAGGAAATGGAGACTTGTGCAACCCCGCCACGACTAGTCCCGCTATATGCGAAATATCCGCTAAGTGATACGCTCCCGCTTTCTTTGCTATCTTCCCGATTTTTTCAAAATCAATTTCTCTCGCATAAGCCGTCGCTCCTGAAATAATTATTTTTGGTTTATTTTCTAAAGCTTTTTTTTCTAGTTCTTTATAATCTATAAAACCATCCTCTCCCACTCCATATTGCGCCACCTTAAAAAATTTTCCACTCGCGGAAACTTTATGTCCGTGCGTTAAATGTCCACCCGCATTTAAAGCCATTCCCATTATTATCTCTCCGAGATTAATAAGCGCCAAATACACTGCTAAATTTGCCGGCGATCCGGAATATCCCTGCACATTCACTCCCCACTCTTCCGCCGAAAGTTTAAAAAGTTTTAGCGCTCTTTCCTGCGCTATTTTTTCAATCTCATCATAAATTTTATTCCCCGGATAATATCTCGCTCCCGGATATCCTTCTGAATATTTATTTGTTAAGGGTGACCCTAAAACTTCAAGCACCGCTGACGAAACATAATTCTCCGACGCTATTAAATTTATCGTCTCTTTCTGTCTTTCTATCTCTCTCTTTACTAAATCTCCAATTTTCTTATCCTCTTTCTCTAAATATCTAAATTTCATAAATTTTAGTTTCAAAAAATGCGGACTTTTAAAAATACAATTTCTAATTCTTTATTCTTAATTCTGGATAATCATCTCTACCACAAAAGCTCCTACCATGCTTCCGTTTCTGTTTCCATGCACTATTACATAACTTCCTTCTTTTATTCCTCCATCTGCATAAATAGAAGTATTTGGCCCTAAAACCACTCTTATTTCTTCCTTACTCGTCTTCAATCCAAAACTTCCGGAAGAAACAAAAGTCACCGTCCCTATTTCCACATTCTTTGGCGCTATACTCTTGTATTCATTGTAAAGATTTTTAATAATCGGTATTTCCGCTTTTTCTGCTATATAAAAAATTTCTCTTCTTAATCCCGTCGCTTGCGCGAAAAATACCGTTCCTAAACTTAAAACCAACAATAAAAAACCAACTAAATAAACCAGCGGCTTTCTGTAACTTACCGGATACCTTAAAAGCATCGCCCCCGCCGTCAAAAAAAACAAAACTGTTAATACTAAAAGAGTTAGCGGTAAAGATAAAAATAAATCTCTCATTCCTTTAAGCCCAAACCCGGACATTCTTATAAAACCGTTTATCTTTAAAACATAAAAAACAAAAGTAGTGAAAAATAAAGCCAGCACCACAAAAAAAGCCGTCACTAAAAAATAAATAAATGACTTTAAAACAAAATAAAGCCGCGGTCTCATTTTTATTTCGCCTCTTTTTATTCTACCAACTAAACTTTCCGCCAAATTTTTATTCTCTTCCATAATCTCCTTTTTTTATTATTTCTTCATAAATTTCTTTAAGCTTTTCTTTTCCCCTATTTAATCTCACTCCCACTGTCACGACAGGCACTTTTAAAACATCCGCTATATCCTTATAATCCAAATCATCAAAATATCTAAGCACCAGCACCTCCTTATATTTTTCATCTAAATGCTCCATACATTTTCCTAAAATCTCTTTTATCTCTATTTTTTCCGAATCATCTTGCGGATTTTCTTTTGCCAAAGGATGCGGAAATAAAACTTCCGGATCAAAAAAATTTAATGGCTGTCTCACCTTCTTTTTTAAGTTATTTACCATCTCATTATGGGCAATCCGGTAAATCCAAGGCGAGAACCTTTGCGTCACATCAAAGCTTTGAATATTCTTGTAAACCTTTATAAAAACATCTTGCACTACATCTGTCGCATCATCCCTATTTTGGATAAACCGGCGGATATACCCAATCATCTTATTTTCATATCTCAAAACCAGCTCGCCAAAATAATCCGCTTCTCCCGCCTGCACTTTTTTTGCAAGCTCCTCGTCTGTTAATTTTTTATCTTCTTCGGATATCATTATTTATTACAAAAAACAATTTCCAGTATTTCTAAAACTATCCCATTTCTAACCCAAAAAATCAAATAAGACTCCTCTAGCCTTTCGCTAAAAATATTTAATAAGAGATAATAAAAAACTCCTACTTTTCTAAAAACCCATCTTAAAAAACCAGCCGCTCCTATTTCCTTCTCCTTAACAAAAAGAAAAGTATAAAAATAGCAAAATTTATTAAAACAATCGTTGCTCCCGCCGGCAAATCCCCATAAAAAGAAAATGTAATACCGGCTAAAACTGAAAATACCGAAATAATCGCCGCCGCCGCTATTGCTTCCTTAAATCCTCTGGCAATTTGCAAAGCCGTCACCGCCGGCAAAATCAAAAGGGCTGAAACCAACATCACTCCCACTACTTTTACTGCCAACACTACCGTTATAGCTGTCATAAAAACTAAAGCCAAATTAATTAAATCGGTTCTCACCCCAGAAATTCTGGCATACTCCTCGTCAAAAGTCGCCGAAAAAAAATCATTATACAAAAAAACTATCGCCGCTAAAACTAAAACAGATAAACCCACCGACAGATACACCTCTTGATTGCTAATCGCTAATATATTGCCAAATAAATAACTAAATAAATCCACATTAAATCCGCGAGATAAACTCGCTAAAATCACACCTAGAGCAACACCCATTGATGACACAATACCAATCGCCGCATCTCCGTACATTTTAGCCTTTTCTGCCAGCTTTAAAATCAAAAAAGAAGCCAATACCGTAACTGGTAACGCCACATAAAAAGGATACATCCCAAAAAAAAGTCCGAGAGCGATAGCTCCGAAACTAACATGTGAAAGTCCGTCTCCAATAAGTGATAATTTTCTTAACACTAAAAAAAGTCCAAGCACGGCGCATAAAACAGCAATAAAAGAACCCGCCAAATACGCTCTTTCCACAAACTGATAATTTAAAAAATAAAACCAACTCATATTATTTATGATAAAAAAGATGGTTTGAAAAATGTCCAAAATACTTTTTCATCTCTTCCGATTTGCAACACTCGTTAAACAATCCAAAAAAAACTACTTCCTTATCTAAAAACAACAGCTTATCTGCATACTCCCCGATCTGCGAAGTATCATGCGTAATAATTATCACCGTCATCCTCCTTTCTTTATTTAATTTTTTTACCAACTCAAAAAAATATTCTCTCGCCGCCTGATCCAGCGCTGTACTCGGTTCGTCTAAAATTAAAAGTTCCGGTTCGGAAACTAAAGCTCTCGCTAAAAAAACTCTCTGTTGCTGTCCACCCGACAGCTCTGACGCTAATCTATCTTTTAAATTTTTTATATTCAAAAACTTCAGCGTTTCCTGAATCTTATTTTTGTCGTCTTTATTAAACATCTTCGGATATTTCTTTTTTGAAAGTAACCCTAAACCTACCACTTCCTCCGCTGTTGCCGGAAATAAAGGATTAAAAACATTCACTCTTTGCGGCAAATATCCAATCTTGCTCCAATTCAAAAACCTCCCCGAATCCTCCCCGAATATCTCCACGCTTCCGCTCTTTTTTTTTTCCAAACCTAAAATAACCTTTATAAGCGTTGTTTTCCCCGCTCCATTTGGCCCCGCTAACGCTACATAATCTCCCTCATTTATCACAAAAGAAACACCGGAAAATGCTTCCGCCGCACCGTAACTGAAAGATAAATTATTTACGGATAAAACAGTTTTCATAAATTCACCAACATCCTAAACCTACTTTTAAATTCTCTAAATTATTTTCTAAAATATCAAAAAACGAAACATTTTTTTCAAACTGATCTTTTGTTAAATTATGAGCCGCATTTAATAATAGCATTTTTGTATTAGTTTCTCCGGCAATCATCTCCGCTATTTTTGGACTTGAAAGCTCTTCATAAAAAATATATTTAACATTATTTTTTTTAATCTGGTCTATCAAACTAATTAGATCGCTCGCTGTCGGTTCAGAATCAGGAGAAATCCCCTGAGCTGCTGAATATTTTAATCCGTAACGGTTAGCCATATAACCAAAAGCATAATGTCCGCCATAAATTATCTCCTTATTCTCACAATTACTAAAAGCTTCAAAGTATTTTAAATCAAACTCGGACAATCTACCTTCATAATCCGCCGCCGCCCGCTCATAAAATAAAGTATTCTCCGTATCCTTAGCAATAAAAACTTCCTTTATATTTTCCGCCATTTTCCTAGCATTATCAAAGTCAAGCCAAATATGAGAATCAAGCGAACCAACTAGTTCATCGCTATCATGAAAAACTCCTGCAATCATTTTTACGCCCCTACTCACATCAACCGTTACTAAATTTTTATTTACCGCTCCATTTATTATATCCTCCGCCCACGGCTCCATAAACTTTCCGGTATAAACAAAAACATCTGCCTCGTTAATTCTTATAATATCACTCGGCCTTGGCTCAAATGAATGCGCCTCCATCCCCGGCGGCAGAAGCAACGCCACCTCCGCCTTTTCCCCTCCGATATTTCTCGCTATATCATACAAAGGAAAAAGTGTTGTCACTACTTTTATTTTGCTTGTTTCCATATCTCCTACTTTTTTATCCCGCCTATAAAAAATAATCGCTACCGCAAAAACCGCCGCCAATAAAACCGCCCCAAAAATAATTTTATTTCTCATATTTTTTTCTGTCATTATAACCTAAAAAAAATAAAATCTCCTCTATCGTAAAAGCAGAGGAGATTTTATTTAATTTTATTGAGTTGAAGCTTCAGGAGCCTCCGGCGCAGTTGGATCTTCCGGCACGGCTGGAGCTTCCGGAACTGCTGGCGCTTCCGGCGCTGGCTGTACTGTAGCAGGAACCACCGGTATTTGCTGCTCTTCTCCCGGAGTTACCACCGGATTAGTATTTTCTTCCATAAACAAAGATATTTATACCATTCAAAAGAACGACCTTTTCTTTCTTAAATAATCTCCCTTATCAAATCTAGTTTTTATTATAGCCTTCTTTTTTTCTCCCGTCAATTTTTTTTCCTTTTTTTATTGTCACTCCTTTTATAAACTCATAAAAAGGTCCAATAATCATACCAAAACTAAAACCCCATATCATTTCAGTTACCGGAATATCAAATATCCTTAAATCAAAACTGGAACCATAAAGCAACCATCCTTCTTTTAAAATTACTTCCGGATTATAAAAAACAAAACGATAGAGAATTTGATAAGATAGAAACATTAAAAACATCACTCCTATTCCGCTTAAAACAGCATCTTCAAATAAATCGTAGCGCGATAAGATAATAAAAAGCGCACCCACCACAAGAGAAATAGAAGTCGCAAATATAGAATTTACTCCTACTGAAAATAATCCGAGACTTATTACTAAACATATAGCTATAAGCAACATCCAATTTGCCTGCACTTTTTTATTAATTCGCACTAATTTTTTTCCTCGCCACACCTCATAAATCACCGAAGCAAAACCGGCTATAGAAAAAGAAAAGATTAAATCTTCAATAAGCACAGCTACTCCAAATAAAGAAAAAGAAAAAACGCTTGCCGGCGACCAATAATCTTGAAAATACAAAATTTCGCCAATCGTTCCCGCCGGCAAAAATAACAAACTCATAATCAACTGCTCCTTTCTGGTTTTTTTACTTACTAAATAGAGAATAAACCAAGCAACAACAAAAGGAATATCTAACAATAAATATGCATATTTAAAACTATCAAACATATCTAAATTATATCAAACTAAAACAAAAAATCATTTCTTATTTTTTAGAACTATTACTGAACACTTAAAAAATAAACTTTAAACATCTCTTCCATAAAAACAAAACTTTACTTTAATTTCAAATTTAACTGAAAGATTAAATTACTTAATTATTTCCGTAATAGGATGTCCGATATGATATCCGCCTGATAAGTTTTCATCTTGAGAAATTTTGCCGTCTTCATTAACAAATTCTGACCCTATAATCTTTAAACTATTTTCTTCTTCCTTAAAAACAATTTTAGAAGGATACTTATAAACATTTAACTCAAAAGGAACCGCCCCCACCCTATAATTAATAATATTTATAGTCCCTCCCGGCCACTCCAATAAATGCTCTTTTTTAATTCTCTCCGCTTCTTCTTCACTTATAAAAAACACTCGCTCTAAAACTGGCTGTGATTTGAGCTTTTCTCCAAATTCTCCGTTACTTCTTTTAAATCGTAAACTTTCTCCCGTCTCT
Source organism: Candidatus Liptonbacteria bacterium RIFOXYD1_FULL_36_11 (assembly GCA_001821375.1). GTDB lineage: Bacteria > Patescibacteriota > Minisyncoccia > UBA6257 > XYB1-36-10 > XYB1-36-10. The sequence continues at coordinate 3,523 of MHLG01000001.1, read as the reverse complement.
AAAATAAAATAGATTGACTCTTTCTCTGTCTTAAATATCTTTTTAAATCTTTCTTTACTTTCCATTAATTCTTCTAAAAACTTCTTTTCTTCTTCTATAAGTTTTTCAAACAACTCCCTTCCATGATAGTCCGCGTCCCATATTTTATCCTTTTCTTCTTTATGCTTTTTAGTTAACTCTTCTAAATCTAAAATAGAAAACATCTTTTTCTCCTCCCTCTCCTTTTCTTCCGGATTTTGTTTTTCTCTTATCTTTTCCATATACATTTATTATATAACTCTACTCTTCTAAAATTAAAACAAAAACATTTTAACCCACCCCTATCAAAACCAATTTTTACAAAAAAATACCCAGTCTCACAACTAGGTATTATTTTTATTAAGAAGGTAATTTTTTATAAGCTCCACATCGTCTATATCTTTCTGGCGCGCATCTTTTTCCAAAAGCCAACTTTGTTTTACAGCTAATAAAAACTCAAGCGTTGTATAACGAACTTCATCTATCACAACCGATTCGCCTAAAAAATCATCAAATTTATAATCTTTGTTTAACACGCCCCAACTCGTCCCAATCTCTAACAATCCATCAGTAAGCACTTCCCTCCCATGATTTTCCGCCTTTTTAAAACGGCTGTCCGCGCTTAAACGTTTATAAACATCTTCATTTACAGTCACATCAATATCCTGACTTTCTCTAATATTAAGAGCGCTTAATATACCCGAACCGATAACAACAGAGTTTTCTATAGTTAAACCAATTCTTTCCAACTCTCTTTTTATATCCATTAAAAAATTTTACCCGTTAACTTTTTTTTAAAATTATAACACGGCAACTAGAGTTAAAAACTGCGCACCCGTCCGCCTTTGGCGGATCATTAGAATCTGTTTTATATAAATATAAAATTTATTTATAAACTTCGTGGCTTCCTACTGCTAATAAAACCACTTCTTCTTTAGAAATATAATTAAAAACAATCCTAATCTGATAGTTTGCCGAAAAACCATAATGATTAGATAAACGTCCTTTTAATTTATGGACTTTAAGTTGCTTATGATTTTTAGAATTCTTGAATAATTCTACCTTCTCTAAAATTTCTTCCTGAAGTTCCTCCTCAAACAACTTAAACTGTCTCACAAAAGTCGGCTTAAAATAAACTTCCATTTAAAATTAAAGTTTTTTAGCTAACTTTTTTAAATCCCCCTTTAAGGTTGGTTCCTGTTCCGCTAATAAAACCAATCGGACCGCCTCTTCTTCTGCTAATAAAATCAAAGCCTTTCTAACCACATCCGCCTTACTTGCTCCATATCCTCTTTTTACTAAAGATTCAATCAATTCCTCTAGCTTGGGAGATACTGGCACTGATATTGTGCTCATAATAATTATATTAAATTATAATATGAAATTATCATACTTTAATTTGCCCTCAAAAGTCAAGATATAAAAATAGAGCCTGCCGCTTTAATTTGAGTCGT
>MHLG01000001.1:0-2032 GCA_001821375.1 Candidatus Liptonbacteria bacterium RIFOXYD1_FULL_36_11 | reverse complement strand
CTTTGGCGGATAATTAGAACCTGTTTTATAAAAATTAAATTTTACTTTTTACTTTTTTAAAATCCCCATTAAGTATCACCGGCCTCATTGCCACTATCTCATCTTTATATCCCATATCCGGAATCTCATTCAAAAGATAAATTGGCTTATTAAGAATAAAAGCAAATCCCATCTCCAAAAAAGAATTTCCTCCTACGTAACCCTTTACCCCCCTCCTCTCTACATTTACAACAAGTATCGCATCAGAATCTTTTATTTTATTAAAATAACCCCTGATTAAATCATGCTCCATCTTATCGCGGGTTGATTCAGCACTCATTTTAACAATAGAATCAACTTCCATTTTAGCATATCTCTCAACAAAACTCGGTATTACTGTCTCATATCCTAATTTTTTAAGATTTTTTTCCGCTTCAACCATTTCCTTTGAAGCAGACATACTTCCACAAAAAACAATTTTCATAAAATTTAAAAATTGAAATTTATTTGTAATTTATCCGCAAGCTAGCGGATTGTAATTTGTAATTTACTATTCCATATCTAGGGTGCCGCAACGAGGCGTACCTCGAAAATTACCGTCTTTACTGAATAATCTGATTGTGTTCTTTTCGGGAAATTCCGGTTTTTCTTTGCCAAAAAAGGCAAATTTATATATTTATTAGTTTAACACAAAGTCTCCCTAGAAATCTAAAAATTGAAGATTTCTTCATCATCTTAAGACATTTAATATATCCAGGTTCAGATAAATATTGAATAAAGATTACTATTTTGCTACACTTACATTAGCACATTAATAAAAGGAGGTGAGGATAAATGAATAACTCAGTAAGCTGGCTGTATATCTTCAAACTTACACTACTAAAGTATCCCCTTGAAATTATGATAACAGCCGTCATCATTGGAGTTATTATTAAAATTATGTTCAGAAAATCAGCTCCCAATTATCCAGTAGATCACAGCGGCGGTGAATATTCAAAAACATTTATGAGGGATTATGAAAATTCTAAACATGACAATGATGATCACTATAATCACTAAGCAAACAATAAAAAGGCGATGCAACACACCGCCTTTTTTTAATACAAAGTCCCTTAAAAAATCCCCGAAGTTTTCTTATAAAAATAAACTTTAATCTATATTTTTAAGAAATTAAATAAACCTTAACATTTTTAAAAAGAGCCCGTTCATCTCCACTCTGTCTAAAGCCAACTCTCCCTATAGGAAAAGATATATAATGAACGTCTGTATTAGAAGGATGCTTACTAAAAACATCATTACGATAGTATACCTCCTTATTATTTATAAATATTAAAGCTGAATCACCATTAATTTTTATCTTAACACTAAACCACTCATTATCTTTTATATCAACAACATTATTAATTAATTTTTCTTCTGGGACATCCCAACATCCTTCAATACGATAATGAAGTCTAATTTTTTCTTTTGTAAACTGGAACATTACATAATTATTAAAATCTTTAGCCCTCACAATCCAACCAGAGCATTCTTTTATAATTTTAGACTGAAATTTAAATTCGCAGTTTCCCCAATTTTGACCTCCTCTCGTTAAAATTCCAGAATAGCATTTAGATACACTTAATTCATTATTCTCAGTTTTAATTTCACCAAATTCATAATCCCATTTTTCTGTGCCACGTTTAAAATTATCTTTAAAAATGCACTCTCTTATTTTTTTAATTCTAACCCAAACTAAGTAAGACAAAGCAAGAAGCCACAAAATAAATACAACATTCATTATTATTTGAGGATAACGCCAAAGATATAATCCAATGAACGTTATACCTAAAATAATAGATTTAAGAAGTCTCCATACAAAAAAGTAATTAATTATTCCAAAAACACCAAGAATAATACCAATAATTGATCCCCAAAATTTTAATTTCCCGTATAAATTATTCATGTTTTTAACTAACCCAATAAGACTTCACTTCAAAAATAGATTTTTTGTATTGTTCGGAGTTATTCTTTAAATCTTCAGATATTGCCCATTGCTTATCTCTTCCGCCAG